>JACMME010000149.1 GCA_014379205.1 Gemmatimonadaceae bacterium
GCCATAGACAGCCCAGGCGATTCCCTCCAGAATTGTGCTCTTTCCGGCGCCGTTCGGCCCTATTATGCCGGTGAGGCCCGATTGAAAGACGATCTCCGTGTCCGCGTGCTGACGGAAGTTTTCGAGTCTGAGAGAGTGCAGGCGCACTAGAGTGGGAGCGTCTCTTCGTCGGCCGGCCCAACCGCTGTCGCGCCCCCTTGCTCGAGGAAGTGCACTCCAACCGCGGAGGCGTCAGCCAAGTCGAGATACCGCACTCCGAGCTTTATGAGCTCGTCCCGGTTGAGCGCGCTGTCGAGCGGCCGGCGCCCAAGATACGTGCGAAGCACATCGCCAAGCATTGGACGCCGGCCGGGCGCACCCCCGGAAACCATTCTCGTTACGACGGGTCGTCGAAGGTCGATATTCAGGTGGAACGCGCGCCTCTTGTACTCGCGCAGCTGCCGATGGTTGAGCTCGCGCCCAATGTGCCGCGGTACGTCCTGCACGACGAGCCGCACGATCGCGTTGTCGATACCGCCGGGGATGGCGTCGAGGCGATCCTTGATCCCCAAGTCCAGCTCCTTAGGCGACATACCTCGTGCCAGCAGCGGAAGGAGGTCGACCACACAGCGGCTGCAATCCAGATGATGAAAGGTGTGTTTGGCCGTGTCGAGGTCGTACTCGATCAAACCCTTTCCGGGCAGGCCGAGTGCTCGTTCTTCCCTGAGTTCACTCCATGGATCCGTGCTGGTATAATCGAGAGAGCCGGAGTAATAGGCGTTCGCGGCGATCTGTTTGTGTACATGGTAGTGACCGAGGGCGACATACGACCACTTGTTCGCATTCAGTTCCCGCAGCTTAATCTCCAGAGCCGCGCGTTCCACACGAGCGGCGGCCGGCAGCACCCCTTCCACCTCACCGTGAATCAGCAGGACATTGTGCCGGTATCCTGGCGGGGGCAGCAGCTGCGGCCGTGACCCAGGGAGATCGGGAATGGCAAGAACGAAAAGATCGCGTTCGGGATAGATGAATTCTTTGGGTGCGGCATGGGCGACGTCGATGTCGAGCTCCTCGAAGAGCGCGAGGATGCTGCCGGTCTCAGTAGAACGCGGTTGGTCATGATTTCCAGCGACCATGATGATTGGAACGTCCGGTAGCTCTCGGCGCATGCGCGCGAAATGCGTGAACGCGTGCACGATGGCGGGATTCATTGGGCGAACCGTGTGAAATATGTCCCCGCCGATCACGACCAGATCAGGCGCAATCCGTATAACCAGGTCAACCGCGCGCTGGAAGGTGCCCTCAATATCCGCCTCGCGCTGATTCATCCCGCGCAGAGTGAGTCGGTGATACTGGCGGAAGCCGACGTGAAGATCGGCGAGATGGACGAGTTTCACGTCCCTAATCTACCCGAAGGAGAATGAGCGGACTATGACAGAAGAGGAGATTGAAGGGAGGGCGGCACTTTCTCTGCCTCGAGTTTGCCGCCGTTACCGGAGTTTCTTCGTCGTGCGCATTCGTTGTGTAACGCGAATCTGAAATCGCATGGGTGGCTGATCCTGATCAGATGCCTTGTGCAGCACGGATTTCACGACGATTGTCGTTTCGGCATCGTTCAGCCAACCTCGTTTTCTGTCGAATTGCAGGCCTCCCGTCACGCTCCCCGTCGACGTGCGCTTTACGCCCTCGGCCATCTCTGCGGCACTGGAGTCACGATCCACCGTCCCGCGCATCGATATAAAGGCTCTTTCTCCGGAAGATGTGAGAGAATCGAGTCGAAAGACCGTGTGCACGGTACCTGTACCGCCAGCTTCCGGCTGCCCGGTAATGGGGATCGTCATCGCGTGCGACCAGGTGTCTCCAGGTGCCACCGGGTGTCCGGGCAACATCGCTGGCATCTGGGCCATGAATGTCTGCGCTCCCTGAGCCAGCTGGTCGGGGCTATCCAGAAGCCTTGTAGCCCCTTCCCGGGTCATACGCACTCTCATCCGTTTTCCTTGCAGAGCTCGGCGCAGCTCTTCGGGGACCGGCATCCCCGCGCCTCCCGATTCCGAAACGACTACGGAATCCGTGATTACCAGGACTGTCGCTCCACTATCATCCACCGACTGCACGACGTTGCGAGCAAGCACCATCATGGATGACGTCATGGTGAGACTCGTGTCCGAGTTGCCTACTCGCCGCGTGACAGTCACTTGCATGCGCTGGTCGATGCGTGTGCGAATGGTGTCACCGGCGCGCGGCTGTATTGCCAAACTGACGGCACGAGCCCCGCGCTGCGCCAGCGCGAGTCCGGGAGCGAGCGCCGTGCACGCAGCCAGCGCCAGGAGAGACGACGTTTGGCTCACGGTCGGCAAGGTGTCACGGGAAAGTTCATTGTTCAAGCTACCCCTTCAGGCCGCATAAGCTCCTGAAGTGTTGCATCCTCAACTCCTTGCGCGTCCTCATCGGGGGGATTCGGACCCCCGAAATGCTCACCGTTCAGATCACCCCCCGCGTTAATAACTCACCGTGCAACTCGGCTCCTCGCCATCTAGTCACCGCCCTCAGCCTCGTCGCGTCTCCCGCGGTGACGCGCCGAGCGTATCCAGGCTCAGGCTTGTGTTATTGGGCGTTGCGCTCGTGGTGAGCATCGGCGCCGTGGCATTTATTTCGAACCGTTCGAGCGGAGGCAGTCAGACCGATGCTGAAGGCACGAGCGACGCTCCTCCGCTCGCTGGCATGCTCGACCTGGCGCAACGCCCCAACATTCTTTTCCAGGTGTTCGGTACGCGTGACCAGCCGCGGCTGCTGCCGGTAGCGGCATTATCCGCGACAAAACTGGTACCAATTGTACTGGATGCCGACGGTTGGCGTCGATTTGACGCGATGTACATGCGAAAGGGAAAGAGTTATACGTTGTATCGCGACGGTAACACCGATGGTACCGCGCACATCGTGCGAGGAATGTGGGACAGCAACGAGCCACTATATGAGCTCGCGAACTGCAAGAATCCCATCCCACTTGCGACGGTCAGGCTGGAGGGCGACAGGGCTGGTGGTTTCGCGGTTGAGATGCTGGCCTCGAGCGCCCAGCTCGGCTGGCAGCATGCCGCGCAACCTGCGCAGTCAGCGAACCTCGCGGAAAGCATGCGACGGGCATCAGCTGACGCTGTCGACGCGTCATTGAACCAGCCTGTGCTCGATTCCCTGGAATCGCGCGCATTGGCTATACCTACCGGAGCTGGCCCCGCGCCAACACTGGTAGCCTGGTGGATCGATTCGGTCGCTACTTCGGGATCGTCCGCCAAGGCGTTCACACGCCACATGTTCGTGATCGCCGATAAAGACACCTCAGGCAGCTATCGTGCGACCTTCTCCCACAAGGTTTTTGGTCCACTCGGACAGACGGAATTCCGCCGCTATCTCGACCACCTCGATCTCACCGGCGATGGTATCGACGAGATAATCCTCGAGGGATGGCGGTTCGGCGGCAAGACCTATCTTGCAATCCTCGGCTTCGAGGCTGGAAAATGGAAAGAGGTCTTCAGAAGCCGCGCGGATTGGTGCGTCGGGCAGCAGAACTAGGGATCAGGAACCACGGACCAGCGCCCGCTACAGAAAGCTGTACATAATCAGGAAGCGGAACCGGTGACCGGGACGTTTGTGTCGTTCCTGTTTCCTGGTCCCTGGCACCTGGTCCCTGCTTGGACTTCACTCGACTCCCATGTCCCAAGCCTGCTCGAGATCCTTTTTCGAATACGCCCGGAAAGCTGTAAGCGTCTGGGTGCGCTCTATGCCTGAGACGAGTGGAAATTCTTCGGTGACCACTCGCGCGATCTGCTCGTATTCGGAAACCTTGACTATGGCCACAAGGTCCCACTCCCCGGAAACTGAATAGACCTCGGAAACTCCTTCGATACCCGCGATCCGAACCGCGGCTTTGGGGGTCGCCTGTGGCGTACACCGAATGAGTACGATGGTCGTGATCATCAAGTCCAAATGCAAAAGGGTGAAACGTTGCTCCAGCACCCTCAACGAACGCCACTTCGTATTCTCTGCTATCTTACTCCGGCTGCGCGTGCTGCGCCATTCACAATGCGGAGGATCGTGTGGAGATCGGGAAACCCAGAGAACAGCGGGGCGGGAAGCAGGATGACGCGTCGCCAAGACAGGTCGATACGGTGACCGTGGTACGCGGGCAGAATTCCGTATTTGTTCTTCCCAGCGACCCTTCCTCGATGGCGGAGTTTCTCCCCCAGGCGCTCGATCGCGTGAACCGCGCCGAGGACGCAATCCAGTTGCTCGTCCTGACCGCGGACGCGGAATCGGCAATCGCATTGGCGCGTGGAGTGAATCACAGTGATGAGCGATCGCTTCGCACCCTTCCAATAACAGGTATTCCTCGCGCGATGCGAGTGCTGGCAGCCGGGAAACCGCATGTCGTCACGGGAGCACCGACGACACTTCTCGAATTGATTCGCACTTCTGCGCTCAAGCTCGAGAGCGTCAAAAGCGTTTTGATTGCCTGGGCTGACGGCATCGCGCCCGACGAGACCAGCGCTCTGGAATCCATTATGGCCGAGGTGCCTAAGGAGGCGGCGCGGACGATAGTCGCCTCGCGGTTGACACCGGCGGTGGACGCGCTCGTGGAGAGATATGCGCGCCGCGCAGGGCGCGCCGCTGAAAAGCCAGCCGACAACATGGGCGGCGTGTCCATCACCTTCGTGACAGTGTCTCCGGCGTCTCGCTCGTCCATGCTGCGGCGTCTCCTCGATCACGTAAATCCGGATCTCGCGTCGATTTATGTGCGATCCGACGCAGCCAGAATGGAAGTCGAGGATCTGCTTCGAGCGCTGGGCTACGGTGCTTCAGACAATTCGATCAGCGTGGCACACCGGTCCCCTCCGAAGCCTGGAGCGGCGGTCGTGCTGTATGAACAACCAGCATCGCGCGCTGAGCTGAGCGCCGCGATAGGTCCGGATCAGCCTGCCATCTTCGCTTTAGTGAACCCGTCCCAGCTGCCCGCGCTGCGTTTGCTTGCGGGAAGAGGAACGGTTGAAGCGCTATCGCTTCCCGGACCCACCGAGAGCGCCGCTAAAAGCGAGCACGCGCTCCGAGGCAGGTTGCGCCAGCTCCTTGGCGAGGGGGCTCCCGCGCGTGAGGTTCTTGCGCTAGAGCCCTTGCTTGATGAGTTCGATGGCATAGAGATCGCCGCCGCGGTTCTCAAGCTGCTGCAACGCTCTGGCGACCCGGCCCCCCAGCCGGCTCCTGCCCCTGCCCCCGAGATTGACGTACGCGCGAGCACGTTGAGCATGGTGCGGATATTCGTGAGTGCCGGCAAAGGGGACGGAGTGTCGCCAGGCGACCTGGTAGGAGCAATAACGGCCGAATCCGGAATTTCGAGTGTCAAGATCGGAAAAATCGAGATTCGTGAGCGACATGCACTCGTGGAAATTTCCAGTGACGTGGCGGAAGCGGTCGTCGGCGCAGTAGCCGGAATCATGATCAAAGGGAGGAGGATCATAGCCAAGATCGACTCCGGCAGTCCACGCGACGCGGAGCGAGGCAGCCGGGACGGTGGCCGACACTCGAAACCGCGGGATAGTGACGCGCGCCCACGGGATCGCGATATTCGAACGCGAGATCGCCAGGCTTCACCGCGTGACAGGGAGACTCGGTCGCGCGATGGCGGTGCCCGGCAGGGCGATCGAACTACCAGACAAGGCGGTCCTTATGTCAGCAACCGGGCGCCTCGCACGCGGTCTTCAGGCCCATCCACGCGAGAGCGGAGCGATCGCCAATCCAGCGAGCGTAGTCGGCCGCGCGAATAATTCGCAAAGATTCGCATGACGTACACGAGTGCCAGAAATGGCAGGATTGAAGTTGTCGCTGGAGTCATGTTCAGTGGCAAGAGCGAAGAGCTGATTCGGCGTGTTCGCCGGGCTATCATAGCTCGCAGGAAGGTTCAGGTCTTCAAATCGCACCTCGACGACCGATACAGTGGCATATACCAGGTCGCGAGCCACGATGGGCGCGCAGTGGAAGCTGTGCCGGTCGATTCGTCGGCTCAAATCACCCGACAGGTTGACGCGCTGGCGGACGTAATCGCGATCGACGAGGCGCAGTTCCTCGACCCAGGCGTAGTACCACTTGTGACGGGGCTGGCGAGCGGCGGGGTGCGCGTTATTCTGGCCGGCACCGATACCGATTTCCGAGGGGAGCCTTTCGGCGCCATGCCGCAGCTTATGGCTGTGGCGGAGCAGGTTGACAAGCTCCATGCTATCTGCGTGGTGTGTGGAGACTTGGCGAGCCGGAACCAGCGCCTGATCGAGGGCAGACCCGCACGATACGATTCGCCGACAATAATGGTGGGAGGCACTGAGGCGTACGAAGCCCGATGCCGGCACTGCCACGAAGTCCCGAGGCAGGATCAGGATCAGGAAGTGTTGTTTTCGGGAGTAGGGGGTGGGGGTTAGGGAGTGCGAATTTCGGGAGAGGTGACTCCCAGTCCCCCAGGCGAAGTGGGGAGTAGGGGTTGGGGGATGGGGAGTTAAGAAATTCCTATAGGTTGTTACTCCCCATCCCCAAACCCCTACTCCCCAGATTAGCGTTGACGTCCATACCACGACAGCCTACCTTTCGCCGTTATTCAGCTAGTCGGCCTGACAGGCAATATTGCCAGCGGAAAGAGTACTGTCGCCAAGCTTCTGGAGGAGCGGGGCGCCACCCTGATTGATGCCGACATCCTGGCTCGCCGCGCGGTTGATGCAGGTACTCCTGCCTATCACGCCATACTCGACCGCTGGGGCACGCAGATTCTCAGTCCCGATGGTGCGCTCGACCGAACCGCTCTTCGTCAGCGCGTTTTTGGAGAAGCGGAAGAGATCAGCGCTCTCAATGAGATTGTCCATCCCGAGGTAGCGCGACTTCGCGAGGCGCTTGTTCTGGAAGCTCGGACTCGCGGCGATCGCATCGTTATTTGCGATATCCCGCTCCTGTTCGAAAAGAAGCTGGCGGACGAGTTCGACCTCATCATTCTCGTGGACGCGCCGCGCCCCCTGCGAATGGAGCGGCTGACGCACGATCGTGGCCTCCACGAAACCGACGCCATGCAGATGATCGCTGCTCAGATGCCTTCCGAGCTGAAACGGGCGCGAGCCGACATAATCATCGAGAACGCCGGAAGACTCGAGCAGCTGGCATTTCGAACGGACGAAGTATGGAAGCGGCTCGAGTCTGAAGCTGTGCGAAGGGACAGTACGCGCGAACGCGCGCTTTCTTGACATTTTTCTTGAGGCGCCGGTTTCCAGGCGCCTTCCTTAAAATCGGGAGCGACGAGTGGCCAAGGTACCGGACGATCTGCAGTACACGGAAGAGCACGAGTACGTCAAGAAATCCGACGAGCCAGGAGTAGTACAGATTGGCGTAACGGATTATGCGCAGGGCGAGCTCGGAGACGTCGTTTACGTCGAGCTGCCGAAAGTAGGCTCCAGCTACAACCGGATGGATGTGTTCGGAACGATAGAAGCTGTGAAGGCCGTTTCGGAGCTCTTCTGCCCCTTGTCAGGCGAGATCGTGCAAGTGAATGAGCGGCTCGACAAGGAGCCGAGTCTGGTGAACAGCGATCCCTATGGAGCGGGCTGGATGATAAAGCTCCGCATCAAGGATGCCGCAGAAGAGGCCAAGCTGCTTTCGGCGGATAAATACCGGGGGCACGTGGGGGAATAGATCAGAGATTGCGGACCGCGGACTGGGATTGCGGATTGCGGACAACTACAAACAGCGAACTGCGAACTGCGAACTGCGAACTACAAACTACAAACTGCGAACTGCGCAGGTCGGTGATCTGTAATAGGCACTCAGCAATACGCATCACTAGTGCGTAGTCCCCCACGCAGTTCACAGTCCTCTTCGCAGTTCGCAGTTGTGCGCAATCC
>JACMME010000150.1 GCA_014379205.1 Gemmatimonadaceae bacterium
CTGCGGCGACTGGATGACCTGGTCCGGCAAGGCAAGGTGATGTATGTCGGCATCTCAGATGCCCCTGCATGGCGGATTGCGCAAGCAAACACGCTGGCTCATCTGCGGGGGTGGTCGCCGTTCATCGGATTGCAGATCGCATACAGCCTGATCGAGCGGACGGTGGAGCTAGAGCTAATCCCGATGGCCAGCGAGCTGAAAATCGGCTTGACAGCATGGTCGCCGCTGGCCGAGCGTACGCAGCCCACGGGGGAGTGTACATTCTCGCGTCCCTTTTGTGGTTGTGGCTTGTAGAAGACGTCCGTCCGGAAGGGTGGGACATCGTGGGCGTGTTGCTCTGCCTCGCAGGAACAGCCTGTATTCTGTTCGCGCCTCGTCACTGGTCGTGCAAGGCCGACAATGTTTTTCACCAAGCTTCTTGACTCGCTACCTACGTACCGGGTTTAGTCTGGGAACAGTCGAGCCTTGGAGAACGGACCAAGGCGTTGGAGATCGGTGAAGTGGCAGAACGTGGTGGAGTAAACCTACTGACCATCCGCTACTACGAGCGAAAGAGGCGCTTACCGGAGCCGCCTCGGCTTCCATCCGGGTATCGCGTATGTCAGACCAGACAGTTCGCCGGGTCGACACCGGAATGACAGAGTAGGACCGCCCATCTCAATTGAAGCGTTTGACTCGGCGCAAGCCGAATCGAGGCGGGCCAGGCGCCCACAAGATTGTCGACCTACCTTCGAAGGTCAATACTTACCTCAGGTCTTTAGTCTCCATCGGTGGTCAATCCGCGGTCACTTGCGATCCTGCAGGCAAGCTTGCAGCGACCCACAGAACGCTGCCCGGCGCAAAGCATCCGGCGCTTCTCCGTAGACTCCCAATTTGCCGGCCAGCAGAGCTGCTGTCTCCGGAATGTCCGTATATCGCAGGACGCCGAGGTAATGCGGACCTTCGCGATGGGACGCCGGTGGGGAATCCAGAATCACACGCTGCACTCCGCCATCGAGAAGCGCTGCGTACATCCCACCGATGCCCATCTCGCCTCTGCCGAGGATCGTTATCTTTGTCGGGTCGACGTTTGGCAAGGACCGGACCAACTCGAGGGATCGCAAGATCTCGTACACCTGCATCGACTCCAGTGTGGTGCCGGCAATCATCGCCTGCCGCTTCATATGATGAAGCGCATCGTTGTCGGCGAAGCTGCGAAGATTCTGCTCGAGCGCCCGACTTCCGCGATCCAGCGTCTCGATTACTAGTACTGCCCTGTCCTTCCATTGATTACGTTCCAGAGGCTGCTCGTTGCCCCATACAGGAATACCTCTGCGATGATCCACGAGCACGAGTGCAGGCAGCCTGGACGTCGGCGCCACGTTGGCCGGCAAGGAATAAATACCCTTGACGCGCAGCCCTTCGAATGACGTGAACTGGACCGATTGAATGCGGCGTCCCTGCACGTTCGTTGGCTCGCCCCACTGCGGCTGAAGCGGCGCAGCCTTCGCCGGGTAATAGCGAAAGACCTCGGTGCGCAGAACGGATCTCAGTTCGTTGACGCTTCGCTTCCGAACGGGCCGCGGTGCAATTAGCTCCTCGTCGATGCGCGTCAGCCGCTCGTCCAGCGGCAGGCCATGTCGATAGCACACTAACTCTTCCGCACCAGGTTCATCCACGGGGCCTTCACTGGTTACAGGCGTATTCTTCCCCAGAAGCTCTTTCAAAAAGAAGGAGTACACGGGCAACCGGATCGTCTCCGTATCGCTGTGTCCACCTGGTGTGACGGAGACGCGCAACGCTTCGTCCGCCTTATAGAGTCCGTAGATCTCCTTCATCTTTCCCGCCATCTCGTTGAACGCATCCATGGGGAATCCCCGATCTGCGTCGGCGTTGCACAACAACTGGGCCCGTGGCGCCGTGAGGGCGCCGATCTCCGAATAGAGCAGCCCGTAACTATTGACGGGATACTGGCAATCGCAGTGAGCGAAAGTCAGCCGTTGCTTCACCCAACCGTTCGTCGAAAACGCTCCGGACACGGGCGCGGACGCCTTGATCCGTTCGTCAAGCGCAGCCAGGTAGAACGTCGTCACTCCGCCGCCGGACCGGCCCGTGGCACCGATGCGATTGCGGTCAAGATCGGGCCGTGTCGTCAAATAGTCAACCACGCGGCGGGCGTTCAGCAGTTCGACTGCCAGTGGCGAGAAGCCACGGCTGTACCAATGAAACCACGCGTTGGAGTAGACCCCATGGTGCGTGAACTCAACCTCGCCCATCTCGATGTTGTCCATCACAAGGGCGGCGATTCCGTTCGCGGCAAACCATGCGCCGTGTCGTACAGCCAGCCGTTTGTTCACATGTCCGCATTGATACAACACCACGGGAAACGGCTTCGGACCTGTCCGCGGAAGGTAGAGATTCGCCGTTACAAACAGCTTTGGGGCCGTCTCGATCACGAGATTCTCGATCGTGTATCGAGGATGCTCCGAGCGATGCGTGACGGTCGCAGCAGGTGGGGTATCGGGCCACTTCATATCGTGCCAAAGCATCTTCTCGAGCTGCCGCCGCGTGCTCTGCTTGCGTTCCTGCCATTGCTTGACGTTCGTTATCCCCTTGAAAAGCTGAGCGGATCGCTCGCCGATCACCTTCTCGAAATGAGCTTGCAGTGCTTCGAACTCCCGGTTTTTTACCGGCGTCTGCGCGCCCAGCACGATCACGGCAAGCATGCCGGTAAGAAAGGGTTTCATGCGATTCGTACTCCTCACGCGTACATTCTGATCGCGACCCGATTCGGCGGCGAATCACCGGTCGTGTGGTCGAAACGACTGAAGAAATGATCGAGCGCAAAGGCCGCCGCTCCGAGCAGCGCGCAATCCGCGCCAAGGCGCGACGGAAGCAATCGCAAACCCTTCAGGCAGTATGGAGGCACTCGCTTCCCCAATTCGGCGACAACGATGTCCGCGACCAGATCCCAGGCCGAAGCGATCGGCTCGCCGAAGATGATGGCTTGCGGGTTCAGCGCGGCGATGACGTTCACGAGGCCCAGCGCCAGGTACTCCGCATTCGTCCGCAGAGCCGCAACGGCGTGCGCGTCGCCGCTCCGCGCGAGATTCACAATCGCGACGGATTCTTCGAAAACACCCGAAAGCTCACGATAGGCGCGTACGAGCGCCACATCGGAAGCATACTGTTCCCAGCATCCA
>JACMME010000151.1 GCA_014379205.1 Gemmatimonadaceae bacterium
GCGATTACTGCGCGAACGAGCCGGAGTGTACGATGCGCTGCGTGTCGTCCATAGAGGATGACCTGTTCGCGCGACGCGTTGATCCAACCGATGTCGCGGCCATGTTCGTGGAACCGATTCAGGGTGAGGGCGGCTACGTTGTCCCGCCGCCCGGGTATCTCACGGCACTGCGCAAGCTATGTGACAAGTACGGGATTCTGCTGGTTTTCGATGAAGTGCAATGCGGAATGGGCCGCACCGGCAAAATGTTCGCGTGCGAGCACGAAGGTGTGGAGCCCGACATCCTGCTTACCGCCAAAGGACTTGGCTCCGGAATGCCGATAGGCGCAATCATCGCGAAGGAGTCGGTGATGAAGTGGGAGTCCGGCGCCCACGGATCGACGTTCGGCGGTAATCCGGTGTGCTGCGCGGCGGCTCTCGCGACGATTGACGTTGTCGAGCGGGAGCTGGTCGCCAACGCGGCACGCATGGGAGAGCGACTTGGTGCGGGACTGCGCACGCTGCAGGAGAGGCACGAAAGCATTGGTGACGTCCGCGGAGTTGGCCTCATGTGGGGAGTAGAGTTTGTCAGAAATCGGGCGACCCGAGAACAGGCGCCCGACCTGGTTCACGCGGTCGTTCGGCGCGCTTTCAACGAGGGTCTGCTCCTGCTTGGAGCGGGCAGGAGCTCGATCCGGCTGGCACCACCGCTGGTAGTGGATGAATACGACGTCGATGTTGCGCTGAACATTCTGGATAAGTGTCTGGGTGAGGGCTGAGGGCTGAGGGCTGCGGGCTGATGGCTGATAGCTGATAGCTGATTGCGATGCTGATAGCGGATGGCATAACGGCCGTTTCAAGGATCCATCACTTGCGCTTTGCGCATTGCGACGTTCCTGGCCTAGCCATCAGCCATCAGCCATCAGCCATCAGCCATCAGCTATCGGCCATCAGCCATCTGCCCCCTTGAACTGTCGATTTCGTGTCTCCCCGTTCGACTACTAGTACCAATTACCGCAGGTAAACCATTTCAGGGAGAACGACGATGCGCTACATGCTTCTCATCTACGATAACGAAAAAGAGTGGGCGAACATGTCCGAGGCCGAGAGCGGAAGTCTCTACGCTGAGTACGGAACGTTTACCGAGAGCATCGCTGCGAGTGGAAATCTGGTTCACGGCGACCCGCTCGAGCCGACGCCGACAGCAACCACAGTCCGCGTCCGCAACGGAAAGACGCAGACGACGGACGGCCCTTTTGCCGAAACGCGGGAGCAGCTTGGAGGCTTCTACATCGTCGAAGCGAAAGATTTGGATGAAGCGATTGCGATAGCGGTCCGCATTCCGTCCGCCCGAATCGGTTCAATCGAAATTCGCCCCGTCATGCAGCTTGCCAACATGGCTCCTGGAGGGGAGCAGTCGTCGGCGCAGCGCACGAACATGTGAGAGAGCCGTCTGCTCGCCGTCCGGTGCCTGTGCCGGCCGGCGACTCTCTCACCCCGCACGTTGGGCGTGCCCCCGCAGAGGAGACTGTACGCGCGGCCATCGAACGAGTCTTCCGCAATGAGTCGCGCCGAGTGTTGGCCACACTCATTCGGCTGCTGGGGGACTTTGACGTCGCTGAGGAAGCGTTGCAGGACGCTTTCGCCGCGGCGCTCGAGAAGTGGCCTCGCGAAGGCGTGCCGCGCAACCCGCGCGCCTGGCTCGTGAGTACTGGACGAAATCGCGCGGTCGATCAGCTTCGCCGTCTGGCTACGCTCATCCGGAAGCAGGAGGAGCTTGGGGAGAGCGCCCTGGTCATGGCGATCCAATCTGCTTCCGACTTGCTGGCCGAGGACAGCGAGGTAGGCGACGACCGTCTTCGGCTTGTCTTCACGTGCTGTCACCCAGCACTCGATGCGGAAGCGCAAATCGCGCTTACTCTTCGAACAGTCTGCGGACTGTCGACCGAAGAGATCGCGCGGGCGTTTCTCGTCCCCGTTCCTACCATGGCGCAGCGCCTCGTGCGCGCCAAGGGCAAGATTCGCGTCGCGCGCATACCCTACGAGGTACCTGCACGCGCCGCCTTGCCGGAGAGACTCGAGGCGGTGCTTTCGGTCATTTATCTGGTTTTCTCCGAAGGACATTCTGCTACGTCTGGAGAAGCCCTCGTTCGTCGCGATCTTTGTGCGGAGGCGATCCGGCTGGGCCGATTACTGGTTGAGCTCATGCCGGAGCAACCCGAGGCGAACGCACTTCTCGCGCTCATGCTCCTGCACGACTCGCGTCGCGACACCCGCGTCTCTGCCGATGGTGACCTGGTTCTCCTGGAAGAGCAGGATCGCTCGCGTTGGAACAGGGAGCAGATCGCCGAAGGAGTCGTTCGTGTCGAGAATTCGCTGCGATCAGGGCGTGCTGGTAAATACGCCATACAGGCAGCGATCGCGGCCCTGCATGCGCAGACGCTAAGACCGGAGGATACTGACTGGCCACAAATCGCGGCCCTGTACACCGTCCTGCTGCGTATGCAGCCATCGGCCGTTGTGGAGCTGAACCGTGCGGTCGCCATCGCTATGGCGGAGGGTCCGGAGCATGGCCTGAAGATTCTCGACGCACTGCAGGCTCGCGGAGTACTTCAAGGCTATCACCGCCTGCCAGCGGCGCGCGCGGATCTGCTGAGACGCCTCGGCCGCTTCACGCTTGCGGCCGATTCGTACCGTGCGGCCATCAACATGACCACGTCCGAGCCGGAGCGCCGGTATCTGGAGAAGCGGTTGGGGGAGATGGGGGGGTAATGGCGGATAGCTGATGGCTGATGGCTGATTGCGGATTGTACCAGGACAGTAGGCGTTATCATCAACTCGGCCCATTAACCATCAGCGATCAGCCACCAGCCATCAGCCATCACTTCGATCCCAGCACAAACGTATTCCCGTCCGGATCCTTGAAAATTGCTGAAGTTCCCCAGTCGGCCTTGGTCGGCGGCCCGGTAAACTCAACTCCTCTGGCACTCAGCTCAGCGTAAGTCTTCTCAACGTTGTCAGCGATAAAGGAGACGCTCGAGAAAGTTCCGATCCTGTCCTCATGGCCCGTCGGCGTGAACAGTACTACGCGTGTCTCAGCGCCCGGAATGCGAAGCTCAATCCAACGTTGCGTGTCATCGAATGCCTGATCCGTCGCGACAAGAAAGCCGAGCTTCTCCGTGTAGAACGCCAGCGCGTCATCCTGATTGCGCACAGGAATACTGACGAACTTTATTGCCTTGATCATGGGTCTCCCTGGTGGTGAAAGCCGGAGTCAAAAGTCTCGCGCAATCTCGGGAAGCCGACTCCAGCAAACCAGATCGGCAGGTTGTGCTACGGCAGCCGCTGCTATAGCATTGTCGCGCCCTGTCCGGAGCAACTCGTGAAGCGGTTCGAGATCGATCACTATGTCGTCGACACACTCATGCCCGACCTGATCGGCCACGATCACAGGCCGTCAACGTTCCTGGTGTATCTGTTTCTCTGGCGGCATACCGACGGAGGCAGGCGTGATGTGCCGCTCAGCCTGCGTGAGATGTCAGAAGGCACGGGTCTCTCGAAACGCGCGATCCAGGAGGCGACCAAGAAGCTCGCGCGAAGAAAGCTCCTTTCGGTAACACGTGCCCGGCCTACCGAGATTCCGAGCTATGGTGTTCTCCGGCC
>JACMME010000015.1 GCA_014379205.1 Gemmatimonadaceae bacterium
CGTGACGATCGACAAGGAAAACACCACGATCGTCGTCGGTGCCGGTGACTGCGTCGAGATCATGGGCCGCTTCGAGAATATCCGTGCGCAGATCGAGACCACGACGAGAGATTACGACAAGGAGAAGCTGCAGGAGCGTCTGGCGAAGCTCGCAGGCGGTGTGGCCGTCATCAACGTTGGCGCCGCGACCGAAGCCGAAATGAAGGAAAAGAAGGCCCGCGTCGAGGATGCGCTTCACGCCACTCGCGCAGCGGTTGAGGAAGGCATCGTTCCTGGTGGCGGTGTCGCCTTCATTCGTGCTCAGCGTGCTCTCAAGGACCTCAAGTTCGAGGATCGTGACGAGCATATCGGTATCGAGATCGTGCGTCGCGCGATCGAAGAGCCGATGCGCATGATCGTGCAGAATGCGGGCGGAGAAGGCTCGATCGTAGTCGAGAAAATCCGCACCGGCAAGGAAGACAACTTCGGTTACAATGCGTTGACCGACAGCTATGAAGACCTTGTTCAGGCCGGTGTAATTGACCCGACCAAGGTGACCCGCACGGCGCTGCAGAACGCGGCGTCGATTGCAGGCCTGCTTCTCACGACGGAAGCAATCGTGGTGGAGAAGAAGGAAGACAAGCCGAGCATGCCATCGGGCGGTCCTGGCGGCGGCGGCATGGGCGGGATGTACTAGGCTGGCGTTAAGCCGGTAACAAAGCGGGGACCCAAATGGGTCCCCGCTTTTCACATGTGCGGCATCGTCGCAATGCCGCTGTTTGTCTCCTCCGTTTACTCCATCGCGAATTCCTTGGCGAAAGCTACCGCGAAGGAGAATGTCTTGGCGCGGCTACGCGCTTCCATTGCACCGGCAACGCGCTCGAGACGGTCGGGTACGCCGAGAATTTTCTCCTGAGCGCGTTTTCCCCTCTCGTTGAGACCGTCAACCGCATCGATTGCCCAGTAGCGAATTTGCTCCTGCACAATCTTCAGATAATCACGCGGGCCGTAAATTCCGGCTCGGCGAACGACGTCCGCCATGGTGCGGAAGTTCGGCATGTTGACCCCGGGCATGTCGATTGAAGGCATCACCTCCGCCGCCGATTCCAGAGCGCGGTTGGGATCTCGCTTGAGAACCTCCTCGAAGATGGACCGATAGAACGCGTAATGACGGGCCTCTTCCTTGGCGACATTCGATAGCACGGTTCCAATCGTCGGCTCGTACTCGCTCGCAAGCTTGCCTGTGTTGGCATGGCTTACCTGTGTCGCTCGCTCCTGCAGCGTGGTATAGACGAATACCCTGTACGGGTCCTTGTCCCATGCCGGCTCGAATCCCGCTCTGAGATATTCGAACTGCATTCTCTCGAGCTCGGGATTGTTGAGGATCTGACTGTCGCGAGTGTAGTCATGCAGCACCGCTCCATGCCGATCTTCTTCCGCGGTCCACATGTTGGTCCAGCGGGACCAGAAGCTGTCACTGCCAAGATAGACCGCGAGTATGCGGTGGAAGTGCGGCAGTCCTTCTTCGGTCAGCAGGTTGAGCGCCAGGGCAATGCGTGCCGGAAGGTTGATTCCGCGCGCCCTCTCGCGGAGATCGCGAATGTGGCGGTCGGGGTCGGTATCGGGTGCCGCGGCGAGCAGCTCGCTCGGAAACCAGAGAATGCGCTTCGCTTCGTGCGTTTCCATCAGTGAGTGCACGACCGGCTCCAGGTCGGCAAGTACCTCCACCTTGGCGAGCGTCTCGGCTTCGACTGTATTCATTCTCGATAGAGTTCGGGTGCCACGTCACGCACGGGAAGTTGCCGGCGTTCCCGCGCGGCTGCTTTCCTCTGAAGCCTAGATGGGCGTCTCATGCATCGCAAATGGAGGACCACCGATATGCCGGATTGCCATTCGTAATCTGGTGAGAAGATACTCGATTTCGAGAACGCGGAAAGTTGACCGGCACATTTCACACACCGAGTAGTAGTTGCTCACTTGCGGTTTTCCCGCTCGCCTGGAACGGCCCTGTGACGGCGTCCTGCGCACACACCCTCACTTTACTACCCGAAACCCTTGATCCCGCGAGGTGGTCGCGCACCGTTGCCAGAGCTACCCCTGGAAGGTTGCACTCCTTGCTAATGTGCGCCAGAGCCAGGTGTGACAGGCCGCGATGCGCACAATCGCGGGCCAGCTCACCAGCCTCGCGATTGCTCAGATGCCCGCGACTGCCGGAGATTCGCTGGCGCACTGAGGGCGGATACGGACCGTACTGCAGCATCTCTTCATCGTGGTTAGCCTCCAGCACCAGGATATCGACACGCGCGAGAGCCCGTCGCAAAGCGTGAGTGACGCAGCCGACGTCATAGGCTATCGCCGACCGTACGCCTGATCCGCTCGCCGTTGCTACGATAGCCACCGGATCTGCGGCATCGTGGGAAATGTGGACCGCCTCAATGCTGAAGTCGCCGACGGCAAAGGAAGAGTTCGAATCAAACGTGTGCACAGGGATAGCTGAAAGCTCCGCGCACTCTCGCACCGTCCCTCGGGTAGCGAGCAGGGACCACCCCCACTTTTTCGCACTCGTGCACGCGCCTCGCGCATGATCGAGGTGCTCGTGCGTGAGAATTACCGCGTCAATCGACTGAACGGCAACTCCGATCGTCGCTAGTCGCGAGGCGAGAACGGTATGCGGGAATCCGGCATCGATCAGTACACGTGAGTTGCCCGACTCGAGCAGGATAGCGTTCCCGCTGCTCCCGCTGCCAAGCACCCACACTTTCATAGAGTGCTCCGTCTGCTCTTGGCGCACGCCGCCACGAGCTGCCTGCGTCCTCGTCCACCGAGTCCAACGTGTCGTCGCGTCATCGCACGCTCCGCCGTCAGCAGGAATTTCTCGATGTCATATGCGCCAAGCTCTTCCCCCTCTCCCCAGGAAAAAGGAGGGACGTATTTTGGGGGTATGGCCCCACCGTAAATGTTGCTTCCGGCGCCGACTACGCTACCAGTGGTCAGACGCAAGCCGATTCCTGTCTTGACATGATCGCCGAAGAAAGAACCCAGCCGGACGGCGCCAGAGTCTCGCATGCCCAAGGGCGTCCAGAGACCAACACTTCCGTAGGTGTTCTTCATGTTGCTGGTTGTCGTTCCCGCGCCCAGGTTCACCCAGCGACCGAGATATGAATGGCCAACAAAGCCATCATGCGCCTTGTTGCTATGACCGAGCATCACCGAATCGCTTATCTCTCCGCGAACTATGCTCATCTCACCGATCGAACTCCCCGCCACTCGATCGCCGAGTACTTTGACGTTCTTTCCGATCGCAACCGGGCCACCCAGGCGGGTGAACGCTCGCACACTCGCGCCCGAGCGCACAAGAATGGGTCCGTCGGTGGCGTCCGCAATCACCATGGGTTCAATGGTAGCGCCGCGTTCGAAAAAAACGCGATTGTGTCCCAGAACCGTGGTGTGCGCTGGTGTTACACAATCGAGTGTCGGACCAAGCCGCCCAATGTCGTCCTGCAGCTGCGCCGCAAGGTCGGTGATGAAGCTCCACACCTCCGTAAGCCACCTTCCCTCGATCTCCACCCGGCGATTTCCAGTGGTTTCGAGCGACTCGAGGGGTGTCTCGCCACTCGCAAGTGCCTCGACTGCCAGTGCCGCGCGAAGCCGTACCGCTGCCACAAGACCCCGGCACATCCACACATCCGCCTCCTGGCTCGTCAACTCGAGCGGCACGACGCATCGCGAATTGGCCAGGATGGAGCCGGCCGGAATAGTGGCGTTCGCGGGCGGCGGGGCGTCGAGTTCCTCGAAATCCCCGAGGTGAGATGCGACCACCGAGCCCGTTGCAGGACAGCGAAGGGCCGACTCCCAACGAATGCGAATGATCTCGACACCGGAGCGCAGCTCGCTGATTGGTCGTGTTAGGGCGAAAGGCTCGAACCCCCGGGCAACGAAGTCGTCGTACAAGTACAGACCGCTCACGGCTGGTCCCGAACGTTGGTGGGAAGGGAATCGAGAAGCGTTTTGAGGTCGGCAGCGCGCTCCACAGTTGTGACGAGGGTCAACCCCTCGCGCGAAACAACCACGAGATCGGATACACCGTAGAGAACCACGCGATTGCCTTCCGCATGAACGACATTGCCATTCGACTCGACCGAGTGAACGTCGCCTGCCAGCGCGTTGCCGAGCGCGTCGCGTGGGCGCACGCGACGAAGCGCCGCCCATGTGCCTACATCATCCCACTGGAAATCGCCAGGGATGACGAGGACTCTGCCGCTCCGTTCGAGCAATCCCTCGTCAACCGACGTGGGTTTCACCGAGTCGAAAAAACTCTCAATGTTTCCGTTTCCGGCAAGGGCGTGGGCAACCTCGGGAGTGTGCGTCCGCAGTTCCCCAAGGAAGTCGCTCACGCGCCACACAAAGATGCCGGAGTTCCAGAGATACCCGTCGCGCAGCATCTGGCCGGCTGTGGGTACGTCAGGTTTCTCGGTGAAACGCGCCACGCGGTATGCGCCATTGACAGCATCGGCGAGTTGTATATAGCCGAAGCCAGGGTCAGGGCGCGTCGGAACCACACCAACTGTGACGAGTGCGTTCTCGTGCTCGGCGGTGTCCGCCGCGAGCGACAACACGCGGCGAAAGCCATCCTCGTCACCTATCGCCCAATCTGCGTGAACGCATAGCATCACAGCGTTGCCGCTGTCCCTCCGCTGGATTTCGAGTGCCGCCCAAGCGAGCGCTGGTGCTGTTCCAGCGGCGCGCGGCTCCGCAATAATATTGCCGGCCGGTACGCCGGGAAGCAGCTCGGCAACGCTGCCGGCAATCGCCGCGTTGGCAAGAATCAGGATTTTGTCAGCTGAGACCAGCGGAGTGAGCCGCCGTACGGTGTCGGACAGCAGAGGGGTATCCGTGACGAGCGCGAGCAGCTGTTTGGGACGACGTGGTGTGCTCAGCGGCCAGAATCGCGAGCCCACACCGCCTGCGAGGATTACCGCCCAACGGCTCACGCTTCGCGGACCTCGGCATTCTCGGAACCGGCGCCCGCGAGCTCCGCAGCGCGCGCATATAGCTTTCTGGGACTGAATGGCTTGGTAAGGAATTCGCTCGCGCCTATTTCAAGGGCTCTGCGCTGGTACTGCTGCTCGCCGGCGGCTGTGAGCACAATGCACGGCAGCGATTTCCAACGGTCGTCCGATCTGAGGCGCAGCAGAACGTCCAGGCCGCTCAACCGCGGCATCATGAGATCCAGCACGATAAGCGCGAAATCATTGCCCTGTTCGAGGACATCCATCGCTTCCTGCCCATCGTAAGCCAATGTGACGTCGAAAGGGCCTTGCTCGAGCTTCATCTTGATTATTTTGCCAATGTGCGGCTCGTCATCCGCGACCAACACTCGCAACCGCTCCCTCACAGCCATTGTTTCCTCACATGATGGCGGCAATGCGCCGCCGATTGCGCCGGAGCTCGAAGAGCAGCTTACCGATGTCTGCCTCCTCGCTTGCGACTACGACGAGGATGGCATCCGTCGTCAGCGAACAGACTATAATGACACGACCCTCGTACTCGAGCACGCATGTGGCGAGCGCTCCTCCACCAGCGTGTTCCCCGAGCTCGTCGCCGGCGGTCAAAACAGCCGGGACCACAGCAGCCAATCCATCCGTGTCGATCCCCGCGGTTGCCTGGCCGTCGATCAGAAGACCGTCGCGTCCAAGTACGACCGCAGCTGTAACGCCTTCGCGCTGCCGGACGGTGCTGACAAGATCGCGGATGGTGGCCATGGATGCCGGATCATGATTTGCGGACGACCGCCGGCGCCTGCAAAGCGATTTCGGATTGCCGCTGCCGGATGAGCCCCTTATAACGAGCGGTAGAGGATCACGTCCGATCATAACGGTGTACCTATCGAAGTCAAGCGACATGGATTGCTTGAAGTCGTGCGATTGGCGGGGTATCCTTCGCCGCCAAGCTCATATCCCCAAGTGGTGCTCCATTTGCGCATACTGAAAATAAATGCGATCGTGTTGTGCGTTTCGCTCGGCTTTACAGCGTGCGGCGATCCAACGAGATTCACGGCGAACTTCTCCACTGTTGCCGACACCATTACCGTCTTTGCGCTCACCGGGACGCCGCTCAGCGTGCCAACCGCGCTCAACACCTTTCATCACGAAGCAGTGCGGGCCGAGGCCACGTCGGGGTACGATGTGGTATTCGATATCGATGCATCGGGCCGCGTGGTCCTGTATCCGCCCTCGGCGGTAGGGGGGTTCGGCAGCGCCGGACTTCGCACCGTCACCGACGCTTTCGATGATCTCGAGACGGCACCCAATCGCGGATTTGATAGTATTGACCCGTTGACTGTTAGTGCAGGCGAGGTCGTTGTCATCCGTGCGGAGCCGCCAGAGTGTGCAAATAGCATCCGTCCGGAGATATACACGAAGCTCGTGGTAGATAGCATCGATCTGGTGAATCGCACCATCACATTCCGCGTGCGCGTGAACCCAAACTGCGGGTTTCGCGATCTCACGGAGGGCGTTCCCGATAACTAACCAGGCCTCCTGTGCACGATGCCAAATGGCTGCGCGATAATCTCGATGCCTTGCGAGACGCCATGCGTCGCCGAGGCAAGCTGGAAGCTCTGGGTGGGGATCTTGATCGAATAGGAGAACTGCTCAGTCAACGCGCCCTCCTGGTGCACACCGCCGACGAGAAAAAGGCAAAGCGCAACTCCTCGAGCCAAGAAGTTGCACGGCGCAAAAAGGAGGGCGAGAGCGCCGATGATTTGATAGCGGCTACGCGTGCCCTTGGCGTGGAGATCACTGCCCTCGAGGGAACTCTGGCCGAGTCCGAGTCCGAGCTGGGCGCGCTGTTGCTCGAGATCCCGAACATCACTCTTCCGGAAGTTCCTGAAGGGGGGGAAGAGAGTGGCATTGTGGTGCGCACCTGGGGCACGCCGCGAGATCAGGAGGGCGTGCGGCCACACTGGGAGGTGGGCGAACGTCTGGGCCTCCTCGACCTGCCTCGCGGTGCGAAGGTCGCGGGATCGGGATTCATTGTTTTTCGCGGAATGGGAGCCCGTCTCGTGAGAGCGCTCATGTCCTGGATGATCGATCTGCACACGCGCGAGCATGGCTACGAGGAAGTATGGGTTCCATTTGTCGCGAATCGCGCCGCGATGATCGGCACCTCGCAGCTGCCAAAGTTCGAGGAGGACATGTACGCGCTCCGCGATGACGACCTGTTTCTCATTCCGACCGCGGAAGTCACTGTCACGAACCTGCGCCGCGAGGAGATACTGGATGCCGCGGATCTGCCTGCCGCGTATGTGGCGTACACACCGTGCTTTCGCCGTGAAGCTGGCGCGGCCGGCAAGGATACGCGCGGTCTTTTGCGGGTGCATCAGTTCGACAAGGTTGAAATGGTGCGGTTCACAACGCCTGAGGATTCCCCGGAGCAACTCGACATCCTCACGAGCCACGCGGAGGAGGTACTGCGGCGTCTCGGCTTGCCATTCCGGGTTGTCCTGCTGGCGGGCGGGGACACAGGATTCGGCAGCGCCAAAACATACGATCTGGAGGTCTGGGCGCCTGGTGCGGGCAAATGGCTCGAGGTGTCTTCCTGCAGCACCTTCACGGATTTCCAGGCGCGGCGTGCCAACATCCGGTACCGGCCGGGGCCGGGTGAGAAGCCACGTTTCGTGCACACACTCAACGGCTCCGGGCTCGCATTTCCAAGAACTATCGCTGCGATTCTCGAGCACTATCAGCGCTCGGATGGAACCGTTGAGGTTCCCGAGGTTCTGCGCCCGTATATAGGCGCCGGCACGCTGGAGTAGCGTTATGCGCCGCAGCGCGCCGACGGTGCTTCTGGCGGTTCTTCTCGGCCTTCTGGTTGGCTCCTACGTCGTCTATACGCGCACCGTAGTACGGGTCCTTCGTCAGGATGAAGCCAGGTTGGGGCAGATGTACGGGCGTGTTTTTCGGGCTCTTTCGGATACGAGCAGCGACGCTGGAAACGCGGCGCTGCTCGATCTCTCCCGCCACATTGCGCGGCTCGGCGTTCCAGTAATCATCACGGATGCGAATGGCCGACCGGCCGCGGCGGAAAATTTGCCGTTTGACGCGCCTCTCACCGACCCGAGGGTTTCCGCCTATGCTCGGGAGCTCGATCTTGAGAACGCTCCAGTGGCGGAACCTGGCGTTGGCCAGATTCACTACGGTGATAGCCGGCTCGTTCAGGGTTTGCGTTTCGTTCCGGTCATTCAGTCCGTGCTTCTCGTTCTCGTGCTTGGCGCGGGCGTTTACGTGCTTCGCATGCGTGGGCGGACGGACCGCGAGCGTGTCTGGACTGGCATGGCACGCGAGTCTGCGCACCAGCTCGGTACACCCTTATCGAGCCTCACCGGCTGGGTGCAACTCCTCGCCGATCGCATCGATGATCCGTCCGCCGCGGCCGCGATAAAGCACATGGAAGGCGATCTGCTTCGACTCGAGCGCGTCGCGAATCGTTTTGAGCGAATTGGGCGACCGCCTCGTCGCGATACCGTCGATCTTTGTGAGCTGGCCCTGGGGGTTACCAGATATTTTCAGGCTCGCGTGCCAACACTTGCGAACCGCGTCACCGTCGCTTCGGCTTGTGAGAAGGATCCTCTGGTGGTGCAGGGTGACCCGGTGCTGCTCGAGTGGGCACTGGAGGCGCTCGCGAAGAATGCCATTGACGCGCTCGCCGGACGTGGTGGGCGACTGGACATTTCTGCTGAGCGTGTGGATCCGGGGCGTGTGCGAATTCGCGTCAGCGATGATGGACCAGGTGTGCCACGGGAGCTCCGCCGTCGCGTGTTCGAAGCGGGATTCTCCACGAAGGAATCGGGTTGGGGCATCGGTCTCTCGCTTGCGCGACGAATCATCGAAGAAAATCATCGCGGACGCCTCGTGCTCGTTCCCACCGATCGAGGGGCTACCTTCGACGTTATACTTCAGGGATGACAACATCGGTCACCGAGAACGTGCTGCTGGACAGGCTCAATTCCGCCCAGCGCGAAGCAGTGCTGCACGGTGAGGGACCTCTTCTCGTTCTCGCTGGTGCCGGATCCGGGAAGACCCGAGTGCTCACCAGCCGTATTGCCTGGCTTGTCGAGCAACACGGAGTCGCTCCCGCGCATATTCTCTCGGTCACATTTACGAACAAGGCTGCCAGTGAGATGCGCGAGCGCGTTGCCGCGCTTCTTGGCGAGCGCCCGGCATCGATGTGGTCGGGCACTTTTCACTCCATCGGGGCGCGCATGCTTCGCCGCGAAGCGCGTCTGGTGGGCCGCACTTCCAACTTCACGATATATGACGAAGACGATTCCCTTGGCGCGATCAAGCGAATCATGGACAGGCTTCGGATATCGGCGAAGGAGTGGTCGCCCAAGACCATCCGCGGCGCGATCTCGGAAGCGAAGAATGCGCTTGTCCGGGCGTCCGAGTACGAAGCATTGGCGCGAGATCCAGTATCGCGTGCCGCGGCCGCGGTCTACAGGGAGCTGGAGGGCACACTTCGGGAATCCAACGCGGTTGACTTCGATGATTTGCTTGTGCTTCCCGTACGAGTGCTGCAGGAGAACCCGGATCGGCTTGGGTCGTACCGCAATCAGTTCCGGCACATTCTGGTAGACGAGTACCAGGACACCAATCGAGCGCAGTACGAATTCGTCAGGCTGCTTGGCGGAGCGCATGGGAATGTCTGTGTTGTGGGGGATGACGATCAGTCGATCTACGGATGGCGAGGGGCCGATATTCGGAACATCCTCGATTTCGAGAAGGACTTTCCCAAAGCAGTAGTCGTGCGCCTCGAAGAGAACTATCGGTCGGCTCCGCAGATTCTTGACGTGGCGAACGCGGTCATAGGCGCAAACCAGGGGCGCAGGGGCAAGACGCTACGAGCTACGCAGGCGCCCGGTGAGCGTGCTACTCTTGTGGCGTGCCTGGACGAGCGTGACGAGGCTCGCTTCGTGGCGGATGAGCTGCTTTTGCGCCGGCGAGCCGATCGTGATCTCGGTTTGCGAGACATCGCCGTTCTTTACCGCACGAACGCCCAGAGCCGCGCTCTCGAGGACGCGATGCGGCGTCACGACATTCCGTATCGCTTGATCGGAGCAGTTCGCTTCTACGACAGGCGCGAGATCCGCGACCTCACCAGCTACCTGAAGCTCATAGCCAATCCGTCCGACGACGAAGCGTTCCTCCGCGCTGTCGGTGTCCCTCGCCGTGGTCTGGGAGATACGACGCTTGAAGCGCTGTCGGCGCGTGCAAGGGAAGCCGGCGTATCCCTGCTTGTCGCAGCCGAGCGGATCGACCTGCAGCAAGGGTTACGTGGCGCGGCGCACCAGCCGCTCGCCGATTTTGCGCGGCTAATCCGCCGGTATCGAGAGCAGGCCGCGGAGGCTAGCGTCGACGCGTTGCTCCGAGACCTCATAGAGGAGATCCGGTTTGCGGACTACCTCCGCGGCGAAGGGACTGATGCGAATGATCGCATGGATAACGTGAAGGAACTGATTGCTGGCGCGGCCGAAACGGTTTCTGACGAGGGCGGAGAAGTGGGACTGACGCCCCTCGATCATTTTTTGCAGAGGGCATCGCTCCTCGCTGGTGCGGACGCCCTGGATCCGAATGCCGATGCTGTCGTGATGATGACCATGCATAACGCCAAGGGTCTGGAATTTCCGGTCGTTTTCGTGACAGGGTTGGAGGACGGACTTTTTCCGCTAGCCAAGGCGCACGATGATCCCGCACTTCTCGAAGAGGAACGACGGCTGTTCTACGTGGGAATAACGCGTGCCGAGAGGAAACTTTACCTGACTCATGCCGAACAGCGCCGCCGAAATGGTGAAATGCTCCGCTCGAAGGCTTCCAAGTTTCTAAAGGATATTCCGCGCAACCTGCTCGATGAGCGGCCCACGATTGCGCTGCGGAGCTCTGGACGCGCGTCGTTCATGGCTGGCAGGCAGGATGGCGGATTCAATCGCCAGCGCGGTGAAGGGGTCGAGCGTGAGTTCATCACCTATCGCCCCTCGCTGGAGCGTCCGGGGGTGCCGGTGCGTCTGGGATCCTCGTTCGACGATGCGGCCGAAGTATCACAGGATGCGCCGGAAATCGCCGTCGGATGCCGCGTCAAACACGCGAAGTTCGGGACGGGTATCATCGCGGAACTCCACGGAGTGGGACGCGACACGAAAGTGCGGATTGACTTCGACGATGTGGAAATCGGTCGAAAGACATTGGTAGTGGCTCAGGCGAAGCTCGAGAGAGGGTATGAGTGATGGCAATTTCACGTAACGATGTGCTTCATATCGCCGGTCTCGCGCGCCTGGAGCTGACGGAAGACCGGATTCCCTCTCTGGTTGATCAGCTGAACGGGATTCTCGGACATATGGAGGTGATATCTCAGACCAAGGTCGACGGCGTCTGCGGATCGGAGGGCGTCGGTGACGCTGGCCTGCCGCTCCGCAAGGACGTCGGCCCTCCATATCCGCTTGCACTTCCGCCCGAGAGTTTTGCGCCTTCGATGCGAGAGGGCTTTTTTATCGTGCCGCGTCTGGCAACGCACCAGGACGCCATGGGAGATCAGGAGTGACGTCTCCGGCGATCGGACCGAGGCCCGACAGCATAACCGCGGTCGCGCGTTCCTTCAGCCGGATGCGCGAGCTTCGTGCGCAGGATCGTGACGGACTGAACCTCGTGCTTTCCCACGACCAGGAGCGCGCCGCCGCGCAGGCGCGCGAGGTCCAGCGCGAAATGGATTCCGGGGTCGAGTTGGGGCCGCTCGCGGGAGTTCCGTTCATGGCCAAGGACAATATCGCCACGCTGCATCTCCCGACAACTTGCGGGTCGCGCCTGCTCGAAGGCTACGTGTCGCCTTACGAAGCAACCGTCATCACTCGTCTACAGCGCGGCGGCGCAATCCTCGCGGGAAAGACCAACTGCGACGAATTCGCCATGGGCTCCTCCACCGAGCACAGCGCCTACGGACCTGCGCGAAACCCGCTGGATCCTTCGCGCGTGCCGGGCGGCTCGTCCGGAGGCTCGGCGGGTGTTGTCGCGGGAGGCATCGTCCGCGTAGCGCTTGGCTCGGAGACCGGCGGATCGGTAAGACAGCCAGCCTCGTTTTGCGGAATCGTGGGAGTCAAGCCGACGTATGGGCGAGTGAGCCGTTACGGTCTCGTCGCATTCGCTTCGTCGCTGGACCAGATAGGAGTTTTCGGAGCGAGTGTGCACGATGCCGCCACCGTTCTGGAAGTGATCGCCGGACGGGACACACTAGACTCAACAAGCACCGAGCGTCCCGTGCCGAGCTACCGTGAAGCTGCGGCCAAGACGATGAAGGGTGTCGTCATTGGCCGACCCAGGGAATATTTTGCGTCGTCGCTGGATCCCCGCATCGCCGCCCTTTGTGACGGCGCTCTTGCTCAACTGCGCGAGTTGGGTGCGGTGGTCAAGGATGTATCGCTACCCAATACTGATCTTGCGATACCCGTCTACTATATCATCGCGCCTGCGGAAGCCTCCTCCAATCTCGCCCGCTATGATGGCGTACGGTACGGCAGACGCGTGACTGGAGATGGCTTGAGCGGCATGTATGAGCGCACGCGCTCGCGCGGGTTTGGAGCCGAAGTCACGCGGCGAATTCTCCTTGGAACCTATGTGCTTTCTGCTGGCTACCGCGACGCGTATTACAAGAGGGCGCAGCAGGTGCGAACACTGATAGCCGAGGACTTCCACACTGTGTTCACTGCGGGCGTTGATGTCCTGTTCACTCCCACGGCACCAAGCACCGCGTTCGAACTGGGCGCCAAGACCGATGATCCCTATGCGATGTATCTCAGCGATATCTTCACAGTGACGGCCAATCTCGCCGGAGTGCCGGCGATGTCCGTTCCGATCGGTCGAGTGGACGGCCTTCCAGTCGGTGGTCAGTTCATCGCACCACATTTTGGCGAGCAGGCAATGTTCGGAGCCGCTTTTGCGCTGGAGCGCGCCCTGGGCGCCAGGGCACACCAATGACGGCCGCGGCGGTGCTGCCAGCGTCCATTCGTGACCGCTATGAGATGGTTGTCGGGCTGGAAGTACACGTACAGCTCAAGACTAGAACAAAGGCCTTTTGCAATTGTTCCGCTCAGTTCGGTGGCACGCCCAACACCAACACGTGCCCTGTTTGTCTGGGGCTCCCGGGCGCACTTCCTGTCCTGAACGCTCAGGCTGTAGAGCTAGCGGTGCGCGCCGCGCACTCATTCTGCTGCAAGGTTAACGAAGTTTCGATTTTCGCCCGCAAGAACTACTTCTATCCCGATTTGCCCAAGGGCTATCAAATCACGCAGTACGACCGGCCACTTGCCGAGCATGGCCGCCTAGTCATTGGAGAGCGACCTGACAGCTCGCCTGTGACGATCCGCATCACGCGAGTGCACCTGGAGGAAGATGCGGGCAAGTCGCTGCACGACCGGTACCCGGGTTCCACCGCTATCGATCTCAATCGCGCTGGGGTGCCGCTCATCGAGATTGTGAGCGAGCCGGATCTGCGCTCCTCCAGGGATGCGGGCGCGTATCTCCGGGTTCTGAAACAGACACTCGAGTTTTTGAGCGTGAGCGATGTGAACATGGAGGAGGGGAGCCTGCGCGTCGACGCCAATATCAGCGCGCGACTCAAGGGGGAGACAAGGCTCGGTGTCAAATCAGAAGTAAAGAACATGAATTCCTTCTCCGGGGTGGAACGCGCGCTCGAGGCGGAGTTCGTTCGCCAGTGCGGCCTGCTGGACGCGGGTGAGCCCGTCCTGCAGCAGACGATGTTGTGGGACGCTACTCGCGAAGAGGTGAGACCAGCGCGCTCGAAGGAGGCCAGCCACGATTACCGCTACTTTCCGGAGCCCGATCTCCCCCCGCTGATCCTCTCACAGGATTGGCTTTGCGAAATCAAGGCTGAACTGCCCGAGCTTCCCAAGGACAAGCGCGCAAGGTTCGTCAAGGAATACGGACTCGGTGCAACCGATCTGGATGTGCTCACCTCATCGCTTCCTCTGGCGGATTACTTTGAAGCCGTAGCGCGCGAATACGGCGACGCCAAGACAGCCGCCAACTGGGTCATGGGCGAAGTCCTCGGCTCACTGCGGACGACGAACACGAGTATTGCCAGATTTCGCGTACGGCCACCCGATCTGACTGGGTTGTTGAAGCTGGTGCGCGACGGCAAGATCAGTCATTCAGCGGCGAAGCGCGTCTTCGCGAGCATGCTACAGACCGGCGACCGTCCGGAACAGATAGCGGAGCGTGAAGGTCTGATCCAGGTCAGCGACTCCGACTCCCTTGGCGCCTGGGTCGATGCGGCGATTGCGGAAAACCCAAAGGAGTGGGAACGGTATCGCGGCGGCGAGAAAAAACTTCAGGGCGTTTTTGTCGGGATGATCATGAAGAAGTCTTCCGGCCGCGCTGACCCCAAGCGTATCAATCAGATCTTGTCGGAGCGCGCTGGCGGGTAAAGCGGCTCGGGCAGATCTGCAGAGTAATGCAGTTCCGTCTCGGGCATTCCGAAGTGACGGCCAGCCTGCTCCGCAAGGCGGTATTCCATGCCGCTCTTCCGGGCGTCTCGGCGCACCTGCTTCGCCAGCTTTAGCGCGCTATCTCCCGCCGGATCGAGTGCGTACGCTTCCGAATCACCTGCGCGTTCCAGCAGATCCATGATATAGTCGAAGGACCGTGCGAGATACTTGCCCACTTCGGGATCGCTCAGGTCCCACCGACTATTCTCAGCGGCAAGTTGAAATATGCGCTGCCACGATTCCGTGTCCGTGACGAAAACCATTCCACGGAAGATCCGGCGATTGGTGCGTGTGCTGAAAATCGTGGGACTGAGTATCCGATCCAGATGGCCATCGGCCAGGCTGTGATCCAGCAAAATCACGTCGCGAGCTCGCCGCCCATACCGCTCTCCCAGGTGCGTCTCGAAGCGGGTTTCCCAGTAGCTATGGCCAAGTCCTGACGTCTTCGAGGCGATAACGAGGTAGCGCGGGACGAAAAAGTTGTGTGCTACCACATCGGCCGCCAGATGCGCGAGATAGCCGAGGCCAAAGGCGCGCATCCGGTCATCGCGCGCCTGATCATGGATCTCCATCCCCACATTCCACGAATGACAGTGGCGGCCGGCTGGGGCGTACTTCTTCGCAATGCTGGTATCGGCGGCGATGGATCCATACAGGAAATCATACGGGAATGCCGCAAGAAGAGCCGCAATTGCGGGAGGCAGGCTGGCGAGTGACCGAAGTACGGCTTCGCCAAGGAATATGTGTGTGCCTGGCGCCCAGGCGTACGCCACCGACGGCAGCAGCGCGATGGCGAGAAACGCCACCGCGCACCAGCCTGCTATGCGGCGCAATCGCGACGCCGAAGTTGGTCTATGGGTGTTCGCCTAGACGCCCAGGCGCTTCCTCTGGCGCCGGATGGCCTTGCGAAGATCCGCCAGTTCGTGCGCAACTGTGTCGTTGATCGCCTCGCGGGCGGAAGACAAATAGTCCCCGACCTCTTCAGCTATCTCCTCGCGAGGGATGCGATTCCACATCTCACCGCCTTGCTCGCCAAGCCAGCCTGCTCCGCGAGCGGCCTGTCCTCCCGCCCAGAGCGCTCCGCGTGCGCCGTGCCGGCCCGCGAAACTGGCACCCCGGCCGGCGGCGCTCACAACGGTGCGGATCGGCCGGCCGCGAGGTCCACGCCGCAGCAGATAGGTCGCGGCAGTACCTATGGCGACACCCATAATCATCGCGGTGAGAAGGTCGAACTGATCGCGCTCGATATCGGAGCGCGGTGTCTCACTCCCGCGTGCGCGGCCGGATGCGCGGCCGCGGCTCGCGGTAGGCTTGGGTCGGGTAGTCGTCGTCTCCATCGTAGAATTCCTCGTAGTCTGGGTCTGTAAATGGCGGCGCGCCGGCTGCGAGCGCTTCGCTCTGGAATGTTTCGGCTCCTACTCGAACGCCTCGAACGGTCGCGGCAGCCGCGACGAACGCTCCTTCGGCCTCACGCTGTACCACCTGCAGCAGAGCATTGAACTCGTTCAGCCGCTGCTCCGAAAGCGCGAGCGCGTGATTCAGCCGCTGGTTCGCTTCGGCAATCGTCCGGTTCACCTGCTGCACGTCAACCCGGATAGATGTCGTGATATAATCAACATTGTCGCTGATGGTGCTCACGTGCCGGACGATGGGATTGATGTCGCCGTACACCCGTTCCAGAAGCTTGTTAATCTTCTCATAGCTCTTTCTGAAATTCCACGCCGCCGGCACGAGAAAGACAGTCAGCACCAGCAGCGCTACCGACATGAGACCGCTCGCTATGCTGGTCACGGTCTGAAACGCAGTCTGCTCCGAGACCTCTTTGGTGAAAATTGTATCCGAGACGGCCGGAACCTGCTGAAGCAGCAAGAACAAGTGCGCCTTTAACAGAGCGGGCATATCATTGAGCCAGAGTGAGGGGTAACAAAGCAGCGCAGCCACACCAACCCCGCAAACTACGAATTGCAAACCGGGGGCCACTCAACAACTATACTTCGCTTTCAAGCTCCGGTGCGAGTCCCTCGACGCGGGTTACGGGTACCGTAAAGACTATGCCGGCACCCGGCGATGTCGTGATGCCGCAAACTTCCTGGATCAGGGCGATCGCTGCGTCCACCTTTTCGTCTTGCAAAACGCTGAAGAGTGTTTGATTACTGGGACGCGAACGCGCCGAAAGCGTGCGCAAGCCGGCGAAAATTGGGACGTCATGACTCAAAACCCGGCCCATTCCCTCCGTTCCGACTACGGTGGCTCCGGTAATGCCCAGCTCGACGAAGCCGGCCAGTACGTCGTCGAGGTTCTCCTGATGGTTGATGACGGCGATGAGAAGCTGCATTGATCAGGGGCGGCGATTACAGGGAGAACTCGTCACGGCGTGAATAATGAGTGTCAATCGGCGTTGGCGCGACTTCTGCGCCACGCGCGATAGTCTGCTCGCTCACACAACACTAATCACGAGGCCTGGCCGCCGTGCAATTCACTGTAGAAGGCGGGCGCGCGCTTTCCGGATCAATCCGCCCCTCCGGTAACAAGAACGCGGCATTGCCGATAATAGCCGCGTCGCTGCTGACCGATCAGCCCGTGCAGCTCGACAACGTTCCGCGTATCCGCGACGTGGAGACCCTCGTAGACCTCGTTCGCACCCTGGGTGTTTCCGCTGACTGGACGGCGCGCAACAGCCTCACGATTCACGCGGCGGAAATTCGCGCCTCGGAGCTCGATCCTGTTCTCTGCTCGCGTATTCGCGCCTCCATTCTTCTCGCCGGGCCGCTCCTGGCTCGCTGTGGCGAAATTACCTTGCCTCCGCCCGGAGGCGACGTCATTGGGCGCCGCCGCGTTGATACTCACTTTCTCGCTCTGGAGCAGCTCGGTGCCACATTCGAGATTGCCGAGACCTTCAGCATTCGAGCCAGGCAACTCACGGGAGCGGATGTCTTTCTGGACGAGCCGAGCGTCACTGCCACTGAAAACGCTCTGGTTGCCGCTGTCGCCGCCAAGGGAACGACGACTCTTCGAAATGCGGCAAGTGAGCCGCACGTGCAGGACCTGGCTCACTTTCTCGTGACTCTCGGCGCGCGCATTCAGGGTATCGGCACCAATACGCTTACGATCGAGGGCGAGCACCACCTGAGCGGAGGGCGCCACCGAATAGGACCCGACCATATTGAAGTCGGATCGTTCATCGGACTGGCGGCCGTAACCGACTCGGAGTTGCGTATTGAAAGTGCGGGGGTGGAGCATCTCAAGTCCACGCTCATGGGCTTCGAGCGCCTGGGGATCACCTGCCGCATAGACGGGGCGGATCTCGTTATTCCGGCGGGTCAGAGCAAGGAGATTCGCAGCGACATGGGGGGACACGTTCCCAAGCTCGAGGACCAGCCGTGGCCCGCGTTTCCCGCCGACCTGATGTCGATAGCGATCGTGACGGCCACCCAGTGCACCGGGTTGATCCTGATGCATGAAAAGATGTTCGAGTCGCGCATGTTCTTCGTCGACAAGCTCGTCGCAATGGGCGCACGCATAGTGCTTTGTGATCCTCATCGCGCGATAGTGTCGGGCCCCTCAGCCCTGCGTGGCGCGACGGTGGAGTCACCCGATATTCGTGCTGGCATGGCGATCCTGCTCGCGGCGCTCTGTGCCAAGGGAACCAGCGTGATCCACAATGTCGGACAAATAGACCGTGGGTACGAACGGATCGACGAAAGGCTTGGGGAGCTGGGTGCCAGTATCGAACGCTCGGAAGAACGCAGGCGTTAAGGGTGGTCCATTCCGAACCAGTCGAAGACTTTCGCGAATTCGGCATAACCGCGTTCACAACGACTCGCGCTGCGGGCAGCTTCAATACGCTGACAACCGAGCCGGTGGGCATTGTCATGGAACGCTGGCACTCCCTGCGCAGTGAACTGCTGACTCTGGCCCCGCGTTTTGCAACCGCCAGACAGGTTCACGGCGATGCCATAGCCTTGCACACTGGTGAATGGTCAGGCTGGCTCCGGGCCACAGCTGCTGACGGGCACTTCGCCCCTTCTAGAGGTACGGCCATGGCTGTCACCGTGGCCGACTGTGTCCCGGTCTTTCTCGCCCATGCGTCAGGTGCAACTGCCCTTCTTCACGCTGGATGGCGGGGTGCGGTAGCTGAGCTTCTGGTGCGGGGGATCGAGGTTTTTCGTTCTTATGGGTTCGCTGCGGAAGATCTCTGGACGCACCTTGGCCCTGCCATCTGCGGAAAGTGCTACGAGGTCAGCCCGGATGTGTTCGGGCTGCTTACCGGGAAAAATACGGCAGTTCCGGCGCGTGTGGATCTCCGCGGCGTGCTTGCGTCGCAGGCATCCAGATCGGGTGTGCGTCGCATTTCCAGTAGTCCCCTCTGCACACGTTGTAATAATGATCGCTTCTTTTCTCACAGAGCCGGCGACGAGGGACGGCAATTGGGAGTCATGGTCGCTGCGTGAGGGCGGGCTGTTGGCTTGACTCTCGGTAAGTGTAAGTCTAGATTCATCATCGGCTGTGCAGCGCGAAATCGCTGCTCGCTGGAATGTGGGGACGATGCCCCACATTTTTTTGTTCTTGCCCTTTTTTTAAGCAGCATGAAGGACGCTCTCGAACCGATTGTAACTGAAGAACTTGACCGACTGAGTTACGAACTGGTCGAGATGCGCCGGGGCGGCTCCAAATCGCGACCAGCCCTGGATATCCGAATCGATAGACGCGATGGCCTGGCGGTCACGGTGGAAGACTGCGCGAAGGTTTCTCGCGCGGTTGAAGCCCGGCTGGATTCCGCCTCGGCGGTTGGCGAGCGGTACGTCTTGGAGGTGTCATCGCCTGGAGTGGAGCGACCTCTTCGAAACGTCCGTGACTGGCGCCGGTTTGCTGGGCGTCGGGCCACGGTTCTGAGCGAGGCGCTGGGCGGAAGGGAGGAGGTCGAGATTCTGAGCATTGAAGGCGAGCCGGGCGGCGAGGAAGTTTTGGTTCGCACGCCACGCGGCGACGAAAAGCGGATTCCGCTAGCTGGCGTAAAAGAGGCGCGGCTGGCGTTTCACTGGTAATTGGGGAGAAATGGCCGATGGTCAGTTCGGGAGACATACTCACGGCGATTCGCGAGATATCCAACACGAAGCAGTTGGATCGCGCGGAGCTGCACGGCCTCCTGGAGGATGGCATCTTTGCTGCGCTCGCCAAGCGGTTTGGCCCCACGGTGCAAGCCGAGATCGATATTGACGAAGACAAGGGGGACATTCGGATTGTTCGCTTGCGAAACGTGGTGGGTGAAGTCACCGACGCAAGCCGGGAGATTACCCTCGAGGAAGCGAAGTTTTATAACGAGGAGTTTGAAGTCGGAGACGTTGTCGAGATAGAAGTCGACTTCGCGGAATTTGGACGAATGGCTGCACAGGCGGCCAAGCAGCGGATTCTCCAGCGCGTTCGGGAGCGCGAGCGGTCCCGCATCCGGGACGAATTCGCCACCAGGGTGGGCGAGCTTTTGTCCGGCGAGGTTCAGCAGATTGAGCGTGGCAAGCTGGTCATCATGATGAACAAGTATCGTGAAGCGGAGGCCATCATGCCTTACCGCGAGCAGAACCATCGCGAGCATTTTCATCAGGGTGAGCCCATACGCGCCGTACTCAAGCGGGTGGAGGAGACACCCAAGGGTCCCCGCCTGATATTCAGCCGCGCGGATGGATTGTTCGTCAAGGCGCTTTTCAAACTTGAAGTTCCCGAGATTCAGCAAGGGATCGTTGAGATCCGGGCGGTTGCTCGGGAAGTCGGTTTCCGGTCCAAGATCGCGGTCTTCTCGCGCGACGATTCTGTCGACCCAGTGGGGGCTTGCGTAGGGCTCAAGGGATCGCGCGTGCAGGCCGTTGTGAACGAGCTGGGCGGGGAGCGCATCGACATCGTTCCATGGTCAGCTGACCCGGAGCGCTTCGCAAAGATGGCGCTCGCACCCGCTCGAGTGGCGCGGGTTTTCAGTGATTCGGCTGCCAAGACGATCCAGGCCGTTGTCGATGAGGACCAGCTTTCCCTGGCAATCGGTAAGAATGGCCAGAACGTTCGGCTGGCCTCTGAACTGACCGCATGGAAGATCGATCTGTATTCCAGCCGGGAGTGGCTCGAGCGCGGAGGTGAGACTCCACTATTCGCGCCGCTTCCTGAAGAAACCGATTCTGCTGCTGATGTCAGTCTCTCGGAGATAGAAGGTCTTGGTCCCGCTACGGTGGCGGTGTTGGAGGATGCCGGTTATCGCACCTTGAACGACATTATCGATCTGGAGCGCGAGGATCTTCTGCGCTTGCCGGGCATCGCACCGGAAGAAGCCGATCGAATCATGACGATGCTCGACGAGCTCACTGAGGACGGCGGAGAAGAATCCGCCGCTGCGGGTGGAAGCGGAGGAACCAAAGCTTCCGACGGGTCACCCTCGTAGGTGTTGGGCGATGATTCTGAGCAACGCATGCTCAGACTCGTTGGCCTCGGCTTGCGTGGAGGACTGGTGGTAGTCGGTGTGGACAGGGTAAGAGAGGCTGCTCGGCGTGGAAAAGTGTTGTTGGCTATCGTCGCGCCAGACGCCGCGCGGAATAGTCTTGATAAAGTGGTACCATTGCTCGATGCGCGTGGTGTTTGGCGAATTAGCGGGCCGGGCGCGGTAGCATTGGGTGGGGCGGTGGGTCGTGAGTCAACTGCGGTTGTTGGTGTGCTAGATCGAGACCTCGCCGAGGGAATTCGCGAGATCGTGGAGTCGAAGGTCGGCGGGACGCATTAGGAGGATGGTTTGATAAAGCTGCGAGTGAACGACCTGGCGGGTGAGTTCGGCGTCTCCAACGACGAGCTGCTTAATCTTCTCCGTCAGATGGATGTGCCGGTTCGAAGCCATCTGAGCGAGATCTCGGACGATCAAGTCGCACGTTTGCGCGCGCGCTGGGAACGCGAGAAGCGTCTGCGTGCCGAGAAGCCGGCGGCCACGCCTGCGCGCCGCCGTCGGTCGACGGCGGCTGCGCCTGCTCCGTCTCCCAAGCCTGCCAAGCCGGCCGTTATTGAACCTGAAACACCCGCTGAGCCGGCCGCGGCTACGGGCGCCAAAATTCGGCGCAGGCGTGCCGTGGATGTCGCGGCAGCGGCAACACATGCGGCCGAGGTAGAGGCTGCAGCATTTGCGGACGCTGCCGCCAGCAGTCCAGCTCTGGCGGAGAGCCCGCCGGTTCCTGGTATCGACGCTGAGCAGCCATCGCCCGGCGCGTACTCTGCTGCCGCGGCAATGGAGACACGTGAGAAGCAGGTTCCTGCGGCAGTCACCGTTGCGGACACGCCTCCTCTAAATGAGACGGCCGAAGCGTCCGTGGCAGTGGAGCAGGCCGCACGTCCCATCCCTCGTCCGCAGACGCCGCCTTCAGGAAGCGCCGGAGCGTACACAGCTGTACCGCCCCGGCGCCCCACGCCGGTGAGTCGCGACTGGCAGTCTCCACGCGCTCCCTCCAGTGGTCAGCGTCCGACACCGGTTGCCTCAGGCGTGCCATTCACGTCACCTCGCCCCATCGCAACCGGAGTACCCGGCGGATCGAGCGGCGGCCCTGTTGGCGGAGCAGCAGGAGCCGCGGCTGGGCGTCGCGACGACAAGCGTGGCGGCAAGCGCAGAAAGAAACGCGGATCCGTGGATCAGGAAGCGGTGACGGCGAACATCTCCAAGACCATGACTGCCATGCGTGGGGTCACTGGACGTCGTGTACCGCGGCGCGACGATGTTGAGGCACGCGAGGAAATGGAGGCCCAGCGCGCCGAGATGATTGAGCGCGAAAAAAAGACGGTTCACGTCAACGAGTTCATCACGGTCAGCGAGCTTGCGGAAACGCTCAAGATATCCGCGACCGAGATCGTCGGGTTCGCGTTCAAGAATCTGGGCTTGATGGTGACGATCAACCAGCGACTCGACTTCGACCAGATCGAATTGATTGCGGGCGAGTTCGGCTTTCGAGCGGTGCGGGAGGCGGAATACTCCATCGAGGCGAATGAGCCGGAGACCGATGCGAAGGAGGACCTGGTGTGGCGACCTCCTGTCGTCACGATCATGGGCCACGTCGATCATGGCAAAACGTCGCTTCTCGATTACATCCGCAAGGCGAACGTGGTCGCCGGTGAGGCAGGCGGAATTACTCAGCACATCGGTGCATATCACGTCACGCTGGCGAATGGTCGGCATATAACGTTTCTGGATACGCCCGGCCACGAAGCCTTCACAGCGATGCGAGCTCGCGGCGCACAGGTGACCGACATTGTGGTTCTGGTCGTGGCCGCCGACGATCAAGTGATGCCGCAGACTGTAGAAGCCATTTCTCACGCCAAGAATGCGGGCGTACCGATGATCGTGGCGATCAACAAGATCGATCTGCCATCGGCGAACATCGCCAAGGTAAAACAGGACATGTTGCAGCATGGCGTTGTGCTGGAGGAGTTCGGCGGAAGTACGCTTTCGACGCCAATATCGGCCAAGAAGGGAACCAACGTGTCCGAGCTGCTCGAGCAACTCCTGCTTCAGGCCGAAATTCTGGATCTCAAGGCGAATCCGAAGCGACGCGCTTCAGGTGCCGTTATCGAGGCCCAGCTCGACCCAGGCAAGGGAGCGGTGGCTACCGTACTGGTGCAGAACGGGACGCTGCGAGTAGGCGATGACTTCATCTGCGGACTTTTCTCGGGTCGCGTCCGCGCCCTGCTGGACGAGCGCGGCAAGCCTGTGAAGGAAGCCGGACCGGCGATTCCAGTGCAGGTGCTCGGCCTCACGGGGACGCCGATGGCAGGGGATCAATTCCTGGTTGTGGAGGATGCCACCGAAGCGCGCGAGATCGCACAACGGCGTGAGCGGCTCGATCGCGAGGCCAAAAGCCGCCGCACGAGCAGAGGCATCGTATCGCTCGAGGATTTCATGTCGCAGACGGCGGCCGGAGAGCGTCGCACTCTGAAGCTGCTCATCAAGGCCGACCAGGGCGGACCGGCCGAGGCGCTCGCGGATTCGCTCGGGCAGCTTTCGAATCAGGAAGTGTCAGTCGACGTTATTCAGCGTGGCGTCGGAGCCGTAACGGAGAGCGACATTCTGCTCGCGAAGGCATCCGGAGCGATCATCATCGGCTTCCACGTTCGCCCAGATACCAAGGCGCGGGCCGTCGCTGAACGGGAAGGAGTGGACATCAAGTTGTATCGCGTCATCTACGAAGCGGTGGCCGACGTGCGCGCAGCGCTGGAAGGCATGCTGCGTCCCGAGGAGCGTGAAGTGATCGCCGGGGAGGCGGAGGTGCGCGAGTTGTTCCGAGTTCCAAAAATCGGCGTGATTGCTGGTTGCTCCGTTCGAAACGGAGTTATCAACCGCCAGAATCGCGTGCGTGTCATCCGGGACGGAGTCGAAGTCTATGATGGTTCTATTGGCTCACTCCGCCGCTTCAAGGACGACGTTCGTGAAGTTCGTGATGGGTTCGAGTGTGGCATTGGAATCGACAACTTCAATGACATCAAGGTCGGTGACATAATCGAGAGCTACCGCAAGGAAGAGGTGGCGCGAACGCTGCAGCCGAATACATAAGGGCGTCCGATGGTAATCGGCGTCTTGTCGTGGGAATTACATATTCCCGGCGCGGGATCGCTGAAGGAGAAACGTTCGGTCGTGAAGAGTCTCAAGGACAGGCTGCACAACGAGTTCAATGTCTCAGTCGCGGAGACCGGACATCACGACGTTTGGCAACGCGCGGAAGTTACCGCTTGCGTGGTGTCATACGAGCGACGCCACGCAGAATCAGTGGTCTCGGCTGTAGATCGCTACGTTGCAGCCTCGCCATTCTGCCGCATCATCGATTCCGTCACTACCTATCTATAGTGGATTGCGGAAAGCGTTTTTCAGCCTGCGAACCTGAAGCTGGAAACGGCTCGCGGCGTTGTTATTACTTCCGACATCCGCAATCAGCAATCGTCGTACGCAGTACGGAGTAATGCTGCTTTCGACCCAGGTTTCTCTACCAGTCGCACTGCATCCAATGCCACAGAATCACAGGCGAGCCGACCGAATCGCGGAAGCCGTTCGCGAAGAGGTCGCCCGCTTTTTAAGCGAAGGCGCCAAGGATCCGCGCATCACCAGCTTCGTTACGGTGACTGCCGTGGACGTAACTCCAGACCTGCGTCAGGCGAAAATATTCGTGAGTGTCATGGGAACGGACTCCGGGCGCGCCTCCACGTTCGAGGGACTTACCAGCCTTGCCCCGCATCTCCGATCGCGTGTCGCAAAGGTGCTGCAGCTCCGCTTCGCTCCTGAGCTTGAGTTCCGGTTGGATCACACCGTTGAGCGTGCTGCGCGGATCGACACACTCCTGTCACGTATCAAGGACGGTCAGCTTCCACCGGATGAGGACCCGCTCGATTGACGGGGTGCTGCTTGCCGACAAGGCGGCAGGCATGTCCTCGCACGACGTGGTCCTCCTCGTCCGTCGCGTCACCGGTGAGAAACGGGTGGGTCACGCTGGAACACTGGATCCATTCGCGACCGGGCTGCTCGTTCTCCTTCTTGGTCACGCGACACGGTTGTTACCCTACATCGACGGTGAACCGAAGGTGTATGAGGCGACCATCAGGTTTGGCATCGAAACCGACACGGATGACCTTTTGGGAGCAACGATTCGTACTTCGGCTCTTCCGTCAGATGCCGTTGTCCGAGCGGCGATTTCGGGTTTGACGGGAATGCTGGATCAGGTTCCACCCAATTACTCTGCGAAGCGCGTGGAAGGCCGTCGCGCCTACGAAGCAGCACGAGCCGGTGAGCTGCTCACCCTGGCTCCCGCACGCGTTCGGGTGGATGAGTGGCAAGTGGGCGCTTGGCGTGGCGCTGACCTCGATGTCGTGATCACTTGTGGCGCAGGCACGTACATCCGAGCGCTGGCGCGCGATCTTGGTCGCTCCACTGAAAGCGCCGCGCATCTGGTGGCACTCCGGCGCACTCAGAGTGGCCCCTTTCGTGTGGATAACGCTTCGTCAGCCGAAGTGATCGCCAGCGGCAACGCGCCTGTGCTTGGAGCGCGCGCTGCCCTGGTTTCGAGGCCCACCCAGCAACTCGAGAATGTAGAAGTGGCCCGCATCGTACGAGGACTCGAGGTGGATGCCAGAGTCGCCGGAACCCATGCCGCGCTCGTGAACGAGAAGGGGGAGCTCGTTGCCGTCGCCGAGCGCCGGAACGATCGATGGCAGCCACGAGTCGTGCTTCGTCGTGGCTGACGATTTTTGGGGATGGGAAGACTCCGGCCTGCCGCCGGATTCGGCGGGAACCGTCCTTACCGTTGGCACTTTCGACGGCGTGCACCGGGGGCATCAGACCGTGCTGGGCGAGATTGCAAAGCGAGCGGCCGATACCGGTCTCCACAGTGTGCTGCTGACTTTCGACCCGCACCCGCTCGAAGTCGTTAACCCCGCTAAGGCACCCCAGCTCCTCACTATAGGGGTTGAGAAGCTGGAAGTCGTCGCGGAAAGCGGGGTTGGCTACATGGCTATTCTCCCCTTCACCCCCGCCTTGCGCGAATACAGTGCTGCCCAGTTTGTGGACGAAGTTCTGCGCAAACGGTTCCACGTTCGAGAACTGGTGATAGGCTATGATCACCACTTTGGCCGTGGCCGCGAGGGACGTGTGGAAGTTCTTCAGGAGCTCGGCAACCAGCGCGGCTTCCGGGTAGATGTCGTTCGAGCGGTGACAGGGGAAAATGAGCAGCCGGTATCGTCATCGGCGATCAGACAGGCGATCGCCAGTGGGGACCTCGACAAGGCCGCGGCTGGTTTGGGGCGTCCCTACTCCATATCGGGGGTGGTACTCACGGGAGAAGGCAGAGGACGTCTGCTTGGGTATCCGACGATCAACCTGGGTGCGCCACATCCACGGAAGCTTCTCCCGCCAACCGGTGTATATGCGATACGAGCTCATACACCCATGGGAGCCTTCGGCGGAATGATGAATCTCGGCCCAAGACCGACCTTTGGTGATGCAGCGGTTACAATCGAGGTGCATTTGTTCGAAGCGGAGGCAAATTTTTACGGGTCGCCCGTCAAGGTCGAGTTCGTTCAACGCATCAGGAACATCATGAATTTCACGACACCCGAAGCTCTGGTCGCGCAGCTGCGTGAGGACGCTGATCAGGCTCGGCGCGCGTTGACTCTCTTCGGGGAGGTGTCTAACGTTCAGGTCTCTCCCGCACATCCTATCCACTAAAGATTCATGTCTCTGCGCAATCGTCTGATCATTATCGGCGTCCTGATCGTGGCCTCGATCTGGGCGCTCTTTCCCCGTTCCGTAACTGAACGGGTACGCGATCCGCAAACCGGCGCGATGAAGGACACAACGCGCAGACGGGTGCCACTCAAGAAAGGACTCGATCTTCAGGGTGGGATGCACCTGGCGCTCGAGGTCGACGAGTCCAAGCAGGCGGTGGCCAACAAGACCGAGGCAATCGATCGGGCGCTCAAGGTGATTCGCACTCGCATCGATGAGTTTGGTGTTTCTGAACCAGTCGTTCAGAAAGTCGGGACAGAGCGTATCATTGTTGAGCTTCCCGGCATAGACGACCCGAAGCGAGCGGAAGAACTCGTTAAGAAGTCCGCCTTTCTGCAGTTTCAGATCACTGATGAGACTCGTGCTCTCGACAAGGCACTGCCGCGCATCGATGCAATTCTGCGCGAGCGCGGAATAGGTCGGGATAAAGGTCTGGGAGGAGACACCGCCGGCTCGACCGCCCTGACGCAGCTTTTCGCCGGCGCGGACACGTCCGGTAAAACCAGCGCTGACAGCAGCGCAAAATCCGATACGGCTGGTAACGACACGTCCCTTTTTGCGACTGCCACCGAAGGTCCGTTCTCTCAGCTCCTGAGACAGGGGCAGATGGCAGGTGAGTATCTCGTGGAGAAAAAGGACAAATCCACTGTAGATAGCTATCTGAGCTTTCCGGAGGTGATCGCGGCATTGCCGCCTGGGAAAGTCTTGCGGTGGGGAACAGAGGAAGACGGCGAAGCGGTGCGCGCCTACCGGACGTTGTATGTTCTGGATGCTCGCCCGATCATCACCGGTGAATCACTGATCGATGCGCAGCCCAATACGAGTCCCGCGGAAGGAAACATCGTCCAGTTCGAGCTGAACAGAGCCGGAGGAACGAAATTCCGGCGCGAGACTGCACGTCATATCGGCGATAACATGGCGATCGTGCTTGATGACATGGTTACGGGTCAACCACCGGTTATCCAGAGCACAATTGGAGCAAAGGGGCAGATTACGATGAAGGGGAAGCCGTTGCAGGCGGCACAGGACCTGGCGCTTGTGCTCCGTGCTGGTGCGCTTCCCGTGCCCCTGAAGGTTGTAGAAATCCGGACAATCGGGCCGAGTTTGGGGGAAGATTCCATTCGGCAGGGAATCTCCGCCGGTCTGTTGGGTGTAGCGCTCGTGATTCTCATCATGCTCGTGTACTATCGGTTCTCCGGATTTCTGGCCGTGTGTGGCCTTATCTTTTACGGAATCACAACTTTGGGTATTCTCGCCGGTTTTGACGCGGTTCTCACGCTACCAGGGCTTGCGGGATTCGTTCTCTCCATTGGAATGGCGGTGGATGCCAACTTTCTCATCTTCGAGCGCATCCGCGAGGAGCTGGTATCGGGAAAGACAGTGCGCCGAGCGATTGACGAAGGATTTGATCATGCCTGGAGCGCCATTGTCGACACGCACGTTACGACTGCACTAACGGCCGCCATTTTGTACCAGTTCGGTACTGGCCCGGTTCGCGGTTTTGCCGTCGCGCTGCTCGCTGGGTTGGCGGCTTCCATGGTAAGCGCAATCTTCGTCGTGAGAACGCTTTTCCTCCTCTGGCTTCACCGCTCCCGCAGCGCTCAACCATTGAGTATCTGATGCTTCGCATTCTCCATGACACCAAGGTCGATTTTATCCGCCGCTGGCGGTTGGCGGCGGCATTGCTCCTTGTCTTCATTCTGCCGGCGATCGTGCTGATTGCACTAAACGGCTTCAGGTACAGCATCGAGTTCACCGGCGGCACGTTGATGCAGGTGACTTTCAAGGAAGCTCCGGGCGTGGCCAATGTGCGCGCGGCGCTCTCGGGCGTCGGACTGGACGGCGTCGAGATATCAACCTTTGGGAGCGCGCGCGAGCTGGTATTGCGCGCGCAGGAACAGGAGCAGGTCGCACAGCAGGCTGGCGGTGCCGAAACAGTCGCTGCACGGGTGGGTTCAGCTCTCACTCAGCGCTTCGGCAAGGACGGTTACAGCGTTGTCCGTACTGAGGCGGTTGGCCCCAAGGTAGGAGAAGAGCTGCGACGTCAGGCATTCATAGCCTTGCTCATCGCATTCGGATTGACACTGGTGTATCTGGCGTGGCGGTTCGAGGGGCGGTTTGCTCTCGCGGCTGTGCTCGCGACGGTTCACGACGTGATCGCTACACTCGCCTTCATGAAGTACCTGAATCTTGAAATTTCGCTATTTGTCGTGGGTGCGATACTCACGGTTGTGGGCTACTCGATGAACGACAAGGTTGTAGTATTCGACCGCGTACGGGAGAATCTCAAGACCAGCGGGCGGACATCACTATACGATCTTCTCAACCGCTCGGTGAACGAAACTCTTCCGCGCACCGTGATGACCGGATCGACCACACTCGCCTGTCTTCTCGCTCTTCTGATTTTCGGCGGTCAGGTTATTCGGCCATTCGCATGGGTGCTGATTTTCGGAATCGTGATCGGAACCTTCAGCTCCGTATACGTGGCAGCACCGTTGCTTCTGCTTATCGAGCGTCGCTGGCCGCGTCGGGCTGGAGAAGCGAACGCGAAGGGTAAGCCACACGTACCGCGAGAGGGGGTCAAGCGGCCGGCTACAAAGGAGCCGGCTTCAGTGCGGTAACCCATGCCGCACAGCCGTCGTTCGTTCGGGCAGGCATATGTGCCTGCCCGTTTCACATCGTGAAATGATATTCGTTGATTCCCATGCGCACCTGGCCGACCCGGCGTTTGACAATGATCGCGCTGAAGTGGTCGCGCGAGCCCGCAGGGAAGGCGCAGCGGCGCTGGTTTGTATCGGCGAATCGCTTCCAGCCGCGGACAGGGCGCGCTCGATTGCTCGACAATTTCCGGGCTTTGTTTACTGGACCGCTGGAGTTCACCCGCACGATGCCGCGGACTTTGATGAACTCTCGCACATTCCGGCAATCCGCGCACATGTGGAGTCGGGAGCTGTTGCCGTTGGCGAATGCGGTCTCGACTATCACTACGATCACTCGCCCCGTGACAGGCAGCTGGCTGCGTTTGCGGCACAGATCGATCTCGCCCGAAGCACTGGCAAACCCGTTGTAGTTCACGCGCGCGAGGCCGAGGATGACATGCGTGCAATGCTTGCCGATGCTGGACGCGCAGGCGTAACGGGTGTCATGCACTGCTTTACTGGAACGGAGCTGCTGGCTCGTACAGCGCTGGACTGCGGGTGGAGTATCTCCTTCAGTGGGATTGTGACCTTCAGGAAATGGGTGAACCTCGACCTCCTGAGAATGGTTCCCGAAGACCGTCTGCTAGCTGAGTCCGACTCCCCTTACCTGGCCCCGGTTCCGCATCGCGGAAAAAGAAATGAACCCGCATGGGTACCGCTCACCATCGCGCGCTTGGCAATGGCACGCGCAGTAGATCCGGAACTTCTCAGCGCAAAACTCACGGACAACGCACGAGCGTTCTTCGGTCTGGCGATGGCATAGTGACGGCAAGTAGTTTTCCGCCCTCAAATCCGGGAGAGTGGAGTGCCTCACGTTCCGTCCGACATTGAAATCGCGCAACAAGCCAAACTGCGTTCGATAGTGGACGTGGCAGCGGAGCTTGGGCTAGGTGCAGACGAGCTCGATCTGTATGGCAAGTACAAGGCAAAAGTAGATCTGGACATTGCGGGGCGCCCCGCTCGCGGCCGCCTCGTTCTTGTAACGGGAATCAATCCCACCGCGGCGGGGGAGGGAAAGAGTACAGTTACAGTCGGGGTGACTCAGGCGCTGCGCCGTCGTGGAGTGAACGCCGTCCTCTGCATTCGTGAGCCCAGCCTTGGGCCAGTGTTCGGCGTCAAGGGAGGTGCGGCCGGCGGTGGCTACTCCCAGGTGCTGCCGATGGAGGACATAAACCTTCATTTCACGGGCGACTTTCACGCGATATCCTCGGCGCACTCGCTTCTGTCGGCCATGCTGGACAATCATCTTCATCATGGCAACTCGCTCAGGATCGATCCCCGCCGAATATCCTGGCCTCGCACGATCGACATGAACGACCGGGCTCTCAGGGATGCGGTCATCGGGCTTGGCGGCGTCGCAAACGGGTTCAGCCGCGAGGAGCGATGGGTGATAATTCCAGCGAGCGAGGTTATGGCCATTGTAGCGCTTGCAACCAGCCGCGATGACCTGGAAGCTCGGCTTGGGCGAATCATTGTCGCCTCCACCGCCGGCGGTGAGCGCAAGCCTGTGTATGCTTCGGATCTCAGGGCGGTCGGCGCAATGAGTCTCCTGCTCAAGGATGCATTGCGGCCAAATCTCGTTCAGACGCTGGAGGGAGGGCCGGCTTTCGTCCATGCGGGTCCGTTCGGCAACATTGCGCATGGATGCAACAGCATTCTGGCTACCCGCACCGCGCTCGCGCTCGCTGACGTTGTGGTGACAGAGGCAGGCTTCGGCTCCGACCTTGGTGCGGAAAAATTCTTCGACATCAAATGCCGTTTCGGCGGGCTGAATCCCGAGGCGGCGATTCTCGTCGCTACAGTGCGCGCGCTCAAGCTCAACGGCGGCGCGAACAAAAAGAATCTTGGGACCGAGGATCTTGGTGCGCTCGAGCGGGGCCTGACGAACCTGGAAAAACACATCGAGAATGTGCGGCAATTCGGAATTCCGGTGATCGTCGCTGTCAATCGCTTCGTCACAGACACTGATACCGAACTGGCGATGCTGAGCGATAGCGCCCGGAAGCTGGAGGCTCGTGTGGCGCTTACGGAAGTTTGGGCGCATGGAGGTCGAGGCGGAGAAGCTCTGGCCAGCGAGCTGATGACAGCGTTGGGAGAAGCCTCAGGGAAGTATGCCCCGCTCTACGACACATCCCTTTCGATTCGGGAGAAAATCGACACCATCGTTCGTAAGGTATACGGCGGGGACGGAGCGGACTTCGTGCCGAAGGCCGAGCGCGCCATTCAGTATCTGGAATCGATCGGTCTTCGGGATACTCCCGTGTGCATGGCGAAGACGCAGTATTCCCTCACAGACGACGCGACAAAGCTGGGAAGGCCAACTGGTTTCCGCATCACGGTGAACGAGATTTATCCCGCCGCGGGTGCAGGCTTCGTTGTTGCACAAGCGGGAGATATCATGACGATGCCGGGTCTTCCCAAAGAACCCGCTGCGGAGCGAATGTCGATAGCGAAGGACGGAACCATCGCTGGTCTGTTCTAAAACGTGCTTTCAATTTGGCATGTCAACCCATCAACGATACCGAGACAATTACACCTGCCAGAGCTGATTTTTTTGGGTGTCCACAAGTTTGAGTCGGCAAGTTAACAATGGAGATGGTACGCATGCAGATCATCAAGACTGGGGACGCCCCGGCAGCGATTGGCCCTTATTCACAGGGCATCGTGGCAAATGGGTTTCTATACACGGCCGGGCAGATAGGTCTGGATCCCGAGTCTGGTAAAATGGTCGACGGTGATTGCGTTGCGCAGACGGAGCGCGTTCTCAAGAATCTGGCGGCGATATTGGAGAAAGCCGGCACGAGTTGGGAGAGTGTGGTCAAGACGACAGTATACCTGCTCGACCTGAGTGATTTTTCCCAGGTCAACGAGGTATATGGACGTGTTCTCGGCTCCTCTCGTCCGGCGCGATCAACTGTGCAGGTGGCTGCATTACCTCGCGGGGCGTTGGTGGAGATCGACGCCGTAGCGGTTGTAACCGGATGACTTCCATTGCGGCATCGGGATCGAATACCCGCGAAGAAATTTTCCGTCTTACCGCGTTCGCGCGGTGCGCTGGTTGAGCGTCAAAAATGGGTCCGGGTGACCTTTCTCGTGTGTTGGCACCACTCCCGCATCGCGCCGATCCCAGACTTCTCGTGGGACGGGAGACCTTCGATGATGCCGGGGTTTTCGCACTGTCTGACAGTCTCGCGCTGGTTCAGACAGTCGACTTCTTCGCGCCCATCGTTGACGATCCATATGCATTCGGGCAGATCGCCGCCGCGAACGCATTGTCCGACGTGTATGCCATGGGAGGCGAGCCGCTGACAGCGCTCAACATTGCCGCCTTTCCCGAGAGCAGGCTCCCGCTCGCGATCCTCACGGAGATTTTGCGGGGCGGGCAGGACAAGGTGCACGAAGCGGGCGCGGTCATCGTAGGTGGCCATACGATTATTGACGAGGAGCTCAAGTATGGTCTCGCCGTCACGGGACGCGTCGATCCCCGGCACATCCTGACAAAC
>JACMME010000152.1 GCA_014379205.1 Gemmatimonadaceae bacterium
AGCCGTCTTGCGCTAACCGCCAACTTCGGCGGCAACTTACGGAAGACGCAATACAAGGCCAACTCCACGAATGTGGATGCGCTGGTGATTCCCGCCGTCTACAACGTTGGGAATGCGCAGTACACGCCGGTGACCGACGCGTATGAAGAGCATAAAAAGGTCAACAGCCTCTATGGGATGGCCCAGGTCGCCCTGAACAACTACCTGTTCGTGGATGTCACGGGCAGAAACGATTGGTCGTCGACGCTCCCGAAGGACGGCAACTCGTATTTTTATCCGTCCGTCTCGGGTAGCTTCGTCTTTACGGATGCCTTGCCAGCGCTGTCCGGCAGCTTCCTGCAGTACGGAAAACTGCGCGCCAGCTTCGCGAAGGTCGGTAACGATGCCAGCCCCTATCAGCTGGCGTCCACGTATACTGCTACTACGCCCTTCGGCGGGTCGCCGCGGTATGCGGTGCCGCAAGCGCTGGCAAATGCAAACCTGAAGCCTGAGGAAACCAAGGCTTTTGAGGTGGGAACCGAGCTGAACTTCTTCACAAACCGGCTCGGCCTCGACCTGACGTACTACAACAAGGCTACCACAAACCAGATCATGAACGCCCAGATCTCCGGCGCGACCGGCTACACGAGCATTGCGGTCAACGCCGGGAAGATCTCGAACAAGGGCTTCGACGCGCTCCTTACCGCCACGCCGATCCGGCTTGCCAGCGGCTTCGAGTGGAACACGTCGCTGAATTTCTCCCGTAACCGCAGCCGTGTGGAGGAGCTCCACGAAGATCTCCAGACGGTGGTGCTCGGGACCTATTGGAGCTTGACGGTCGAGGCGCGGAAGGGTGAGCCCTATGGCGCCCTTTATGGAAACCCGTACCGGCGTGACGCAGCGGGCAACATTGTAGTCAGCGCCACCACTGGGCGTCCCCTCGTGGATGTTCAGAAGCGCGTTCTGGGACATTACCCGCCCGATTGGACAGCCGGACTTTCGAACACCTTCAGATTCAAGGGCATTGATCTCAGCTTCTTGTTCGACAAGCATAAGGGTGGAGACCTCTTCAGCGTCACGAATATGTTTGGACGCTATTCTGGCGTGTTGGAGGAGACCCTCGTCGGACGTGACTGCGTCGCCTCCTCCGCCACCGTCCTCTGCCCGGCCAACACGGGTATATTGGTGGAGGGAGTGCGCAACGATGGCACCTTTTGCGTAGGCAGCGTTCCATGCACGCCGAACACGATTAGGACCTCGTCCGAGGGGTATAATCACTCGCTCTACGGCACTCACGAAGCGCACATCTTCGACGCAAGTTACGTGAAGCTGCGCGAGCTGAAGCTGGGCTACATCCTTCCCGATCAGATGGCCGGCCGGATGGGTGTCTCGCGAGCATATGTGGCGCTCGTGGGCCGCAACCTGTGGCTCAGCACGAAGGTGCCACACCTCGATCCTGAGACAGCGTTCAACTCTGGAAACGCTCAGGGACTAGAGCACGGACAGTTCCCTTCGCAGCGAAGCATAGGGTTCAATCTCTCCATTACGCCGTAATGCGACCCCAACTATTCAATGAGCGCAAAAATGACATATAAGAAGCTTACCAAGGCCGCGGCCGGCGTTACGCTCGCTCTCTCTCTGAGCTCGTGCAACGATGGACTGACGGACCTCAACGTGAACCCGAATGCTCCGACCGATGTCAGTGCGGAGTATCTGTTCCCCCAGGGAGCGGTGGCGTTGGTCAGCCTCCTAAGGGGGACAACGTTTGACATGACTATGACGTCGCTCTGGGCCCAGCATTTCGCGAAGATCCAGTACGTCGACGAGGATTGGTACGAAATCCGCCCTGGAACCATCGATTCCTATTGGTCCTCGCTGTATTCCGGAGGGTTGCAGGACCTGACTCAGGCCGCCGACAAGGCTACCGCCATTGGCAACACCAACAAGGCGGGTCCCGCGAGGATCATGAACGCGTGGGCGCTGAGCGTGATGACGGAGCTGTGGGGCGACATCCCATACACCGAGGCCAACAGTGTCGACAGGGGCGGAACCACTACGCCCGTGTATGACTCTCAGCAGGCCATCTACAACGCCCTGTTCGTCGATCTCAAGAGTGCGCATGACCAGATGGGCACGGGCACCGGTTACGGGAGCGCCGATCCGATCTATGGCGGGAGCGTGACCAGTTGGAGAAAGTTCGCCAACTCCTTGCGGGCGCGGAACGCTATGCGTCTCTCCAAGGCTGATCCGACTAAGGCGCGGGCAGAGTTGACCGCCGCGCTGACGGCGGGGGTGTTCACGTCGAACGCCGACGACGCGAAGCTCGTCTGGCCGGGCGATGGAAGCAATGATTCACCCATCTACAGCAATCAACGGCCACCCGACGGCAAGGGTTCGCGTGACGACCACCGTGTCAGCAAGACGCTGGTTGACACGCTGAAGGCCTTGAGCGATCCACGCCTCGCAGTCTATGCGCAGTGCACCAAGGACAGCCAGACGACCCCGCCCTGCCAGTACATTGGTGTGCCGAACGGTCTGACGAGCCCAGACGCGCTCGCGTTGGGATTCACCAGGACCTCTCTGCCCGGAACGGTCTTCCACGACCCATCGGCACCATCGTGGCTGATGTCGTACCCCGAGGTGCTCTTCATCCAGGCCGAGGCAGCTGAGCGCGGTTGGATTACAGGGTCGGCCGCAGCGTTTTACAACGCTGGGATTTCCGCCTCGATGGAGCAGTGGGGGATTTCAGCGGCGGTGATTGCTACTTATCTCGCCCAGCCGCGAGTGGTCTACACTCCGGTGACTGGCCTTACCCAAATCGCCTTGCAGAAGTGGATTTCGCTGTACGGGCAGGGATCGGACGCATGGGCCGAGTACAGGCGGACCGGCGTTCCTGACTTGAGGGCGGGACCGGCAGCGATCATACCAGTGGTCGCGCGCAGACTGCTTTATCCCCAGTCCGAGCAATCGTTCAACAAGGCAAACCTCGATGCGGCGGTCGCCGCGCAGGGCGGAGCCGGGTTGGAGAATCGTATCTGGTGGGATAGACCCTAACGCTTAACGCGCCAGGTTCTTTTAAGAGAGGGTCCCGGTGTTTCGGGGCCCTCTTTTTTTTGGTGGTTGCCTGTGTTTGCGCGGGCCTGAAAGGCCTTTGGCCCGAACAGCACTGGCGGTTATCGCGACGCGATTCATATTTCATACATATGCTCGCTTGAACCTTGGCTAGGTGGGCACCATCTCGCCGGATGGTCTCGCGAGCAAGGCTTACGGAGGGTTTCACAATGTCACGCTATTTGATCCTGGCTTGTCTGGTTCTTGCAACGGCCGCGTGCGCCTCGACTGGCTCAAGTGGTAAGCGAGTTGCCCGAGACCTCATCGATGAGGAAGATATCCGGAATGCGGGAGGTGGCAGCGCACTCGATCTCGTCAAGAATCTTCGCCCCAATTGGCTGGCCAAGCGTGGTCCGCAAAGCCTTCACTATGAGGGTGACGTAGTCGTCTATCTGGTGACGGCACGCATGGGCGGCCCGGAAGCGCTGAAAGAGATCCCCGTCTCGAGCCTGACGTCGCTCCGCTTCCTGGATATGGCCAAGGCAAACTACCGCTTTGGTCCGGGTCATCCCTATGGGGCGATCATAGTTTCTACGGACCCGACCGTCAAGTAGTCTCTCCGGTCTCCTTTGGAGGTAGTTGCGCGCCGCTGCTGACGCGACATCCGTAGGTCCCAAGCGAATCTATCCCGTCAACGCGCAATGGAGCCGACAAGATCACTTGCCGATCTCAGGTCGGTTTTTTTTCGATCTCATCTCGGTCGATGAATCGTCCAAACGCAATTTCCTTCCAGTACTCGTAGAACAGATCTCACCGCCTGCCGCTTCTCACGACAACGGGCGCTGGCTTGCGAATTGCGCGCTTCTGTCAGTAACATCCTTTCGATCAAGCACTTATGGCTGACAATCTGCACCCACCAATCCTCGTCGTCGACGACAACCCCGACAACGCTCACATCATCAGGGATTATCTCGAAGCGCGTGGATACCCGATCACCGTCGCCTACAACGGCGATGACGCGCTGAAGGCGTTCGAGCAGGTAAAGCCCGCGCTCGTTCTCCTGGACGTAATGATGCCGGGCAGGGACGGATGGCAGGTCTGCCGCGACATCAAGCAGCACCCGACCCTGGGCCGCAATGTGCGCGTCGTAATGGTGACCGCGCTCGACGACTGGGTGAACAAGCGGCAGGCGCTGCAAACGGGGGCGGATGATTTCGTCGAGAAACCATTCGAGCTCGCCAGACTAGCGTCGACCGTCGAGCGAAACATCAAGCTTCTGGTTCCCACCCCGGCGACCTGAGCGTGGATTACCATCAGCTCCTGCGGGACTCGCTCACGCGCCTGCCGACCGTAGCCGCGACAATCGACAGCATAAGGAAGGCAGTGCAGGACCGCGGCGAGATCGTCGTCCTGTACTTCAACATCGATCGCTACTCGAAAGTGGAGGAGATCTACGGCTGGGAAAAACTGGACAGCGTGCTCGAGACCACCGGGGCGGCGATGCGCGACTTTCTCCAG
>JACMME010000016.1 GCA_014379205.1 Gemmatimonadaceae bacterium
GCCTGACGCCGAGCAGATCGTGCGCGCGTTCGTGAAAGGCGTGAATGCGCACATAAATCATGTGAAGGACCGGCCGCCTATTGAGTTCACCATGCTTGGCATTGCGCCGGAACCCTGGAGCGACGACGTGCCTCTTCTCCGTCTTGCCACTTTCGACGTCAGCGGCAATGCGGACCAGGAAATCCTGCGTGCCCGGCTGGTTGCGCTCGCGGGGACAAGGAAGGTGGAGCAACTCTGGCCTACCGATCCATATCGAACTCTGGATCCGGCGCCGGGGCTCGACCTGAGGGGAATCGACACGACAATCGCGCAAGGACTCTTCGACGCCTCTGGTCCCGTCGGCTACGAGCGCATTACGGGCTCCAACAACTGGGTGGTGAAGGGAACGCGCACCGCTAGCGGCAAGCCCTTGCTCGCGAACGATCCGCACCGGTCTATCGCGCTCCCCTCACTGCGATATGTAACGCACCTGGTTGGACCGGGCTGGAACGTGATCGGCGCGGGCGAGCCGGCTCTCCCGGGGGTAGCGCTCGGCCACAACGAGCGGATCGGGTTTGGGTTCACGGTCGTGGGAATGGACCAGCAGGATATTTACGTGGAGCAGGCGCGGGACTGCGCAGGGCGAGAAGGCGGTGGTAGGAGGCGCTGCACTTTGTTCAAGGGAGTGTGGAGGCCGACTCGCGTTTTGATTGACACGATTCGCGTGCGTGGGGAAGCGCCCCGCGTGGTGTCTCTCGAGTTTACGCGGCATGGTGCTGTTATTGGTGAGGACAGCGGCCGCGTCTTCGTTCTGCGTTCCGCGACGAGCGAGCCCGGGGCGGCAGCGTACCTCGCCTCGCTGTCACTGGACCGTGCGCACGACTGGCAGAGCTTCCTGACCGCTGCAGCGCGGTGGAAAACTCCCACTGAAAACCTTGTGTACGCGGACGTCGACGGAAACATCGGTTGGGTCGCCGCCGGACTCATGCCCGTGCGACGCTGGTCCGGGCTCCTGCCCGTGCCGGGTGACGGCCGGTATGAATGGGACGGCTGGGTCCCCTTCGCGCGCTTGCCAAAATCCTACAATCCCTCGGCCGGCTTCATTGTCACGGCGAATCACAACATCCTGCCGCGTGGCTACAGCATTCCACTGAACTACGAGTTCGCGCCTCCGAATCGCGCCAACAGGATCGCTGACGTACTACGGGACAGCACGGGCTGGACGGTCGCCGGCTTCCAGCGCCTGCAGCACGACGAATACACAGACTTCGCGCGCCGGCTTGTGCCAGCGCTGCTCGCAGCCGCACAAGCTCGAGGAATGGCTGAACGCGAGGAGGTTCGCGCGCTGGCTCGCTGGAACTTCCAGATGTCGCGCGACTCGATGGCGCCGCTGCTGTACCAGGCCTGGTATAACGCGCTGAGCCGGCGGGTATACGGCGCGCTCGTCAGCGGCCCGGCCAGCGAAGCGGTCCCGTACCGCGATGCCGGTTTTGTCGTTCGCGTCATCACAGGAGGTGAGTCGAGAGCACGCCGGGATTCGCTGACGCTAGCGGCATTCGACGATGCGATCACGGACCTCACACGCCAGCTCGGCAGCGAGCGTTCGCGCTGGAACTGGGGAGCCCTGCACCTCGCGCACTTCCGGCATCCCCTGGCCGGGGCGTTCGATCTACCCTCCACACCGCGCGGAGGAAACGGGCAAACTGTCAACATGACTGGCGGAGGAGGTTTGCTGCAGACGCACGGCGCTTCGTTCCGGGAAATACTGGATCCGTCGGATTGGGACAAGTCAGTTGCCACGAGCACGCCGGGCCAGTCCGGCCAGCCTGGAAGCGCCTTCTACGGCGACCTGTTGCCGCTCTGGGGACGCGGCGAGTACTTCCCGCTCGTGTACTCGCGCCAGAGAGTTGAGCAGGAGACGCGGCATGTGCTTGTGCTGGTACCGAGGTGATGGCGCGGGAAGGGGGAGTGGGGGGTGACGGACGCGGAGCCCAGCGCCAAGCGGAGGCCGCTTCCGACAGCCTGCTCCACTCCCCATCCACAACCGCCCACTCCCCACGCAAACTCATCCGCGGTCTCTCCCTCCTTGGCGCCGTCGCTCTAATCGTCGGCAACATGGTGGGGACGTCGCTTTACACTCTGCCTGCTTCGGTCGCGAAGGCGGCGGGGCCATTCGGAATTGTCGCATGGCTCTTCACGGCCGTGGGATATTTTTTCGTCGCGCTCGTGTACGCGAGTCTAGGAACGCGGTATCCGCGCACCGGGGGGCCATATGTGTACGCGCGCGAAGCATTCGGGGAGTTCGCCGGATTTCAGACCGTCTGGGCGTACTGGTTCAGCGCGGTGATTGGAAACGCGGGAATTGTGACAGGCGTCATTGGTTACGCGGCCGGCTTCTCGCCGGCGTTGGGCGAGAGCGTCTGGCTTCAATTCGCGCTGGCGCAGGCGTTGATCTGGGGACTGTGTCTCATCAACGTGATCGGCATCAAGCAGAGCGCGCGACTGCAGATCGCGATCATGTTCCTGAACTTCGTGCCGCTCATCACCCTCATGCTGCTGACGCTGCCGTCCTTCGATGCGGCGAATTTGTCTCCATTTGCTCCTAAAGGATTCGGGTCGCTCGCAGCAGGCGCGGCGCTGGTGGTCTGGGCGTATTCCGGCATCGAGTCCGCGACAGTGCCGGCGGAGGAAGTGCAGCGTCCCGAGCGCACAATCCGGCGTGGGACCATGCTCGGCTACGCGCTGGGCACGATGGTCTTTCTTCTCTCTGCCGTCGCGGTAGCTGGTGTCCTGCCCAACGACGTAATTGCGTCCTCGCCTCGCCCTGTGGCGCTGGCGGTGGAGCGCGCGGTGGGGCCACTGGCGGGGGTGGTGATAGGGACGACGGCGATCATCGCGGGTGCCGGAACGCTGAACGGCTGGATCCTGATGGCGGGGCGAATCCCGCTCGCGGCTGCGCAGGACGGCATCTTTTTCAGGGGCCTCGCAAAAATCCATCCGCGATTCGGCACGCCGTACGTGGGATTGATTGCCGGAACAGCGGTAGCGAGCGCGATGCTGCTCATGTACTTCGTCAAGACGCTGCTCGGCGTCTTCGAGTTCATCGTATTGCTGTCTGTACTCACAACACTGTTGCCGCACCTTTTCGCGGCGGCCTCGGAGCTGATGCTCGCGCGGCGGGATCCGGAGCGGTACACGCTCGCCGAACGGAAGCGGGCGCACATCGTAGCGCCGATCGCCTTCGTGTTCGTGCTGTACACCATGTACGGAGTTGGTGCCGAGGTCGTGTTGTGGGGATTTCTGGTGATTCTGGCGGGCACACCGCTGTATGTCTGGTTCGCAACGCGGGACGGGCGAGCGCGGGCGGAACCGGCAACGCCGGGATGAGCATCGCGGTTTTCTGATGGCGCTTGGCATCGCGAGCGGCGTTTCTGTGCCAGCATGCGTTCGCTCTCGCCCGTGGGATCCGCGCCTCCCGAGCGCAGGCTGCTGGACCGTGTACGGTCAGCGATTTTTGTGCGACACTACAGCAGGAGAACTGAAGAAGCGTACATCTACTGGATCAAACGCTATGTTCGGTTCCACGGGGTAAGGCACCCGCGAGAACTCGGCAGGCGCGAGGTAGAGCGCTTCCTTTCCCACCTCGCCACGGACGCGCGTGTAAGTGCGTCCACGCAGAACCAGGCGCTCAGCGCTTTGCTCTTTCTGTATCGCGAGGTCATCGGGGAGCCGCTTGACTGGCTGGATAACGTCGTGCGTGCGAAACGACCGGCGCGGCTCCCGGTAGTGCTGAGTCGGGATGAGGTGAAGCTGGTGCTCGGCTGTCTTACCGGTACGGCACATCTAATGGTGACCGTACTTTATGGAACGGGGATGCGGCTCGCCGAGTGCGTGTCACTGCGGATAAAGGACATCGATTTCGACGGGAATCAGATCCTGGTGCGGGACGGGAAGGGTGGCAAGGATCGCGTCACGATGCTTCCCCAAAGCGTGAAGAAGGACCTAACCGCGCATCTGGAGCGCGTTCAGGGGATCTACAGGCTCGACCTTGTCAGAGGCGCTGGCGGGGTAGAACTGCCGCAAGCGTTTGGTAGAAAGGCGCCCAATGCGGAGCGCGAATGGTGCTGGTTCTGGGTATTTCCCGCGACTCGGCAATACCTCGATGTGATGACCGGACAACGGAGGCGGCATCATATCGATGAGTCCGTGTTGCAACGCGCAGTGAAGCGGGCCATGTCGGACTCGGGGATTCCGAAGCGCGCGAGCTGTCACACCTTTCGCCACTCATTCGCGACGCATCTCCTGGAGGCCGGCTATGATATTCGGACCGTGCAGGAACTGCTGGGTCACCGCGAAGTCAGCACGACGATGATCTACACTCACGTTCTGAATCGCGGTGGAAAGGGAGTGCGAAGCCCGGTCGACAGCTTGTGACGCTGCTAAGCCGCAGTTGGAGACCCAGTGTTCAAGCGATCGCTGCACAATTAGCGAGGCCTGTGCGCGGCTCGCTCGCCAACCGGCTTGGGAGGGAGGGGTTATTTCCCTGTAAGGTTAATTCTGGTCATAACATTTAGGCTGATACCGTGAAGACAGACGAAGTAACGCTATGTGAACAAAGTATTTACTATTGGATTAACCGAATAACTGGAGTTGCTATATGCTGCAGCGAATTCCGCAGCCTATCACGCCATGTAATCTTGCAGCATATCAGGCGTACAAGCTCGCAGTACATTTTGCGTTAGATAGCCATAACCTACGATAGAATCTACCTGAGTGTTCGATGAGACTCTCTACCTGATCGAGATGTCGCGGCTTCTCGACCAAGCGGCTGCGACGCTGCGACGCGAGTACCCGCAGGCGCTCGTCTACACGGTCAGTGTTTGGACGGACCCGGACGCAGCGGTCAGCGGTGTGAGCTTCGACACGGCGGAGAACTCTGCGGCAAAGATGGCCGAGGAGGAGGCGTGGGCTGCGGAGCACTTCGCAAGGCTTTCCACTCGGGGCGAGCACGAAGAGGCGAAGCTCTTCGCGCCGCGGGGCGGAGCTCGCAACGACAACCCGGCTGACTTCGCTTTCCGCGAGATCGCCCTCGTGGAGCACCGCAGCTTCCCGTTGCGGTGGGCGGAGGAGATGGGGGGCCGGTGCTGGGAGGAGCTAGGGCCGGCGCTGGAGCGCGTCCGCGAGCGGGCGGTCGACCTATACGTTTTGCTGCCGCTGGACACGGACGCTGAGCTCGCCGTGAACAGCAATCGCGATTGGTATGACGAACCGGTCAAGCTCCGCAGGGCGGCTATCTAACGAGTAGTTGCTGCCGACGAGCGGGCCAATGATTGTTGCGTCGGCTGCGCCGCCGCATCTTACTTGAGCGCTCGCAGCAGAACATGGCGTTGGCTGGCCGCGTTCTCATTCATGGAGGAGACAATGAGCGCACTGAGACAGCGGATGCTCAGAAGCTGCCCTTGGTGACCCCTGCCTCGCGAC
>JACMME010000017.1 GCA_014379205.1 Gemmatimonadaceae bacterium
CCAGAACCAGTGCCGACGACAGCGCATACTCGAAGCGGGAGTATGGATCGGCAAGTTGCGTCATCAGACGTCCGGCGTCGACGGCGATAACCACCGTTTGTCCCTGCTCTACAGAGTACTCCCGCGAGATTAGCTTCTGCCGACGGGCGCTCGCCTTCCAGTCGATGTGCCGCGGATCGTCGCCGAGAACGTACTCCCTTAGATTGGCGAAACTCGTACCCTCGCCTCGCCGCCGGGTGGCACGAACGCCCGCGTCCCTGAGGCGATGCTGGACGGTGAGCAGTCGGAGCCGGCGGACTCCCGTGAGTGATGGCGTGACAGTGATGTGCGCCGCGCCCAATTCCGATGGCGCATACATGAATGTGCGCTGCGTCAGGCCGAGTACGCCGATCACGCGCAATGCTGCCGGGCCAACTGGAAACTCGCCCCGTGTTCGGCCACGCACGGAGAATGGAAACATGGTATCGCCATGCGGTGCGACTACTACGCTGGGGCCTTCCGCTGCGCTTCCTCGCAGAAGCGCGGGGCTCAACCCGTGGCTGTCGGGAACTTGCTCGATGCCGGGGGGCAAATTCGCGTGCAGGCGAATTCTGATTCGCCCGGGCCACCGCGAGTGAACGAGATACTCTCCTGAAGCGTCATCGCCGATCCCTACCGAGGGGGGCAGCTTAAGCTCTACATCGACATCGCGTTTGCCCGGCATGGTGAGCACGTCGTACAGGATCGCGAAAGCGAGACCGACGGTTACCCCGATCGCCAGCACGACGCCACCCGGGGTCAACGATACAAGCCAGACAGGAGCGAGAAGCGCCGTGAATGCCGCAAGTCTTCGGGTGGGAAGAAAAAACCTCACCGAGGCGCGGGCACCCGCGTTAGAAGAGCGGCGATCACGTCGTCCGCGGACCGCCCCTCCACCTCCAGCTCCGGCGCCAATACAACGCGGTGCCGCAGAGATGCGAGCGCGTAATCCTTGGCGTCATCCGGAGTTACGAAATCGCGGCCGGCAAGTAGCGCCGCGGCTCGAGATACTCGAAAGAGCGCCACCGTGGCGCGTGGCGAGCCACCCAGAGTGAGAGCGGGATCCTCGCGAGTCGCACGCACGATTGCGGCGATGTACTCACGCACCTCGGGCGCGACTTTTACGCGGTCGACCGCGGCGCGCAGGGCTCGGCACTCGGCTTCGTCGAGCACTGGCGAAGGTACGACGTCAGTCGATCGCTCTGCGTCGAAGCCGGCCGCGTAAGCTGCGAGAATTCGAAGCTCCGCCTCCTGCTCGGGATATCCAATGCGAATCTTCACGAGGAACCTGTCGAGCTGCGCCTCGGGCAGCGGATATGTTCCCTCGAACTCAATCGGATTCTGCGTTGCGAAAACCGTAAAAAGCTCTCCAAGCGGCCGGACTACGCCGTCGATTGTTACCTGGCGTTCCGCCATTCCCTCCAGAAGAGCGGCCTGTGTTTTCGCCGGCGCACGGTTGATCTCGTCACCGAGCAAAATGTCGGTGAAGATCGGGCCTGCGTGGAACTCGAACTTCCCGACATCGGGACGCAACATACTCACGCCGGTGATGTCGCTCGGCATGAGGTCGGGGGTGAACTGTATTCGGTTGAAGCGCGCGTTCAGCGCGCCGGCAAGCGCGCGGACCAGCATTGTCTTCGCTGTACCCGGAACCCCCTCCAGTAGAACGTGTCCGCGCGCCAGGAACGCGACCAGGGCTTCGTCGATTGCTGAATCCTGACCCAATACCCGCTCAGCCACCACTTCGTGCACCCTTCGGAGCGAATCGGCTACCTGCTCAGCGGTCATCAATTGAGGATCGATAGTCGTCATCCGTTGAGAGTCCGTTCAATATTGTCGATTGCCAGGCCGACAGAGACGAAGTCTGCGGGCGGAAGTGCTCGCTGCATGGCCGTCTCCAGAGTGTCCACGTAGTTGCTCGTTTCGGGGTGACGCAACTTGATTGCGCCGAGGTAGCTGGCATCGGTTGAGGGGACGCCACCGAAGGGATGCCGGCGCCTCAGTCCGCGTACCATTCGCTGTGCGGCGAGCCTGGTGGCGCCCACTTGCTCGTAAGCGCGAGCCAGTGCTCCAACGTGCTCGAGCGGCGAGCGCCGCTCGATGCGCTCAGGCGCAACCGGCGTTATGGGACGAGGTGCAAGCGCCGCCAGGAGGATCAGAGCTGCGGCGATCAGCTGCAGGGTCGTTCGGCCTGGCGCCGAATCAAGGAGCGCCTCGGCGATCAACCCAGAGACGTTGGCATGCTGACCGAAGCCCTGATGATATTCTGTGAAGACCATCGGAGCGCCAATGGAAGGCGTCACCCAGCCGAACATTCGCATTATCTCGACGCCCATCAATGGCCGGCGGAGCGAACGGTTGCGAATCAGCCCGGGATCAGCGAGCCCCACCACCCGCCCGCGACCGAGCGAGAATCCAACCGCAATTGGGACTCGTGTGAAATACAGACCGGTCAGGAAGGAAGTTGTATCCGCGGCTATCGGCTTCTGAAGATTGAGTGTGTAATTCGCCCAGGCAGCGAACTTGTTGCTGCCGAACGCTGCGCTATCCCGAACAACCTGACGGGATCGCACAACCATCATGCGCGGCGCGTCGGTACGGCGGAGTCTAAGAGAGTCCGCCAGCGGTGTACGATTCTCGGGAATGACGAAAAGTCCGGCGCCACGGCGAACGGCGTCCAGAAGTGCGTTCACTTCTCCAGTGGTGAGAGGCTCGGGGGGAGCCAGCACTACATACACTGTGTTGCTGTCCAGCGGCGCGGCCAGTGGTGTCTCGCGTCGCTCGACGCGCCAACCCAGGCGGCTCGCCACCTCAAAAACGCCACGCGCACCGGAACCATCGTACGACCGAGTAGTCAGGGACCGGATGCCCTCGCCGAAATCCTCTTCGGGAAGCGCAAGGATGGCGATCAGGGTAAGCACGCCGAGCGCGGTGAAAACCACGCGCGGCGTGAGCCAGCGCTCGGTCGAATCGCCGGCGCTCACTAGGCGTCGGCGCCGATAATTGGGAGAGCGAGAGAACGGAGTCTGTCGTACCGTTCACGGTCGCATTCCCCCATGCCGTAGATGACGACGTCGTATGATCGGCCGAAATCACGGAATCGGCTGAACATGGAGGAAGAGCGTGATCTCAGCTCGCGCACATAGTCGCCGACCGTCTTGGAGGGATGCAATCTAAGCTGCCCCTGCCGGGCACCGTGCTCGAGAAGCGCCTCGTACAATGCGTGTGCCGCGCCGGTAAAGTCGCCCTCGGCTGCCAGCAGCTGTGAGGCGCCCCAGGAATCGCGAGCGCCGCGAACGCGTGACGGCCGCGCGGTGCTACCGCCCTCCGTCATCCCGAAGCCACGCCTGCGGTACAGTGCGTATGCGATCCGTCCGATGATCGCGCCGGCCGCAATCGCGAGAACGGCTATCATTAGCCACTTCAACAGAGGTGACTGCGCCGCCGCGTCGCCAATTGGATCCCAGAGTCGCCGGAGTGCTCTCCAACCAGCATCCCACCAGTCAGCGAGCTTCCGGGTTACCCACCACTCCCCTTTTTGCCGGTAGCCGGATGCGCTGAAGACCGCAGTGACCGTATCCGCGATAGATAAATCCGACAAGTCCGATAGCGCGCGTTGCATGAAAGTCACGCAAGCTTTGCTTGTGCCGTGAGCTCCTGCTCCATTAGCTCAATGTCATAACCTTCCTTGCGAACACGCACGTCATAGTAAAGCAAGGTCGTCACGACGCTGTAGAACGGATAGCTCAGCGCGCTGAAAATCGACGAAATCACGTTCGCAGCGAGGGAAGCCATACCGAATGCAATCATTACCGCGACCGAAACCACAACCGTCGCGATTCCAATGAGCAGAATGGTGAGCACGTACACTTTGCAGATTTTGCCAATTTCACCTTTTGACAACGCGCGCGCCCGCGAGAGAGCGGCGCGAGCCGTAAGGTTTTCCAGAACCACTATTCCAGGTATCGCGAAGTACCTGGCCAGTGCATAGAGTGTCCAGGCGAACATTCCGAACATGAGAATAACTGTGACGACAATTGCAAATGCTCCCGCGTTGCTGGTCTTTAGCACTAGCCCGATGACAAGCGTGATGATTGTGCCAATGATTGCGATTGCAATGATTCCGCCGAGGATGAAGCCGTATTTGCCCAGGGAGGCCAGAAGGATGCGCCCGAACCGCGGAAATACCGTACGCAACGCTGCCCCTGGCGTCATCTGGCCACCGCGGTAATGCTCGGAAGTGAGGAGGATCATCGCGGCGTCCGCGATCGCGTACCAGAGCAGAGCGGGGAAAAGGAGAATTGCGAGCTGCGCCATCACCTGCGGGTCGGCGGTATCACCAATCCATAGGAATCCGATGGTTATGGCGAAGAAGGGGACAAAGCCGATTGCCCCGAGCATCACCAGCGGCACAAAAATACGCCGGTACATCTGGAATGCGGCGTCAAGAATCTCCGTGGAGGAAAGCGGTCGGATGGCGGCAAGGTGCATCTATTGAATTCTCTGGGTGTTAGGTGCAGTTGACGGCTGATTTGCCGCCCAGGTCGTCAGAAATGACACTCTTCGCTCGTGGAGACATTTCTTGCCGGAACCGCGAGAGGCCGTGGGGTATATGTAGTGGCTGCGTGCTCTGTTATTTTGCGTAGTCTGCCTGCGCCCGTTGCGCCTGACCCAACCCTCTGCACGCCATCCTCCAAATATGTCAAAGGAGTTCGTCATGACCGCCAAGACCGCGGCCCTCGTTCTTTTCCTTGCCTCTTCCGCCACGGCGATCGAAGCACAGAATTTCGCCTACGCTCCTGCGGTGGTGAAGTACCGCATCACTTCCATTGGTCAAGTAAGCCAGGAAATGATGGGACAGAAGCGCCAGGATAGCCTTAATTCCAATATGCTCGTGTCTCTCAATATCTCGGCGAAAGGCAAGGATACGCTGCATCTGATGTATGTAATCGATTCAGCGAGCAGCACCAATCCGACACTCGCTGCGCAGATCTCGAAGGTAGTTGGGGACACCATCAGAAGCTTCATCTCTCCCATCGGCCAGGTATTCTCATTCCTGCCCCCTGCGGATAGCGCCGAAGGCGCCGGGCAGCAGTATCAGGAATTCAGGACCTTTCTAATCCGTTTTCCGTCCGCGTCGCCCAAAGCGGGTGTGTCCTGGGTCGACACCACGACGACTCCCTTTAACAATCAGGGGATCGAGGGTTCCGCCACCGTTGTAACCGCCTCGAAGATTCTCGGCGATACCACGTACGGAGGCGAGAAGGCGTGGAGGGTGGAACGTAAGTCCAGCGTCACGCTGAATGGCTCCGGCACCGCGCAAGGCCAGGCAATGGTGTTGGAAGGAACCGGCACCGCCGATGAAATGCGCTATATCAGCTCGAAAGGCCTGGTGCTCGGCGCGACAGGGAAGGAGAACTCGGACATCAACGTCTCCATACCTGCGATGAACGCTACTATCCCGATTACCCGGTCGTCGACGTCGAAGATCGAGCTGATTCGAGGGAAGTAGAAGGCTGATGGCTGATGGCTGATAGCTGATGGCGGATTGCGTATGGTGGACTATCGGATTTCGGATTGGCATCGAGGTCCTCAGACGTCACCATACCGCTTGATCTCGGTCCGAAACCACCATCCGTTATCCGCCATCAGCCATCAGCCATCCTGTTTTCATCCTCCCGCTGTTAACGCGGCCTTGGCCACCTGCACGCGCTCAACTGCTTCCTGCGGTGTGGTGCCAGTCGCTGACAGGTGACCCATTTTTCGACCCAACCTCGCGTCTCGCTTTCCGTACAGGTGTAGGCGCACCGCCGAGTCCCTGAGCGCTCGCGCGAAATTCGGAGCTCGGTCCTCCTGCCATAGATCGCCCAGAAGGTTGATGATCGCCGCAGGCCGCACCACATCGACGGCCCCAAGGGGAAGGTCGCAGACTGCCCGCACTGCCTGCTCGAACTGACTGGTGATGCAGGCGCGTTCAGTGGCGTGAAAGCTGTTGTGTGGCCGCGGTGCAAGCTCGTTCACGAGAAGGCTGCCGTCGCGCGTAAGGAAGAGCTCCACCGCTAGAAGACCTTCTACGCCCAGCTGTTCGGCAATGCCGCGGCCGATCTCCTGCGCCCGCGTCGCGAGAGTTGCGGAAATGGGCGCCGGGATGACCGACCAGGCCAGAATGCGCTCCTCGTGATGATTGAATGCCGTCGGATACACGACCAAATCGCCACCTGGGCGCCGCGCGATGAGAACAGACAACTCGGCTTCGAGGTCGAGCGCCTGTTCGACAACGCAGGGCTTCTCACCGAGCCAAACCCACGCGGTTTTCGCCTCGGCAGTAGAAGCGAGCCGGACCTGTCCCCGCCCATCGTATCCGCCTGTGCACGACTTTGCGAAGCTGTCGCCCAGTGCGACCACTGCTTCGCCAAGCGATTCAGTCGAGCTCGCGAGACGATAGGGACCGACAGGAAATCCATGTTGTGTGAGCCAGGCTTTTTGACGGCCGCGGTCCTGCACGACATCAAGCACTCCTGCTCCTGGACGCACCGGTGCATAAAGCGCGGCCGCTTGAAGGCTTGCAAGAGCGACCTTCTCGATCTCCAGCGTGACGACATCGCATGCGCGCGCTAGGGTCGCGGCCGCTACTACATCATTGAAATCAGCGACGATGCTGTCGTCAGCAAGAGGCCGGGCAGCGGCGGTAGGGTCGGGATCGAGCACGCGAATGCCGTAACCGAATGATCGCGCCGCCATTGCGGTCATGCGACCGAGCTGCCCGCCACCGAAAATGCCGATCGTCGCTCCGGGAAGGATTGGATGCATCAGGGAAGCGGCCTGTCTGGTACCTCGCGGGTTCGAGCCTCCCTCCACGCGCGCACGCGCTCCCGAAGATTGTCATCACTCAGCGCCACGATAGCTGCAGCCAGGAGACCGGCGTTTGCGGCTCCCGGCTTTCCGATTGCCAGAGTCCCGACAGGCACGCCCTTGGGCATCTGCACTATGGACATCAGTGCGTCCATGCCGTTGAGCGCCGTAGCCGGTACGGGAACGCCCAGCACAGGCAGAATGGTATGAGCAGCGACCATTCCGGGTAAATGCGCGGCGCCGCCAGCGCCAGCGATGATTACCTGAATTCCGCGCGATTCCGCAGCCGTCGCATACTCAACCATGCGAGCTGGGGTGCGGTGCGCCGACACTATCCAGGTCTCGTACGGCACGCCGAGCTCGGCGAGTATTTCGCACGCTGGGGACAGAGACTCAAAATCGCTCTGACTTCCCATTATCACGCCTACGAGGGGCGCGGCAGGTAGCGTCATTCAGTCGTGGCTCCGAAACAGGCGCGAGATGCGGGGGGCCCCCCCAATTACCAGGATATCCCGACCCATACTCAACACGGCATCGCATTCACGCAAGCCATACCATATTGTTGCAACGCACGGCACTCACCCCAGTACAAGGTATCCATCGAGTTTTACCGTGCAGTACTCAGTACGCCACCGCTGGATTGGTAACACAGATCGCCTGCCATTAGGAGGAAGCCATGCCGGATGAAAAGGATCCGATTTCCAGGAACGGCACACCGGACGATTCTGTCGGGCATGGAGAGTGGCGCGGGATTACGCCGGACGACTCCGACACGTCAGTCAACGATCCGCCCGGTGATGCTGACTCTGCCCGTGCTGAGTCGTTAGCAGCCAGCGGCGAGCCCGCGGGTGAATTGGACCCCGACGAAGTCGCCCACGATTTGAGCGTTGAGCTGGGTCTGGGATATCGAGATTATGGCGTGGGATCGCAACCCGAGGAGGACAAGGAGGAGTGACTGCGAAGTACGAAACTGCGAACGCGAAGACTGAACCTCGGGCGGCTTCCTTCGTTCGATCAAGCGAGTCCGCTTCGCAGTTCTACTCTCTCTCGACCTCTCCTCGTTCCCTTTTCGTCTTCCCCCTGCGCTTCTTGGCGTCCATGCGCGCCTCTCTGGCTGCGCGGCTTGGCTTGGTGCGCACGCGTTTCCGAGGGACGGTCAGCGCGCGACTGACCAGATCCACAAGCCTGGCTTCCGCGTCATCACGATTACGGCGCTGACTTCGGCTAGCGCTCGCGACGACACGCAGGAAGCCGTCACCATCAAGCCGGTTCGCCAGCTTCGCGGCGGCTCGAGCCCGCTCGCCATCTTCGAGAGCGGCAGAGCTCAGAAGATTCCAGCGAAGCTCGATTCTCGTGGATGATGTGTTGACATGCTGGCCGCCAGGACCGCCGGAGCGCGTAGCCCGCACCTCCAGCTCCGATCTCGGTATGGCTACTCGATCGGTGATGCGCAGCGAATCGTCACTCACTCCGCAGCAGGCTGTGCGGGCACTCGATGTACGCGCACGGCCGCAACACGCCGCGCATCCATTGCCACCACCTCGAGCTCGCCACGCCCGAAGGACACCCGATCGCCCATCTGCGGCAAGCGGCCCAGCGTCGAGAAAACGTAGCCGCCGAGTGTGGTCCAGCTTCCCTCGGGGATGCTGAGAGAGTAGTCGGACCTCACGTCCACCAGCGACATTGAGCCGGCCAGCTCGAGTACGCCGTTCATCTCGACCGACTCACGCGCAGCCACGTCGTACTCGTCGGCGATGTCCCCCACGATCTCTTCTACAAGATCTTCCATCGTGACGACGCCGGCAGTGCCACCGTATTCATCGAGCACGATTGCCATCTGCGCCCGTGTTCTTCGGAGGTCGTCGAACACCCGCTCTGCTGGACGCGTATCGGGAACGTACATGGCCTCGCGCACGAAAGGCTTGAGCGAGAACGGCTCCGATCCATCGTGCAGCCATAAGTCCTTGGCGAGAAAGACGCCGATGACGTCGTCCAGTGATTCCTCGTATACGGGGTAGCGGGAGTACCGCTCGTGGCGAAGAATGGTCCAGACCTCCTCTTCGGTAGCGTCCTTGGCGATCGCTACAATCTCGGTGCGAGGACGCATTACGTCGCGTGCGCGCTTGTTATGAAAATCGAAGACGCCTGCCAGCATGGCGCTGTCGCTTGCGTCGATCAGACCATGCTTGTGCGTTTGAATCACCAACATGCGGAGCTCTTCGGGGGAATGCACATGACCCCCCTCCTTCACGGGCTTAAGTCCGAAAATGTTTAGCAGCGCGTTCGACGCAGCATTGAGAAACCACGTGAAGGGCTTCGTCGCCGTCGCGAACCAGCGCAGTGGGCGCACGACCAGGAATGCCAGCCGCTCGGCGTTTATGAGAGCCCACGTCTTCGGGGCCTGCTCTCCGAGCACCACGTGCAGGAACGTGATGAGGAAGTATGCCGTGATCACACCGGCGATCGTGTGGGTGGCGGCGGCGGGCGCATCGACTCCCGCCGCGACGAGAATGCGGTCCACAAGTGACGCCATCGCTGCCTCGCCGATCCAGCCGAGTCCGAGCGATGCCATGGTGATGCCAAGCTGCGCCGCGGATATGTAGAAGTTGATGTCGTCAATGGTGTCGAGCACCACACGAGCGCGCTTTAGCCCCTGAGCCGCCATCGCCTCGAGGCGGCTTCTCCTTACGCTCACAAGGGCGAACTCGGCGGCGACGAAAAAGCCGTTCGCCAGCACCAGCAGAAAAACCGCCAGCAGGCGAAACGCGATGGTTCCCAGCGTCAACTGTTCGTGCGATGTCTCCACGTAACCTCAGTATGCCTTGGTCGTCCAAGATATATAGCAAAACGCCATGCTCGGCTGCAGACCAGTCCTTGCACTCTGCAAGACTCTCACCGTGCGCTTGCCGTACCGCCGTGCCCAACTCTGCACCCTCGTCACAACCGATGTTAAGCCCGCGCCGAATCCTACGCTGGATGTACATCGGCCGTGTATGCGTTGGTGTCGCCATCTTCGTCGCGGCGCTGTATCGCTGGCGCAACGTGGATGCGGGCGACACGCTGGCAGCCACGCTCGCCCTGTTCTGCGCCATAGCCTTCACCGCCGGATCGGTCTGGCTCTCGACGTCCAGCCGCCGCCTTGGCCCTTCGTTCTTTCTCGCTCAGTCCCTCTTCGACCTCGGTCTCGTAACGACAGTCGTCCATCTTACGGGCAGCGACGCTTCACAGTTCACGGCCCTGTATATCCTGGTCATTACCGTCGGGTCACTCGTGCTTCCCTTTGCGGGAGGCTTGCTGATTGCGGCGATCGGCATCGCCATGTACTGGCTCGACGCGATCTGGGGGCTCGGCTTTACGCTGCCGATTCCAGTTGCATTGCATCTCGCTGTATTCGCCATGGTTGGGTTCGGCAGCGCATACATAAGCGCACGTCTGAGGCAGGCGGGGGCGGGCAAGGAAGAGCTGGAGGCCCAACTGGTTCTCGCGCGGCTTCAGGCCGATGACATCCTGCGCAACATCGGCAGCGGCATTATCACGGTCGACGAAGCCGGCCGGGTGTTGTACGCGAATCCGTCCGCCGGGCGAATGCTTGGGGTTACGGCGGAAAGCCTGATTGGAAAGCAGGTGGTTGAGTCGCTCGCTGAGAGTGCTCCCGGCCTGGCATCAGCGCTGGAGCGCACCGTTCGCGAGCGAATCCGCATTCACCGCGGCGAAGCGATCATTACGAGCTTCGACCGCCGATTCGCTATTGGGCTCACGACGACTACCATCGACGGACACGCCGACCAGTCGGGCGTCTCCGCGACCGCGATTTTTCAGGACATTACGGACAACAAGCGTCTCGAGGAGCTTCGGCTTCGCGCCGAGCGCCTGGAAGGCGTCGCAGAGCTGAGCGCGTCGCTCGCGCACGAAATCAAGAATCCGCTCGCTTCCATCCGGAGCGCTGTAGAACAGCTGGCGGCTTCTCCAAGAGCGACAGAAGACGAGGAAATTCTCGGGACACTAATCGTGCGTGAGTCCGATCGCCTCTCGCGCCTGCTGTCTGAGTTTCTCGACTTCGCCAGGGTGCGGGTCACGCGGGTCGACCGCGTCGACGTAGGTGCGATTGCAAAGACCGCCACCAGCCTCGCGGCTACACACCCCGACTGCAAACGCGGCGTTCAGGTGACCTGCGTTGCTCCCCAGGATCCGGTGTTCGTGGAAGGAGATGAAGACCTCCTTCACCGCGCGGTCTTCAACATTGCGCTAAACGCAGTGCAAGCGGCGCCGGAGCGCGGAAGCGTGAAAGTCGAGGTCTCGCGCTTGCCATTCGCGCAAGTGCCACGCGGAACGCCTTTCACGCAGGACGCTATCGCGCTCCGTGTTACCGACGACGGGCCCGGCATTCCGGACGATGTCAAAGAGCGTGTCTTCGATCCTTTCTTCACTACCAAGTCCGGCGGAACGGGACTCGGCCTTCCGATCGCGCACCGCGCAATTGATGCTCACCGCGGGATTTTGCTCGTTGAGAGCACTGCCCACGGTACACAGTTCACTGTTCTACTTCCCCATTCGCCTCTCGGCGCAGGAGTTCCAGCGTGACCGCTGCTACCGCTACACTACCCAGCATCCTCATCGTCGATGATGAGATGGGCATTCTGGACACGCTGCGCATCCTTCTCAAGAATGCCGGCTTTCGCATCAACACCGCATGCGGAGGCAAGGCCGGGCTGGAGCAGCTCGAGTCGGAGATGCCCGACATCGTTCTGACCGATGTGCGCATGCCGATGGTAGGCGGGCTGGATGTCCTCAAGGCGGCTCGCGAGAAGGATCCCGATCTACCCGTCATTCTAATGACAGCTCAGGCGGACCTGCGCTCCGCCATTCAGGCGGTAAACGCCGGCGCGTATCACTACATCCAGAAGCCCTTCGTCAATGACGAGATAATCGCGGTGATGCGGCGTGCCGCCGAGCACCGGCAGCTTCGCGTCGAGAACAAGTCGCTGCGGCAGGAGATCCGGCGCAGATCGGTCACCGATTTGGGACGTCCTGTCGGACAGAGCAAAGCTTGGATCGAGATACTGCGACTAGCGGAGACAGTGGCGCCTACGGAATCGACCGTGTTGATCCAGGGCGAGTCCGGGACGGGAAAAGAAGTGATCGCGAAGTACATCCACGATCTCTCCGCTCGCGCTGAAGGTCCGTTTCTTTCCATCAATTGCGGAGCGCTTCCCGAGAGTCTTCTCGAGAGCGAATTGTTCGGCCACGTGAAGGGATCCTTCACAGGCGCGGTGAAGGACAAGGCAGGGCTATTCACGGCTGCGGCGGGTGGCACCTTCTTCCTCGATGAGCTTGGAGAAACCACGCCGTCTACGCAGGTGAAGCTTCTCCGCGTGCTTCAGAACCGCGAAGTCATTCCGGTGGGGGCGACGGAGGCGTTGTCGACAGACACTCGCGTTCTGGCAGCTACCAATCGGGATCTCGAAGAAGAGATGAAGCGCGGCTCGTTTCGCAGCGATCTTTTCTACCGGCTCAACGTTTTCGCGCTGCATCTCCCGCCATTGCGCGTGCGTCGCGACGACATACCTCTGCTGGCGGACACTTTCCTGAACCGCAGAGCCGAAGTCCGCAGCGAGAACGTCAAGGTTCTCTCCGAAGCTGCCAGACAAATCATGCTCGAGTATGCGTGGCCGGGCAACGTACGTGAGCTGGAGAATGCCCTCGAGCGCGCTGTGATCCTTACTCCGGGAGACGAAATCTCGGCCGATGCCTTGCCCGAGCGGGTCACGGCACGCAAGAGCGAGCCACTTGTGTCCGACCGTGCTCCGCTCAATCCAGCGCTGGATGTAATTGAACGCAGTTACATCATGTGGGTTCTCAACAATGAAGGCGGAAACAAGACCCGCACCGCCGAGGTGCTGGGCATTGACCCTTCAACGCTGTATCGCAAGCTGTCCCGCTACGGGATGGACGTGTGAGAAGAGCAGGGACAAGGGACGATGGACCAGGGACCACGGAACGTCCGCTCATGGTGCCTGATGCGAGCGTGGTGCCTGGTGCGTCGACCTTTGTCCCTGGTATCCGGTCCCTGGTGCGTGCTGCAACGGTTCCCGGAATGCTCCCGGACCGCATGATACTTCGGCGCTATGCGCCCTTTGTGGTCGCCCTCGTCTCCATTCTGGTTTACGCCAATGCGCTAGCCAACGGATACGTCCTCGACGATCGCGGAGTCTTGCTCGGCAATCCGCTCGTTTCCTCGCTGAGCGGTGTCTGGAAAGCATTTGCCAGTCCGTACTGGCCCCTTCCGAACACGGGCGGACAATACCGGCCACTCGCAATTGCCAGCTTCGCTATCGACTGGGCCGCTTCAGGAGGCGCTGCGTGGTGGATGCACGCCGTAAACATGCTATGGCACGCGGCGGCATCGGTGGCGGTCTACATGCTTGCCGCAGAACTGCTGGCGCCCGCCGCGGCGCTGGCGGTCGGACTTCTCTTCGGTGTTCATCCTGTGCATGTCGAGGCGGTCGCCAATGTGGTTGGACGCCTCGAGCCGATGGTGGCGTTCTTTGGGGTCTCCGCGATCCTCGCGCATAGACGCGGGTCGCGATGGGCGCCAGCCTTGTTCATGCTCGCGCTCCTTTCGAAGGAGAGCGGTATTGTCGTACTAGGGCTGTTCATCGCGCACGACCTGCTACTCGTCAAACGCCCTCTTCCCGGAGCGCGCGAAGATGCTGGCGCACAGATCAAGACCGCGCCACGCTGGCTGGATTTCTTTCGCGACCGGCGAGCGCTGTACGGGTGGTACGCCGGCGTAGTATGCGTCTGGGCGGCCGCACTCTTCGCCGTCTTTCGCGAGCGCTACTTCAGTGTGCCGGCAACGACCTTCATAGGCGCCTCGACTGGGGAACGGTTGCTCACGGTAGCGACAATCGTCCCTCATTACGTAAGACTGCTGCTCGCTCCTCTCGATCTGTCCGCGGACTACTACCCGCGCGTGATCGAGCTGGTATCGGGAGTCACGCCGTCGGCACTGTTAGGCCTTGTCCTCGCCCTCGCGCTTGGAATTGCCGTCCGCCGTGCGTGGCGTCCCGCGCCGGAGCTTGCGTTCGGTCTTCTTTGGGTTCCTATCGCGCTTTCACCGGTGTCCAACGTCTTCTTTGCGTCGGGTGTCGCTGTGGCGGAACGAACCCTTTACCTGCCGAGTATCGGCGCGATGCTCGCGTTGGGCTGGGTTTTTCAGCTCACGGCGCGCCAGAACATGCGCCCTGCGATCCTTTTTTCGGCTGCAGTCATGATGCTCTTCGCGGTTCGAACGTGGACGCGGACGCCGGCATGGCACGACGACAAGACTTATGTCCTCACTCTACTGCGAGATCATCCGGAGTCCTACCGAGGTCACCTGGTTGCGGGCCGTGTGCTTGCGAACAGAGGAGACCTCGCCGGAGCGGCCGCTGAGTACGCTTCGGCGAGATCGCTGTTTCAGCGCGATCCGGCGGTCTTCTATGAGGCGGCATCCGTCGAGGTCATGCGCGACGATCTGCCGCGCGCCGACCTGCTGCTTGACTCCGCATTTCTCGTGACGCCGAAATCACCCGCGGTGAACATGCTTCACGCAGATGTTCGATTCGCCCGCAGGAACTATAGGGGCGCGATAAATTCGGCGCGCCTTGCGCTATCGGCCGCCCCGGATTCCATGCGGGCGATCGTGATCATTGGACTCTCCGCGCGCGCGCTGTCGGACACCGCGCTCGCCGAGTCAGCGTACCATGACGGCCTGAAGCGGCATCCCAATGCATGGGAGTTGCGCGCTGGCTATGCGGACGTACTCCTCGCCAAAGGGGACTCGGCCGCTGCTTTGTCCGAAGCAACCCGTGCCGTGGCGCTGAGCCGCGGTGAACCGATAACAATCGCGCTCCGCGAGCGCGCCTCTGGGAGAATGCCATGACTGCGACCCCGCAGCTGACTAGTGCTGCCGTACCTAAAGCCATGCGCGCCGTATCGCTGCGCACGGAGCTGCTGGTAAACCTGACGATGTTGGCAACGGCTACGCTGATGCTCGTGGTCGGGTCGTTTGTCGCATTTGGGCACCTGCTCGACAGCGCCGACGCCTCGTTATACCTGACGGCAATGATAGTGGCGGATGTTGCTGTATTCGTGGCTTTTGGCGCCTACCAGATTCGCAGGCTCATCCTCAAGCCCGTGGAAGACATCGTCGCAGCGACCGATGAGATCGCAGCTGGTGATCTCGCGCGGCGCGTGCCCGCTGGCAAGAGCCCCGAACTCGTCCGGCTAGCGAACGCTATAAACTGGATGACAAACCGTCTGCTCGAGGAACGCTCGCATCTCGTCCGCGTCGAGAAGATGGCGAGCATCGGACGTCTTGCCGCCGGAGTTGCGCACGAGATCGGTAACCCGATCGCAGCCATCAGCGGGTATACCGACACGCTGCGCAGGCGCGCGGGCGGGTCGGGTGAAGTGGAGGGCGCCCTGGATGGCATCGAGCGGGAGAGTGCGCGCATCGATCGCATCGTGCGCGGACTGCTCGACTATGCACGCCCCGCCCCAAGGAGCCGGCACGCCATTGACCTCAGCGATACTGCTAGCCGAGTGGTGGACCTTCTCCGCGGACAGGGTGCGCTCAGGGATGCGCGCGTCTCGCTGGAGCTGGCGTCCGGACTTCCGGCCGTCTACGGCGACCGAAATGAGATGGAGCAAGCGCTCGTGAATCTGCTCCTCAATGCGGCCGATGCGGCGCCTGCCGGCGGCGAAGTAAATGTCGTTACCCGCCGCGCCGCACTAAGCGAGATCGTTGCCGAAAAAAAACAGCGGTCTGGCGACTCGAACGAGGTAGACGTGCCGCGTGCGCCCAACGCGCGTTTGCACACGTGGCTCAGTGCCGCAGGGCACCCCAAGGAAATGCTGCAGATCATTGTTTCCGATTCGGGGCCGGGCGTCGCAGACGAGGACAAGGAGCGCATCTTCGATCCGTTCTTCACGACGAAGGATCCGGGCATGGGAACAGGCCTGGGCCTGGCAATAGTGGCGCGGCTCGTGGAGAATCTGGGCGGGGCCATCTGGGTACGTCGTGCGCGTGAAGGTGGAGCGGCTTTCGTGATGCTCTTTCCGATTCTCCCCGAGAACGCCCGCCCGGGGGTAGCGTCTGTTGCGCTGGCACGATCGGGGGCATGAAGACCTGATTCACTCGAGCTTCTGCACCATATCCGGGCCTAACGCGCGCGCATTGGTGCCGTGGCCCGTCTCGCAAACTGCGAAAGATTTGCAATTTTTAATGCTTTCTGCGGGGTTGAGTTAGTTGCGCTTTCCCTAACTCGTTGGTCTACAACACAGTGCTCAGGGGCACGATAGCCGCACTAATAACCATTGTGGTACGCAAGGAGATCTGATGTCGTTTCTACATAGAAATGGATTTACCCTCGTCGAGGTCGTCATGGTGCTCGCGTTGGTCGGCATCGTGACGGCCGTAGGTCTGCCGCGCATCGGCACCGTTATGCAAGGGAGCGCAATGCGCTCGTCCAAACTGGAGGTGAAGACTGCACTGGTGCTCGCTCGGACAACCGCCGTTCAGACGGGCGGGTTCGCGCAATTCATCAGGACGGGCAACGTCATCAAGGTGACAAGTGATTCATCAGGGCAGCAGGTACGCCTGGTCCCCGATAACGATATCTACTCGGAGCACAAGGTAGCGTTACCCGTTGGAACCGACACCATTCGATTCGATCCGCGTGGTTTCGCTTTCGGCATTAGCGCGAGTCCCTTTTATCGAGTCATTCGTATACAACGCGGAAGTCTGGTGGATTCCATATGCGTGACCCGTTTTGGAAGGATCAACAGCGAAGGAGTTTGCCAGTGAAGCATCATGTGAAGTCACGACTAGTGCGGCAAAAAGGGTTCACGATCATCGAGCTGGTTGTCGCTATCGTGATTCTCGCGATCGGTGTGCTCGGACTCGCCGGCACTTCTGCGGTGGTATCGCGCACTCTGGGACAGGGCACTCAGCACGCTCAGGCTGCTTCAATTGCGCAGACTCGCTTCGAAATCATGCGCACCACCAGGTGTCCAGTGAATAGCGGAGCTGTCACCGGCGGAAAGTTCACCGAAAAGTGGACGCGCATCGGCACCACGGGAGGAGCTCCTCTCCGATTATATGAAGTCGTGGACTCCGTTTCCTACAGCGTTGGCGGAAAAGCCAAGAATCAGGCGTTCCGGAGTGTGGTGCAATGTCTCCCATAACGAGGAGCGCGGCTTGCTCCGCGCGAAGAGGCTTCACGCTCATAGAGATCATGGTGTCGCTGACACTGCTGGGCATAGTGGCCGGTGCGTTGCTCACAACCGTTATCAGCCAGCAGCGGTTTTATCTGAGCGCGGCGGAAATTATCGAAATGCGTGACAATCTTCGTCAGGCGGGAGATCTGTTGCCAATGGAGCTGCGCGGAGTGGCTCCAGCCGTGCCGGGCGAGATAACAGCAATGCTGGATACCGCTCTTGAATTCCGTGCTCCCACTGGGGCATCCGTTGTTTGCACCGTCAGCCTCGCGCGCACGACGATCACGATCCCACCGCTCGCTCTCGCCGTTCGCTCCGGACTGACTACATGGATGAGCCCGCCTGTTCAAGGTGACTCTCTATTCATTCTCGATCCGAACGGCGCACTTGCCGATGTTTACAGGGGTCACGCAATCACTTCTAATCCATCTGTCGGAAGCTGCCCACAGGCGCCTGTTGGCTTCACCAATTCGGTGGCCGAAGCAAACGCTGGCGTCCAACTCTCGATTTTTCCACCTCTCAGCGCAACGACACCGGTCGGTGTGCCGATTCGGTTCGTGCGGCGGGTGCGATACAGCTTATATCGCTCGGCCGCCGACATGCAATGGTATCTCGGATACCGCGACTTTGTCGGCACGCGGGCGCCGCAGTGGAGCTCGATTCAGCCGGTGAGCGGACCATTTCTTCCGTACGCTGCGGGGGGTCTTGGGGGACTCAACTTCACCTATCGGGATTCGCTGGGCACGGCTATCACGGCCCTGATAGACGCGAACCGAGTGCGACGCGTCGAGATGATGGTTCGTGCGCAATCGCGCACGGCCGTCCGCACCTCGGGATTGTCCAAGAAAATTACCGGCTACTACCGCGATTCAGTAAACGTGACTATCGCGCTTCGAAACCGGCCATGACTCATCTCGAAAATACCAGGAGACATTCTATGCATGCTTATTCTACCAGAAATCGCCGAGAGGGCTTTGCCCTCGCGGTCGCGATCCTTGCCATGGTCGTTATCGGCGGACTGATCGCGGGGGTGTTTTTCGCGACCACCGAGCAGTTTCGCATGGGACGCAACCAGCAGCTCCAGGCGCGAGCCATGGCAGCGGCCGAGTATGGCCAGAACAGGGCTATCGTTCCCGGCCCCGTGGGGCAGGGCTGGAACGTGGGCATAACGAACTTGGCCATGGGTCGCGTGGATTCGTCTCTGGTCTTCACAACCGCCGACGGCGGCCGGGCCGCCGTACGCGTTACACGTATGGGCAACAGCACCTATCTCGTTGCGTCGCAGGGAAGCGCGGGCGGCGCGTTGCGATCCAGTGCCCGCCGTCGTACCAGCTTGCTTGTCACCGTGATCGCTCCACAGCTAAACATGCTGGGCGCGCTTACCACCCGTGGCGCCACCAAGATAGGTGGAAGCTCTTTCATCAACGGGAACGATACTACTCAGTATCCAGGCTGGAATTGTCCGCCTCCCGGCACGAATCCGCCGTTACCAGGTCTTGTTACGAACGATACAACGCAGATTCAAACCAGCGGCTGCAGTGGTTACAGCTGTCTGAGCGGAAGCCCGAAGTACAAGCAGGATGCGGCTGCCGGTGATACGAATACCTACTTCAACTACGGTAGCGCCGCGTGGAATGATCTTGTCGCGACGTCCAAGCCAGCAACCGGCAATCCGGGCGCGCCCACCTATAATCCGGACGGAAGTTGCAAAACGTCTGATATCAACAACTGGGGCGACCCCACCCGGTCGATCCCCGCCAAAGCCTGCGAGAGCTACTTTCCCGTCATCTACTCTTCGGGTGACCTTCACCTCACAGGAGGAAAAGGTCAGGGAATCCTCCTCGTCGGCGGGAATCTCAAGGTTACGGGTGGCTTTCAGTTCTTTGGCCCGGTCATAGTTCGACAGGACATTGATACCCAGGGAACCGGTGGACACTTCAACGGGGGAGTCATGGCGGCCAACGTGAGCCTCCAGCAGAATACCGTGCTGGGAAATGCGGTCATCACATACTCAAGTTGCGTCATCCAGCAGGTCATGGCGGGAATCGCCATACCCCGCCCCATTGCGGACCGTGCATGGGCGGAGCTGTTCTAACTATCAGCTTTCCGGAAACAGAAGCGGCTAGCAACCATTTGATACAGCTGTAACGAATTCGATGCAGTATCGCCGGCGTACGCAAGCAGCTTTGCGTACGCCGGCGTCGTTTTTCTGCCTCTGGTTCCGTGTTTCCTGGCTCCCGTTCCCCTCGTCCTCGACCCAAGTCCCCCTCTGTTACGTTCTGTTCCGCCAGTCGTGTAAGCGTTAGAAAACCGTGGCACACTGCCGCATGCACGCATCACTACTCCTAACTCTCCGTACCTATGGCGCTCTTCGGACGCAAGAAGGTGACGATCGGTCTAGACGTTGGCTCGGGCCTCGTCAAGGTTGCGGTCATTGATCATGGCAAGGGCGAGCCCGAGCTCGTACGAGTTGCCATTAGCCCACTCGCCGCCGATGCGATCGTCGAGGGTGAAGTAATGGATCCCGGAATCGTTGCCGGGGCCATCCGTGATGCTCTCCTCGCCGCCGGCGTCAAGGTCAAGAGCGTAGTCACCGCGGTCGGTGGGCGCGACGTGATCATCAAGAAGATCCAGATCGCCCGCGCGAAGGAGCAGGACGCGCGCGACCTCATTCGCTGGGAAGCGGAACAACACGTTCCCTTCGACATGGAGTCGGTTGAGCTCGACTTTCAGATCCTCGATCCCGAGGGCGATGGCCAGGAGATGAGCGTGCTGCTCGTCGCAGCCAAGCGCGATCTGATCGAGAACAAGATTCGTCTCCTTACCGATGCCGATGTTTCGCCTGCCGCCGTTGATGTGGATGCTTTCGCACTGCACAACGCATTCGAAGTGAACTACCCCGACGCGATGCACGGCGTGGTTTGCCTGGTGAACATCGGACACGAAGTAACCAACGTGAATATCCTGGAAGATGGCGTTCCCCTGCTGACTCGTGACATTCCGGTCGGCACGCGGCGCCTCCGTGAGGATTTGCAGCGCGAGCGCGGTCTCACGAACGAACAGGCGGACGAGCTGCTGCAGGGTTATGACAAGTCTCCGCATCTCGATGCAGTGCTTGCTACGCGCGGCGAAGAGATCGCGGTCGGCATCGAGCGGGCGGCGGCGTTCCTTGCCACTGCCTCGCGCGCGCAGAGCCTGATCAAGGTCGTATACATATGCGGCGGCGGCGCACGCGTTCCGGGTCTCAACGAAGCGCTGGCAACCAGGCTTCGCCTGACCGTCGAGCTTGCCAATCCGCTCCAGAGACTCCGTGTGCGTGACGGCGCTTTCGATGCACTCGTCATCGACGAGGTTGCACCGCTCCTAATGCTTCCGATCGGGCTGGCGCTCCGCCAGGTCGCCTAAGCCCTTACACAAGGCCACTTCGCAAATGATCGAAATCAACCTGCTGCCGGGCGCCGGCAAGAAGAACCGGAATCGCGGCGGATCCTCGATAAACTTCGGCGCACTAGCATCGAACACGCTGGCTCGTATTCGCGATCCGTACATGATCGCGGCCGTGGCCGGTGTGGCGCTCGCCGTAGCTGCCGTCTTCGGCATGTACACGTACCAGGGCGGCCAGATGCGGTCCGTCGAGGCTTCCCTTCAGACAGCTGAGCAGGATTCGATCCGCTTCGCCGCCATCATCAAGGAGAAACGGAAGACCGAGGCGCAGCGCGACTCGGTGCTCACTCAGCTTACGCTGATCCGCTCCATAGACGGCAAGCGCTTCGTATGGCCGCACATCATGGATGAAGTGAGCCGTGCGCTGCCGCAGTACACGTGGATCACCCAGGTGGTACAAACCAACTCGGTGGACCCGTCCAACGCGGCCCAACAGGCTTCAGCGGCAGGAGACACTTCCAAGAAGAAAGACACATCCCCGCAGGCACTGGCCGACAGCCTCGAAGCGGCCGACCGCACCAACTTCCAGATCGTTGGCAACACCGTCGACATCCAGGCGCTGACGCGCTTCATGAAAATGCTCGAGGCGTCTCCGTTCATAGAGAACGTACAGCTCATCAAGTCAGCGATGATCATCGCCGAAGGCAAGGAAATCACCGAGTTCCAGCTCGACGCGGCGTATCAGAAACCCGATTCGTCCGCCATTCGCACGATCCCCGTAACTCTGTCGGTGAGGTAAGTCATGGCGCTCATGCCCAAAACGCAGCGCGAGCAGATTCTGGTTTTCGTCGCGTTGATCGCGGTTATCGCGATGGGTGCCTACTGGCACTTCATATTCAAGGGAAAATCAGTCGAGCTCGCTGAAAAAAATGCGCGACTCGAGGCGGTCGTATCAGTCAACCAGAAGGCGCGCACAGAGCTCGCCCGCGGCAACGTCAACCAGCTCCGTGCGCAGCTGGCCGGCTATCGCGAGAATCTGGAGTTGATCCGCACGCTGGTCCCCACGTCCAACGAAGTGCCCTCGCTACTCGATCAGGTTTCCTCCGCTGCACGCCGTGAGGGACTGGAGATCGCAGGAGTCGATCCGCAGCCGGTAGTCGAAGGCGAGCAGTACGACACCTACCGCTACGACATCGGCGTTGTGGGCGGCTATCACGCTCTCGCCGCCTTCCTGGCGAACGTGGGCTCCCTGCAGCGAATTGTCGCTCCAGTGAACCTGAAGCTCATCCAGCCGACCAATCCGTCAGCAATTCAGCTCAAGAAGAAAAAGAACAAGAACTACGCGCCGATCGAGGCGCGATTCCAGATCCAGACGTTCGTTGCCCGCAAGGCAGCGACCGACGACGACGCACCGATGAGTCTGACCGACTCGGGAGCCCGATAAATGTTCATGCCCTCATTAGTTCGCACCGCGCTCGCGGTTGTAGCCCTGTGCCTCTGCGCTGCCGGCGCCGGCGCACAGGCGCGCAACGTCGCTGGCGGAGAGGTGCCCAAGGCGGCACCGGCCAGAAGCAACGAGATCTCGCTGTATCGCGAGGTATTCGGCTACTCGGCGGATGGTCGCCGCGATCCGTTCCTTTCGCTCATGAACAGCGAGGAGCTTCGGCCGATGATCTCCGATCTGCAGCTCGTCGTCGTGCTTTTCGATCGCGGTGGAGACTCACGCGCTGTTCTGCGTGATCTCAATACCAAGGAGCAGTACAACGCGAAGGTTGGCCAGACACTCGGTCGTATGCGCGTGTCACAAATCACGCCCAAGGCCGTGACCTTCACGATTCTCGAGTTTGGCGAAAGCCGCCAGGAAACGCTGGCGCTCAACGATTCAACGTATGCGAGGAAGCCATGAAGCGGTTTCGGTTGCTGGTTACCACAACGGTTGTTGCCCTCAGTCTAGCTGGCTCCGTCGCGCATGCCGCGGCGACAGAGCGGCCGCGACCGGCCGAAGTAACGTCTCTCAGCGTCGTCCCGGTATCGGGACGCGCCGACGTCGTTATCGCCGTTGATGGCTCGATTGACGTCCAGGATTTCGTTCTGACGTCGCCGGCCCGCGTCGTGCTTGACCTCAAGGGCGCACGTCTGGTAATGCCCCCCCGGTTGTACGATAAGATATCGCGCGGCGGTATCAACAATGTTCGCCTCGCGCAGTACAAGGACGATGTCGTACGCGTTGTAATCGATCTCGATAGCGAGCACGATTACACCGTGGTGCGCAACGCGCAGGGTGTGCTCGTCTCGATCAGCGGAGGCCCCGCTGAATTTACGGCGTGGCACGCAGCTCCCCCGGCCGATGTAGAAGTCGCCGAGGTAGTCCAGCCGCGCCGGGATATGCGTCCCGCTTCCGAGCGTCTCGCACAGAACCAACAGCAGTCGCAGCAGCCCCGCATCACTGTTACATACCAGGACGCGGACATTCGCGACGTTCTTTCAGCTTTCGCCGCCTTCTCCGGTCGCACGATAGTAGTGGGCAAGGGTGTAAGCGGTACGGTCACCGCAGAAGTGCGTGACCAGCCATGGGATGTCGCCTTGCGCGCCATTCTCCAGAGCCAGGGTTTCGCCGCGCAGGAAGAGGCAAGCGGAATCATATCGGTTGACAGCTACGCCAACATTGCGTCGCAGCAGGCTCTCGAGCCCCTGGCAACGCAGATCATTCCCGTCAACTACGCGCGGGCCAGCTCGCTGGTCGAGACGATCAAGAACCTGCTTGCCAAGGACTGCACCGGTTCACAGGGTGCTCCTCAGGGCGCGCAGACAATTGCCAGCCAGAGCGCCTGCATAACCCGTGGTTCGGTTACCGCCGACACCGCGACCAACCGCCTCGTCATTTCGGATGTGCCTTCGAGGCTGCAGGACATTCTCGCATACATTCGCGAGCTCGATGTTCGCACCCCACAGGTGGCGATCAAGGCGAAGATCATATTCGTCAATCGTACCGACATCGAGGACATTGGCATCAGCTACGATCTCGGCAGCGGCGAGCAGTTCTTCAACAGACTGGTCCAACGCACCGATCCGACGACATTCAGGCCAATCGATACCAACGGCGACGGCGTGCCGGATGCGACTGGTGGCGGTACTCCTTTCAATTCCACCACGAACATCATCAACCTCGGTGGAAGTGCCCTGTCGGCGATCGCCAACGCCAACCAGCGCGTGGTGCAGCCGGCGCTCGAGCTCGTTTTCTCGGCGGCAATCGGAAGGTTCAACCTCACGACCTTCCTCGATGCGCTCCAGGAAGTCCGTTTGGCGGACATTCAGGCTGAGCCGAGCATAGTCACGCTCGATAATCGCAAAGCCGAGATACTGGTCGGCGAAGAAACGCCTATCCGTATCATCGACGCAGGGTCGGGTGCTGGTGGCGCTGGCGGACAGCTTGCCCGCGCGACCGTCACCTTCAAGGAGACGGGCATCATTCTATCGGTTACACCACACATCACGAACAACCGCCAGATTCTCATGACGCTGCACTCCGAGCGGTCCAATCTTCAGGCCGCCGCGTCGGACCTTGGCTACACGTTCCAGAAGCAGCGCGCCGACAACCAGATCCTCGTTGGCGATGGCGAAACAGCGGTGATTGGTGGCCTTACGGTCACGCAGGTCACCGTTTCCAAGGCGGGGATACCTATCCTCGTAGACCTGCCGTTCATCGGCCGGCTCTTCGGCCAGACGCGCCGACAGGAAGAAAAGCGCGATCTGTTGATCCTGGTCACCCCACACATCATCGACGAGGGCGAGCAGATCGGCTCCCCGCGCGGTCGATAAGCCACCTAGAGAGCCCAGATGAATCAGATATTTCTGCGCGCCGCTTCGGCGGCGCTGGCGATAGCCACGCTCGCAGCATGCGACACAAAGCGTACGTCCGTGAGCGGTACCGACATGGACGCACCGTCGGTCGAGCTGTCCATTGCTGCGATAAACGACTCGGTGGATGCGAACTCCCCGATGCTCGTTACCGTCACCGCATTCGATAACCTGTCACTCAAGCAGCTCGTGCTGTCTGCCGGTGGCAACGTGCTGGTCGATACGACCTTTACCAGCGCTACTCCCCGTTTCACTGCAACGTTCCAGGTGCCGCTGAGCGGAATCATGAGCGGCTCGCAGGTCGAAGTGCGGGCGGTAGTGGCCGATGGGGCTGGCAACCGTTCCGAGACTGCGTCGCGAACGGTCGTGGTTTACGACCGCGGCTCTCCAGTTGTTACCGTCCTGGCGCCGTCAGGCAACACCAGCTTCCGCGCGGGTGACCCCGCAACGATAACGGTGCAGGCGACGGACTCCTCCGGAATCACACGCATCGGCTACCAGATCATTCAGATCGGTTCCACCGGCGCCGTCACCGTCGTTCAGAGCGATTCTTCCAACGTTTCCGGCTCGCCGACTTCTGCGACCCGGACGTTCAGCACCAACATCAGTGTAAACCTGGCACCGGGCACATACGAAATCCGCGGTTTCGCACGCGACGTTTCGTCCAATGGTGGACTGGCGGCACAGACCGTCGTGATCACCGTGATGGACCCCTTCAAGCCCGGCCTCAACTTCGTCTCCCCTTCCGCCGACTCGAATGTCACGGTGGGAAGCACAATTCTCGCGTCCGTCCGCCTGACCGACAACGTTGGTCTGAAGCGATTCTCGCTCGTCGGCATCTCGACAAGCGGCGATCCGGATCTGGGCGTCGTGGATACCGTCATTCGTTATGACTCGGTGTTCGCGCCGGTGAACATCAGCAACGTGCCCCAGCAGTTCCGGGCCGGACTGACTGATACCACCATACGACGTCTCCTGACGCCAAAGTTCGCGAATGACAGCGTCTCAGGTCCGCTCTTCCTGGTGGCTCGCGTCACCGACATAGCCGGCAATGATTCCGTTGTGGTTCGCAAGGTCAACCTGGTTTCAGGCCCGAGCGTCCGGGTACTTCGTCCCGGCGTCGGTGCAGTAGCCGCGCCTGGAAAGTCCGTAGTCGTAGAGCTTCGCGGAACTGATAGAGATGGCGTTCGCGTACTTGGCTACAACGTGACTGGTGCATTTACTCTCACGCGCACGGCGCCGACACCGGGCTCCGTAACGGATACGCTGTTCTTTGTCGACACACTGGTTGTTCCGGCCGGCGTGACTTCCGGAACATTTACGATCGTACCGTTCGCTACCGACAACCTTGGACAGCCGGGTTCCGGCGCAGGCGTCGTAGTTTCGGTGCAGACAGTGACCGGTGATACACAGGGACCTCTGGTCACCCAGACGCTCAACAAGCGCGTCGAAGCGGATGATTCAGTCTCGATACGCGCGATCGATCCGAGCGGCGTTATCAGCATCGGCTTCGTCATGTATCGCGAGAGCGACAACAGCGTAATTCTCCGTGACAGCATTCTGTCGAACGGCAACTTTACTGACCTGCAACAGGCACTGCCGCTCAACGTTCCGGCGCAGTTCGTCGGCCAGAAAGTGTACGTTCGCTCCTTTGCGTACGATGCCGGAGGACGTATCGGCTACTCGGTCGCGTCCAACGTTACCAATCCGCAGGGTACGCTCAGCAACGCCAGGCCGGATACCGCGCTAGTGGTCTACGGCCGTACCTTCCAGCTGCCTTCGGGTGGCCTTGTTGGGGACATTGCGGTCGATACACTTCGGGCGCGTGCATTCCTTTCCAATATCTCCTTCGACCGCCTCGAGGTCTGGGAGAATAGTACGCAGCTGTTCAACTCCAAGAAGATCGCAGTTGGTTCGGATCCTTGGGGCATGTTCATCGATAACAGCGGTAATGAGCTGCTCGTAGCGAATTCCGGCGGCACCAACATTAGCCGGGTGCAGATCAGCGGGTCCACGGTTGCCTCGGTAAACGAGGTCGCTGGCCGACGGATCAAGACGCCCAATGCGTACGTTGCTGACATCGAAGCGAGTCTCGACGGCGCTGGTGTCGCGCGCTTCAAGGTGACAATTGTCGACTACAGTGATCGCCCGCAGTACATCGCGCAGTCGGTCGGTGGCGATATCTATTACTCGACCAAGCCGACGCCCTCGGCACCTGACGGTACAATTCGCCGATACATGACGAATACACCCGTTCCGGACGTGCAGCAGATCTGGCAGTACGGCAGCTACGGTGCGGATGGCCACATTGTAATCATCAATGCGGACAGCATTGGTGTTCGCACCGGCTCGGTTAGCGGCGGAACAACAGACTTGCTGGTTGTCTGCGACCACCAAATGAACATGGGCGGCTCGGGATTCTGCGCTACAGGCGTGGATCCGATCGCTTTGGTCGACACGCTCCGCACGCTATACGGCGCGGATGTTGTGGCGGTCTCGCAGCTGAACGTCCAATCGCTTGGCCTGAGTGACACTACGTTCGTCGCAGCGTCCTCCGATCGCCGGTGGATCGCGTTCGGCGAGGCGAATACCGACTCAGCCGGCCGCGTGATGATGGTCAAGGATCCTGGATCGTACTTTTCACCTTCGATCTTTGTCCGCGACCTTATCAACAACGCTTCCGAGCAGGTTTTCGGTGTTGCGCTTAACAAGAACGGTTCCGAAGCGGCAGTGCATGGTCAGGAGTCTTACTTCTTCGAGGTCGAGGACCTGGCGCTGCACCTTCGACTGCAAGGCAAGGTGAACACCTTTGACCAGGGCGCAGGAATAGCGTTCCACCCCGATAACGTCGGCGGGTTGAGCGCTTCCGATGCTCGCGTAGCCTTTATCGCTTCGGCGAATGGAACGATCGAGATCGTCGACAGCTTCCACTACACGTCGCGCGGCACGCTTCCGGTTCGCGCGAACCTGTACGGCCCGATCCGCGTGACCAAGCCCTTCCCGGGCGACAATCCCGCGGTAGTGCTCAAGCTCTTTGGTCTTACCGCGGAGGGGCTGATCGTGATCGACATTCGGGCAACGGACATTCTGCCCCTGCCCTAAATGCGCCAAAAGGTAGCCGAATCAGGCTACCTGCTGGAATACAAGTTTTGGCAGTAACCGCGAGCCCGGCTGAATCAGTCGGGCTCGCGTCGTTTCGATGTTCACCTGCAATAGAGAAGGCATGGAAGGAAGGGCGACTACCCCTCAATCGGATTAGATTCGACTTCCCGACTTCCCGACTTCCCGACTTCCCGACTTCCCGATTCCCGATTCCCGATTCCGATGCTTCGGTTTATTACCGCTGGCGAGTCACACGGACAGGCGCTTGTCGTCATACTGGAAGGCATGGTGGCGGGTCTGTCGCTCCGCGTCGAGCAGGTGGATGTTGATTTGGCGCGTCGGCAGTTGGGTTACGGCCGCGGAACCCGAATGCAGATCGAAAAGGACCGCGCTCGGTTCCTCTCTGGCGTGCGCGCCGGCGAGACGATCGGATCTCCCATCGCCATGCTGATAGCGAATCGCGATTGGGAGAACTGGAGTGCGATAATGGACCCCGCGCCGTTCGACACCGACAACACCACTCGCGAGCGCGCCGTCACTCGTCCCCGTCCCGGCCACGCCGACCTGACTGGCGCACTGAAGTATGATCGTGCGGATGCCCGTGACATTCTGGAGCGCGCGTCAGCGCGCGAGACTACGGCGCGTGTTGCCGCAGGAGCGGTTTGCCGAGTGTTTCTACGCGAGTTCGGCGTGCAGATCGGAAGTCATCTGGTCCACCTTGGAGAGATCTCCTCCGCGCGGCCGAGCGTGATGCCAGACGACATCAACGCGGAGGCGGACCGGTCGCCTCTACGTACCCTGGACCCGGACTCGGAGCGGCGTATGGTTGAGAAGATCGACGCCGTGAAGCAGGAGGGAAATACTCTTGGAGGGATAGTGGAGGTGGTTGCCGATGGCCTTCCTGTAGGGCTTGGCTCGCACGTTTCCTGGGACCGAAAGCTGGACGGCCGGCTCGCCGGCGCTCTCATGTCCATTCCCGCGGTCAAGGGTGTTGAGATCGGGATGGGATTCGAGACGGCGCGCAAAACGGGTGCGGACGTGCACGACGAGATCGAAGCTGCGCCTGGATTGCCCCGTACCGGCAACTTCCGCCGCCGTACCAACCGTGCGGGCGGCCTGGAAGGCGGGATGACCACCGGCGAGCCATTGACCCTTCGCGTTGCGATGAAGCCGCTCAGCACGCTCATGCGGCCTCTCGCCACCATCGATCTGGCAACCGGAGCACCGGCGGCGGCGGTAGCCGAGCGCAGCGACGTGACTGCTGTTCCCGCAATGGGCGTGGTCGCCGAGGCAATGGTTGCGTGGGTGCTGGCGGCTGCTTTCCTGGAAAAGTTCGGAGGAGACTCGTTGCCGGAAACGCGGAGGAATTGGGCTGGATATCTGGAAGCGCTCGGGAGTCGGACGTAGCGAGCATCTCTCCCTCCCACCCTGCTTATGTCGAAGAGCCAATCCTCTATGACCATACCGGGTGACATATCAGCTTTTCCATACACGTCGGCGTGACGCTCCGCTGACTCCTGCCAGTATCGTTTCGTTCACGTGATCGTGCTGTCAATCAGGTTGTCGGCGCACGCGATGCGGATCCCGCATGACACGTGGCTGCTTCTCGCGGTGTGTGCGTTAGTCGGTTACGCCGCGCCGTTCGCCAGAAGAGTCGTTGCTCCTTCCCGGTTTCTCTCATCATAAAGAGGAAGACAACGATGAATCGCATACTCAAGCAGGGAATTATCGCTGTGACCGCCGCCGCTGTCGCGTGCGGCGATCCGACCCGTGCCTTCAACCCACAGCGGCTGAAATCGGAGCGTGTCATCACACACAAGGGACAGAAACACCGCCTGGTGCAGGACGGCGGCAACTTCAAGCACTATATCGATGGGAAGCTTTTCGCGGAGCAGGTTGGAAGCTCCCTGGTTGTGCGATCCGGTGGGAAAGTGCTACGATTTGCGGTGCCCCGCGTGCCGGGGGACAGGCCAGTTCTGCAACTCGGTGCGTTGTTCGTGCCCAGGAGCGCCGAGGCTCAGAGCTGGAGTGCATGCTTCAAGGAAACACTGGCCATCGCTGCCAGCGCCGCGGTCTTGATTACTGCCATTAGCACGGCAGCGGGTGCCGAGGTTGCTACTGCCGGGCTCGCGACGCCTGGCGCAGTCATGGCTGTCGCCGGAGCCGTATCCATGTACACCGGCGCCGTGTACGCTTACGGAACTTGCATTCGGGAAGAACAGGCCAAAAAGCAGCAGCTTCAGGAGGGCTGAGAATTACCATGAGCATTCCAACGATCATCAACGTCGTGGCGCTGACGTGCGCTGGAGGACTGTGGGGCGTGCTCATCCTCCGTCTTGCGTACTTCCGAAGGGGTGGGTATAGCACCGCGTTACTCATGGCGATTGGCGCTTCAATTCTCGCCTTCGGACTTCACAGCAACATGCTGTGGGTAGCGATTCCGGGCGGGGCGATTATGGTAGCTGGTCTCCTGATCGAGCGTAAGCCACGTCAGGTAGCGCCGGTTTAGATCGGGCGGAATGTGAGACCGAACTTTCGTGCGACCTCACGGAAGTTCGGTCTTGTTCGGCGTTCCGCGCGGCGTTGTGAGCACCAGGCATAAGCCCCTCATAATCATACTGGTCGGCCTGTCCGGCTCCGGAAAGTCGACGGTCGGACCTGATGCCGCGCTGCGGCTTGGATGGCGATTCGTCGATCTGGATCGCGAGATCGAGCGCCGTGTCGGACTTGCAGTTTCGGATATTTTTTCGAGGAAGGGGGAAGCTTATTTCCGCGGCCTCGAGAGAGACTTAACGGCTGAATTATTGAACACAAACGACGGACGGCTCATGATATCCTCTGGTGGAGGCTGGATAACCAATTCAGCGGCGGTGGAGTTGGCTCTCATCAGATCACGGGTTATATACCTCAAGGTCAGCCCCGAAACCGCACTCGCCCGTCTGGGCTCTGACCGGCACAGTCGGCCCCTGTTACGCGGTTCCGACCCACTCGGGTCTCTTCGCCGGCTCCAAATCGAACGGGAAGAGTATTACAGTCAGGCCCATTGGGTCATCGATACCGAAGTAGGTGACCTGCAATGGGTTGTCGCCGAAGTTGTCCGCCTCGGTGGCGTAGAACCGACGGAATAGCTTGTTCCTTCTTCGGCGATTGGACATCAAGGAGTGCTAGTATACCTATTCATTCAGTGTTACCCGTTCCTCCACCTGCTCCGCATCTCTAAGTGACGTTTCGCGTGATGGGCCCACATGAGCGTGGACGATTTGCCCCGGAAGCCTGGGGACACCTTCTTGCTCTAAGCGGTTCCGGCGTGCTGAACTCCGCCGAGTTCGAGCATGTGATCGAGCGCGCGCTGGCTGTCATCGATGGGCGAATCGCGCTTGACGACCTCAGAGCCATGATGGAAGGCGCTGGTCTCTCGGATGACGGCTCCGCCGGGAGCCACCTTACGATACACTGATAGAAATGGTTGAGAAAAAGAAGGCGACGCGTGTAAGAAAGGCGGTAGTCAAGACTTCTGCGGCTAAACGCACGAAGCGCGTAGAAGCGAAAGAGGTGTACGAGGCCGACGACAACTCCAGCGGCGCTTCGTCCGGAGGACTGTCCCTTGTAATCGTCGAATCCCCCGCGAAAGCACGAACGATCGGCAAGTATCTGGGCCGTGCATACCGCGTGAAGGCCACGGTCGGTCACGTGATGGACCTACCGAAGAAGAAGCTCGGAATCAATGAAAAGACCTTCGAACCCGAACTTGTACCGATTCCGGGAAAGGAAAAAACTATAGCCGATCTCAAGAGCGCCGCGAAGGGCTCGCGTGATATCTTCGTCGCGACAGACCCCGACCGTGAGGGTGAAGCGATAGCCTGGCACGTTGCTGAGTTGATCAAGCAGCGTGGAGGAGCCCCCATCAGGCGCGTCCTCTTTCACGAAATCACCAAGGACGCCGTACAGAACGCGATAGCAAATGCCGGCGAGATCGATGAAAAAAAGGTGGAAGCCCAGCAAGCTCGGCGCGTGCTTGACCGTCTGGTTGGATACAAGGCTAGCCCTGTTCTTTGGAAGACCGTGAAAACGGGTCTGTCGGCTGGAAGAGTTCAGACGGTTGCGCTCAGACTCATCGTCGAGCGGGAGCGCGAGATTCGCGCTTTTACCGCAGTGGAGTATTGGACGATCTACGCGCTCCTCGAGAAGGATGGACAGGAGTTCAAGGCGAAGCTGCACCACATCGACGGGGAAAAAGCCGACATTCCCAACGAAACCGCGGCTCGGCAGATCCTCGAGCATCTGCGTGGTCGTGACCTGTTCCCGGTTACCGAGGTCAAGCGGCGTGAACGGCGGAAAAACCCTTCGGCTCCGTTCACCACCAGTACGCTTCAGCAGGAAGGCGCGAAGAAGCTTGGATTTGGCTCAAAGCGTACAATGCGCCTCGCACAGGATTTGTACGAAGGGATCGAGCTGGGCGACGAAGGCGCAACTGGTCTGATCACTTATATGCGCACCGACTCCACTAGAGTCTCACCAAGTGCGGCCGATCACGCCAGAGAGTACGTGCAAACGCTGTTCGGCAAGGAGTTTCTTGCCGCCGTGCCGCAGCTGTATGGGAAGGGCGGTACTAACGCGCCAAAGACTCAGGATGCGCATGAAGCCGTCCGCCCAACCGACCCTACGCGCCGTCCCGACGCGGTGAAGCGTTATCTGTCGAACGATCAGTTCAGGTTGTATCAGTTGATCTGGCAGCGATTCATGGCCTCGCAGATGGCGCCGGCCGTGTTCGATACAACGACGATCGATTTCAATATCGCTACCGAGGGCCAGAGCTTTCACAGACAGTACCTGTTTCGCGCCACAGGCAGCGTAATCAAATTCCAGGGCTTTCTCGCGCTGTATCGTGAAGCGCATGAGGAAGGGGAAGGGAAGGCACTCGAGGACGAGCAAGCTCTCCCTTCGATCGAGATTGGTGAGGACATACCATGCAGGTCGGTGACGCCACTGCAGCATTTCACCGAACCACCTCCGCGCTTTTCGGAAGCGAGCCTGGTGAAGGAGCTCGAGCGGCTCGGCATTGGCCGGCCTTCGACTTACGCGTCGATCATCTCCGTCCTTGCGGACAGGCACTACGTCCAGCTGGAGCAGCGCCGCTTCACGCCCACGCCGCTCGGCGAGACGGTCGAGAAAGTCATGATCAAGCAGTTTCCGGACATCTTCAACGTCGGCTTTACATCGGCGATGGAGGGCGAGCTCGACAAGATCGAGGAGGGTGAGATCACCTGGCTTCAGGTGCTCAAGGATTTCTATGGCCCGTTCGCAAAGCGGCTCGGCAATGTCGACATAGAGGGACTCATCGGCGCCGTCCACGATATTTCCGCGATCACCAGGGAACGCTGTCCGGAATGTGGTGGCAAGTTGCTGGTCAAGGGAGGATTCTTCGGGCCGTACATAGCGTGCGAGAATCAACCAAAAAAGAAGTGCACCTACACCAAAAAACTTGGCGTCGATCGTAAGCCGGCGCGTCCGAGCAATGAGATCTGCCACGAGTGCGGCGCTCCAATGGTCATCAGGGAAAGCCGCACCGGTGAGTTCCTGGGATGCAGCAAGTTCCCGAAGTGTCGTGGCACGCGTCCAATGCCAACGGGGGTGAAGTGTCCCAAGGACGGCGGTGAAATAACGCAGCGTCGCTCCAAGAAGCGCGGCAAGCCTTTCTGGGGTTGCGCCAATTATCCCGCGTGTGACTTCGTCATATGGGGGAAGCCCGTACTCGAAACGTGTCCGGAGTGCGGTAACGCCGCCGCCGAGATAAAGCAGTCCAAGGCGCGAGGCGAGTACCGGCGGTGTCTGAAGTGCGGGAATGAGTGGGATGCGATGATAAAGGAAGAGGAGGCTGTTCTGGTGGGTTGAGGTCTGGTACCTGATGCCAATGAGTTACCTTACGCTCGTGCCCGCCAGCTTTCCTCCTGTCTCGATTATCGGCGGCGGCCTCGCCGGTTCCGAAGCCGCGTGGCAGCTCGCTGAGCGAGGCTACTCGGTTACAATTCATGAGATGCGCGGTGTACGCGCAACTCCCGCGCACAAGACCGACGTTCTCGCGGAGCTGGTCTGCTCCAATACTTTCAAGAGCACGGAATTTTCCAACGCACACGGCCTCCTCAAAGCCGAGATGCGTGTGCTCGGTTCCGTCATCCTCCTCGCCGCGGACGAGGCGCGGGTGCCTGGCGGCTCGGCGCTCACCGTCGACCGTGATGTGTTCTCGCGTGGAGTGCATAACCGGATCACTTCTCATCCCCGGATAACCGTGGTCCGCGAGGAGGTGACATCGCTCCCTTCGCCCGGGATCGTCGCCACCGGTCCGCTCACTTCGGACGCGCTCGCTGAGGCAATCGGCGCACGTCTGGGAATTGCATCGCTCGCGTTCTACGATGCGATAGCGCCGATAGTGGCGCGCGATTCCATCGACGAGAAGATTGTCTTCCGTGCTTCACGCTATGGCAAGGAAACCATGCAGGATGCCGCCGTCGAGGGGGCGTACCTGAATTGCCCCTTCAGCCGCGAGCAGTACGAAGCGTTCCTCGACGCACTCGTATCCGCCGATCAGTTTCACGGTCACGAGTTTGACCAGGCGCCATTTTTCGAAGGGTGCATGCCCGTGGAAGTCATGGCACAGCGCGGTCGTGACACGCTCCGATTCGGACCAATGAAGCCGGTTGGGTTGCGCGACCCGAAAACAGGCCGGCAGGCATGGGCCGTTGTACAGCTGCGCATGGAGGACCGCGCTGGACAGATGTGGAACCTCGTCGGCTTTCAGACGCGCCTTCGCATACCCGAACAGCAGCGCGTTTTTCGGATGATCCCCGGCCTCGAGAATGCGGAATTCCTGCGATTTGGGTCGATTCACCGAAACTCGTATGTGAACTCACCTTCGTCGCTCACGCCACATCTTTCACTGAGAGACGATCCGAAGACACTCCTTGCGGGGCAAATAACCGGAGTAGAGGGATACACCGAGAGTGCCGCATCAGGGTTGCTGGCGGGGATCAATCTGTCACGCATGCTCGCTGGTGATGATCCGGTCGTGCCACCTCCAACCACGATGCTGGGCGCACTCTACCGCTACCTGCGTGAGGCCGATCCCAGGCACTTTCAACCAATGAATGCCAATTTTGGACTCGTCGTCGACCTTCCGGAACCAGTCAGGGACAAGAAGCGCAAGCGTGAGCTCCTCGCCCAGCGAGCCTTGGAGCACATGCAGGAATGGCGAGCGGAGTTTGTTGCAGCGACCGCACATGCTGGCGTGAGCGCGGTTTCGTGAGCGAGGAGTCGGCGGCCGTACAAGTCGCTCCGCCCCTTCCTTCAGATGTCTCAGCCTTTCTGCTCCACCTTCAGAAAGAGCGCGATTACTCACCCCACACCATTCTCGCCTACAAGCGCGACCTTGAGATTTTCGCTGCGTTCCTGTCCGGCTACCACGGCGTGCAGTCGTGGACCTGGGCGGACCTCGATCGCCTCGCCATTCGCGGCTTTCTCGGTCATCTCGCTCGAAAGGGTCTGAGTAAACGCTCGACTGCGCGAGCACTCTCCGCTGTTCGAAGCTTCTACCGGTATCTGCATCGCAACGAGATCGTTGAGATCAACCCGGCCCGCGGCGTCATTACTCCGAAGCAGGAGAAGTATCTCCCGGCCTACCTCGACCGCGCCCAGATAGATCTTCTTTTTCAGATGGCCGAAACCCGCGCATGGCAAGGAAAATTCACGGACGTACGCAACGCGGCGATCCTGGAGCTCTTTTATTCCACGGGCATGCGCCTCTCCGAGCTGGCTGGAATCAATCGGCAGGACCTTGACCTGATTTCGCAGCAGGTAAAGGTGCGAGGAAAGGGAAAGAAGGAGCGAATTATTCCCATCGGGAATCACGCGCAGCTCGCACTCCGAAACTACGAGGCCAAGCGAGACGAACTACTGCGCAGCATGCGGGGCTCGGCAGCCGACCGAACCGCCTTCTTTCTGGGTCGCACGGCAAAACGGATTGGCGTGCGAGCAGTGCAAAACGCCGTGAAGGGATTTCTCGATGAGATCGATGAGGAAGCGGGACTCTCCGTCCACTCCCTGAGGCACACCTTTGCTACTCATCTACTCGATGCCGGCGCCGACCTCCGCGCAGTGCAAGAGCTCCTCGGTCACGCTTCGATATCGACGACGCAGATCTATACTCACACCAGCGTGGAAAGGCTCAAGAAGGTGTATCGCTCGGCTCACCCAAGAGCTTGAGCACCTGAATTGGTTATTCCCGCGACGCGCAAGCGCGGCGCCGTCCTTGCAATGCCGTGCGCTCTGGAGAATGCGACATGCGACTTGAAACCATACCACTCATACTCGGCGGCCTTTTCGGCTTGATGGGGCTTGTTCTGCTCGCCGATGCCGTTATACGGGACGGTTCGTTCGCTCCAACGGAGCGGCGCCAGCGCGCGCGTGCTCAGCGCAATCTCTGGGGTGAGGCAATACTCGGCTTTGGAATTCTCGCGGTTGCCGCCGCCCTGATCGGCCGCGATGTCTGGCGCTATACCACGGTTGCCATGCTCGCGGCGCTCGTGCTATGCGTCCTGGGACTCGCGCTCAACTGGCGGTACGTCGCTTCCATGCTTGCCGGCCGGCCATCGGGGCGAGTTACTGAAACCTCATCGCGCTCTTCGAAGCCGACCGCGGAGTAAAGACAGCGGGATAAGAGTTCGCTGCCCTTACTCCAGGGCACCGGGCACCGAACACCGTGCACCGCACTCGTAGCGCGCAAGACCATTGTCTAGCGAGACTTGATAAGCGAGACCAAACGCCCCGCTCTCGCTATACTTCCGGTATGACGAAGCTAGAACAGATCCGCGCAACCACAATCCTCGGCGTCCGCCGCGACGGCAAGGTTGCGCTCGGCGGCGACGGCCAGGTTAGCGTTGGCGATACGGTGATGAAGTCGAATGCCCAAAAGGTGCGTACTCTGCGCGGAGGAAAGGTCCTGGCGGGCTTTGCCGGCGCCGCCGCCGATGCCTTCACTCTTTTTGAGAAGTTCGAGGAAAAATTCGAGCGTTATCCGGAAAACCTCCCGAAGGCCGCCGTCGAGCTTGCCAAGGATTGGCGCAGCGACCGCGTGTTGCGTCGTCTCGAGGCGCTGCTCGTGGTAGTCGATAAACACCACGGATTCGTCATCTCCGGAACGGGCGACATTATCGAGCCCGATGATGGGCTCCTGGCTATTGGTTCCGGCGGCTCATACGCGCTCTCGGCTGCGAGGGCACTCCTTGCCCACTCCTCGCTAAAATCCGCCCAGATCGTCAAGGAGGCATTAACGATCGCAGGGGATATATGTGTTTATACGAATACCAAGATTACGGTACTGGAGTTGGCGGATGGGTGAGGGACTGGATTGCGGACTGCGGATTGCGAGCGGCGACCTGTAAGCGGCCCCAGGAAGAACCCGCCCAGGCACAATCGAGCCTAATTCCGAGTTCGCTCAGTATTCTTAGCAGTTGGCAGTTTGTCCGCAGTCCGCAATCCGCAATCCAGTCGATCCGTAATCTGCCTCCTCCCTATGCTCTCTAAACGCATTCAACAAGCTGTCTCCCGCCTCGCGGACCTCACTCCACGCCAGATCGTCGCGGAGCTCGACCGTTACATAGTGGGACAGAACGACGCGAAGAAGGCTGTCGCCATTGCGCTGCGCAACCGCTGGCGTCGCCAGCAGGCGCCCGACTCAATTCGGGAAGAGATAGCGCCGAACAATATCATTCTCATCGGCCCGACAGGTGTTGGAAAAACGGAGATCGCGCGGCGTCTTGCCAAACTCGCGGGCGCGCCGTTCATCAAGGTCGAGGCGTCCAAATTCACTGAGGTCGGTTATGTCGGCCGCGATGTCGAGTCGATGGTGCGCGACCTGGTCGAGAGTGCCATCGACATGGTCCGGGGAGAGCGTGAGTCCGAGGTTGAGGATCTAGCGCACGAAAAGGTGGACGAGCGGCTACTCGATCTGCTCCTTCCAGCTCCCTCGGACGGAAAGCCCACCGCCTCTCCGCCGCCCGTACCGAGTGCGTCAGGTGGCGCTGGAGGCACCGGGGGACAGCCAGCTCTCTTCGTAGTTTCATCCAGCGGTGAGGTCTCCCGAGAGAACGAGCTGGATGCAACACAGGAGCGGCATCGGCGCACACGCGACAAGCTCAAGCAGCTCCTCATCGACGGACAGCTCGAGGATCGCGAAGTGGAAGTCGAAGTTACGCGCGCCCAGGGTCCCATGATGGACATCCTGGCCTCCCAGGGTGCGCCCGAGGGCATGGAGAACTTCACCGAAATGCTGCAGGACATGCTGCCCAAGAAAAAGAAAAAGCGGCAAGTGAAGGTCTCGGAAGCTCGGCGTCTACTTCTGGAGCAGGAGTTGGAGAAGCTGGTAGACATGGAGGACGTTACCGCTGATGCGCTGGAGCGGGTCGAAAAGCTCGGCATCATATTTCTCGACGAGATAGACAAGATCGCGGGCGAACGGTCCAAGATGGGTGGCCCTGATGTGTCGCGCGAAGGAGTGCAGCGGGATCTGCTCCCCATCGTCGAAGGCTCCAACGTCCAGACCAAATACGGGATGGTGAAGACGGATCACGTCCTGTTCATTGCCGCCGGTGCATTTCACGTATCCAAGCCCAGCGACCTGATTCCGGAGCTTCAGGGACGCTTCCCGATCCGCGTCGAGCTCAAGCCTCTGACTGAAGCCGACTTCGTCCGCATCATGACGGAGCCCGAAAATGCGCTAACCAAGCAATACGCGGCTCTCGTTGAAGCCGAGGGAGCGCTGCTCACCTTCACTACTGATGGGATCGCAGAGATCGCGCGCGTCGCGTCGGCAGTGAACGACCGTATGGAGAACATCGGCGCGCGCAGGCTTCACACCGTCATGTCGACCCTGCTCGAGGATGTCATGTACGACCTTCCCGATAGGGGAAAGGCTCCAATCGCAATTAACTCTGCCGTCGTCAACGACCGGCTCAAGAGCATCGCCGAGGACGAAGACTTGAGGAAGTACATCCTCTGACTGACGTGCAAAGTCTCATCCTGCCTCTAAGCTATACGCACGGCCGGCCTTATCGACACTCCCCATCCCCCATGCCCTACACCCCGCAATGCCCGTCATCCAGCACCGCGATTTCCTCGCTATTCCCGACTTCTCGCGCGAAGAGCTGCTCAACCTCTTTGATCTCGCCGAAGCCATGCGCACGGGAGCCTACACCGAGAAGCCATTAGCGGGAAAGTCGCTCGCGATGATCTTCATGAAGCCCTCGACTCGAACACGCGTATCGTTCGAGGTAGGGGCATGGCAGCTCGGCGGGCACGCACTGTTTCTCTCTCCTCGTGACATTCAACTTGGCCGCGGAGAGCCAATCGCGGACACAGCGCGCGTTCTTTCTCGCTACGTCGACGGAATCATGATCCGCACCTTCGCGCATGCGGAAATCGAAGAGCTGGCGAAGCACGCCACTGTCCCAGTGATCAACGGACTCACGGATCTTCTGCACCCATGCCAGATCCTCGCCGACCTGCAAACCGTTCGTCAACACCTTGGCGGTTGGGAAGGCAAAAAGATCGCGTGGATCGGCGACGGTAACAACATGGCCAATTCCTGGCTCAACGCAGCTTACAGGCTGGGCTTTGAGCTGGCTATCGCGTGCCCGGAGGGTTACGACCCCGATGCAAGCATTCTTGCTCGTGCGCAGGGTGCCACCAAGGTGACTGTGACGCGCGACCCGGCCGAGGCTGCCGACGGCGCCCATGTCGTGAACACCGATGTGTGGGCCTCGATGGGCCAGGAAGAGGAACAGAAAATTCGTGAAAAAGCCTTTGCTGGCTACACGGTCGACAACGCTTTAATGAAGCGAGCGTCCCGGGACGCGATCTTTCTCCACTGTCTGCCGGCGCACCGCGGAGAGGAGGTTGCCGCCGAAGTGATTGACGGCCCGCAGAGCCGTGTGTGGGACGAGGCCGAGAACCGCCTGCACATTCAGAAGGCGATCATGGCGGTTCTTATGGGGTAGGGAATCGGGAATGATTAATCGGGAATCGGGAATCGGGAATCGAAAGGCTGAACCGCGAGGTGCTTGCGCTGGGCCCCGCGGGCGGGACTTTCCGGTGGCATACCCCTATTCCCGATTCCCGATTCCCGATTCCCGATTTTACGCCGACATGGGTAGCGGCTCCACCGCCACTACTTCGAGC
>JACMME010000153.1 GCA_014379205.1 Gemmatimonadaceae bacterium
TGCCTCCAGCGTGCTGCAGGAGACCGCCACAAGCGCACCGGTGATGCGCTCGAGATAATTCTCGCGCGGAATTGGACCCGTCACGGTAACGGACCTGCCAACGCCACTCGCGTCGGCAAGCGATTCGAGTGAAATGCGCCGCTCCGGCGGGCTGACTCCGGCAATCTCCAGCCTGACACTTGTCGGACCGTGCTTTCGGCGCATGGCTGCCCAGGCGTGAATCGCAGTCACTTCGCCCTTGCGCTCACCGCCTCCACCCAGAACGAGCACTGTGTCACCGTTTCCTGACCATCGTTCTGCGCCAACGTCGACTCCATTTGGGATTAGTCGGACCGGAATCTCCACTCGCCGCACAACTTCGCGCTCTATGTCGCTTGACACGGGGACTGCGAGCATGCAAGCCGGCGCAGCAAGCGAGCGCCAGAAGGCGCGGACGATGTTGTCGACCCGGGCACGCAAGGAAAGCTCGGTGCTACTCAAGAGCTTGAAATGGTAGAGATCCTGAAAGTAGATGACGGCGCGCCGATCGCGAGGTGGAAAGCCATTGGGTGAGAAAATAACGTCCGCGCGCGCGCCGTCCGCGAGCGCGGGCAACACGGTACTGACGTGGTGGATCCAGCCCGAATCGCGCAGCCGAAGTGCATTGACTCCGGCTGGCAACCAGTCTGCGTGGAAATCTCCGCGAACCGCAGCAAGCACCTCAGAAACTCTCGAGTCAAGGCGCCACGCGGACGTGAGACCGTGGAAAACATAGCGACCCGCGGATGTTCGAACGGAACGGGCATCGTAAAGAATGCGCAGCTAAGCTGCTCCGTCCAGAACGCCCCTTGTGATCTCTTCAACCCTCGAGTAAAAACTCGCAAGTGAGAGCCTCCGAGCGGCATATTCCCTGGCACGATCCGACATCGCCGACCGGAGAGCAGTATCGAGCGCCAGCGCTTCGATGGCCTGCGCCATGGCTCTTGGTGTGTGGTCGGCCAGAATTCCCCCGCCGCTCTCTCGTATGATGTGCTCGGGGCCGCCACAGCGCGTCGACACCACGGGAAGTCCAGCGTGCATGGACTCGGCGACAACAATTCCGAAGCCCTCCTGCCGTGACGACACGACCAGGACATCGTGCGCAAGATAGGCGGCGGCGAGTGCATCCATGTCGACCAGGCCTGTGTAAGTGACATAGTCTGCCTCCGCGCCAGCCTTGATCGAGCGGCGCCACTGCTGGGTGTGAGGACCTACGACCGTGAGCCGAAAGTCGATGCCTTTCCCGCTCAGGAGGCGAAGCGTCTCCTGAAGCAACGGATAGTTCTTTCGGGGATCGTCCACTCGCCCCACGAAAAGCAGCCGGCAGGTTTGCCGTTCGCCGGAACCAGCGCGCCGCGACGGCGAGCGCTCGAGTGCCTCGAGAAAGGCCGGTGTCGGAGGATGTGTCAGGATTCCCACCGCCGACGCTGGCATCGAATGCGTCGCTATGATGCGCTCCCGCGTGTGTTCGCTCATAGCGACCAGGGCTGCTGCGCGACGATACAATGTGCCCTCGATTCTTTCCCCCAGCGGCAGGAGAGATCGATGCAGCATCGCGCCGAGTCCGCTACCGGTACCTGCACGCCTGACCGCTGCGATATCGGTCGCGTCAAGCTCGTCGCGGAACGTTGTGGCTTCCCAAATCACATAGGGAACCCCTGCGGTCATCAGGGCGCCCGCGTAGCGGGAGTTAACTGCCCACCCGCAGGACCAGCCTGACAGCCGACCACGAAAAAAGCGACCCGCCAGCAGTGCCTCGCCATGGACCGAAAAGGGCTGGGTTCCGAGACGGATATGGCGTGTTCCACCATTCGTAACTTCCCTGTACCGCGGAATCGCGGTGATCTCATGGGATAATTGCCCCACTTCTCCAAGCCGCGACAGAGCTGACTGGAGAAGGGCGCTGCTGACCGCGTTGCCTGCCGCCTCACCTGGGACGGCACCAGCAAGGAGGATTCTGGAACTCGCTACGGCGGGGGCGTGAGACGATATCGCACGAGCGGCGGTCGTCTTCATCCGGTGTGTTTTCTTCTCACGCCTGCTTTGCAACCAGAGCTTTCGCTCATGCTCGGTGGGCGGAGTGATGCGCCAGAATCGCATTGATGCGATGATCCCAGCTGTGCGCGGTAATGACCGCTTGCCGTCCCCGGCCAGCAACTGCGGAACGGAGCGCCGGATTGGCGATATAATGGTCGATCCCGGTCACCAATTCATCGATATCACCGTACGACGCCACTGACCAACCATCCTTGAACAGCTCCAGTAACTCGGCGGTGCGCTCGTGCATCATGAATGCCCCGCACGCTGGGATATGGAAGGTGCGGCTCGTGATCTGGTCGCCGTCGGAGGCACCCTGACGCCGTTCGCTCAGGATCGCGAGATTGATCGAAGAGGCGCGAATGGCGCGCGCGTACTCCTCGCCCGTTACCTCGTGTCCTACTATGGCTGATCCAAGGAGAGGGTCGGAGGCGCGATTCCACTGTTCTCCCCAGATGCGCACACGCAGGTTTGGCCGGAGTTTGCAAAGTGCCGCGAGAACCTTCTCCTTCTTGGGAGACCAGGTACCGATGAATGACACATCGCACTCGTACTTGCTCTCGTCATCGAGATCAGCCGTAGCCGGCCTATGGACATCCGGATCATAGGCGTGGAGCAAGAGGCTCGTTCGTGTGACACCGAGCTGTTCGCGCAGATCCCGAAGTCCGAAACTCTTGGTGGTAAAAATCCAGTCGTACTCCCGTAGCGCTTCAGGAATGAGCTTTCCGTGCGCGCGAAAGGAGACGTCCGGGAAAAAACAGTAGCTCCGCACGCCTTGATCGCGAAGCTCGCGAAGGGTACTCGCCAGGACGAATGTCCCCTTGAATGCAAGCATGAACTCCGGTTCGAGGCGGGATACGGAGCGAAGCAACTCCTGGTTGAATTCCCGAATTCCCAGTGCACGTACAAAACGTCCCTGCACGCGGCCTGCGCCGGACCGCCAACGCAGCGGAATGAATTCTCGCTCCGGCACTACGTCCACCGCCCAGCCCGCACGCCTGAGCGCCTTCATCCCGGCATAGCCGTTGCTTCCAAGCCACTGGTCGCAGACAATGACTGCACTTGCTGCGGGAGGTATCACGCACATCTAGTGCATCGACTTCGACGCGTCTACTACCGCCGGCACAGAAGCACCAGTGTTGAGTGCCGCAGCTGGCAATGCTCCCACGGCCCGAAGTGCTGTGAGTATCCCTTCCGCGGTTGCATCATAGGTATAAGCCCCTATCCGTTTTCGAGCTGCGTCTGAAAGGCGAGCGCGAAGCGCCTCGTCACTGACAAGCGCGGACACCCGGAATATCATGGAGTCGTCGTCGCCTGCCGGAACCACATAGCCAGTGAGACCTTCCGTGATGAGATCATAGTGGGAACCAACCTCGTTGGTTACAACCGGAACGGCGCCCGCCGCCATGGCTTCATTAACCACGAGCCCCCATGTCTCGCCCGTCGACGCCATCACGAATATGTCGGCGCATGCGAACACTTCGGGCAGTTTACTCTGATTCACGAAACCCAGAAAGCTTACGTTGTCTAATCCGTCGGCCGCCGCGCGTGCCTTGAGCTCAGGCTCCACTGGTCCGCTTCCAGCGAACACCACGTGAGCTGAATCGCCGAGAGCGCGCGCAATATCGAGAACCGCGTGAGGACGCTTCTGGTGCACCAACTTGCCCACCGAGAGAACTACCGGAATATTCGGCGGCAAACCCCAGCGTTGGCGAAGGACGGAGCGTTCACCGCCTGTGTAGCTGGCGCGAATCCCGTCAATCAGTTCTACATCCACGCTGAAAGGCGAGAAGAAAAGTTTTTCTTCCCTGGCTCCATAGTGCAAGTACGCTTCCCGATTTGCTTTCCCGATGTACATAAGCGCATCACTCCGCCGCATCCACCAGCGAATGATCGCATCCCTCACGCGCCGGTGATGGCGCATGTCGCTGGAATCAGATAA
>JACMME010000018.1 GCA_014379205.1 Gemmatimonadaceae bacterium
GACAACCTCCGCATTCCGGTTGATAACGGGGCTGCCGGAATTGCCGCCGATTATGTCGTTCGTTGTGACGAAGTTGAACGGCGTCGTCATGTCGAGGCGTGCCTGGCGCTGCATCCACCTGTCCGGAATTCGGAATGGTGGTTGCTGGTTGAATTCCGCTCCACGCGCAAAAAGCCCGAAAAAGGTGGTCTTGTAGGGCGCAAGCGTTCCGTTGTACGGATAGCCTTTTACGACACCATCACTGATCCTGAGTGTGAACGTCGCGTCTGGCGGGAGAGACTGACCATAGGCGCCGAACAGCGCCTGGCCGATCTTTTCGGCATTCGCGGACGAAACGTCTGCAAGTCGCGCGGCCCGCAGTGCAACGGGACGGCCGAGTGGATCGATTTTCCGCGCGACGACGATGAGTGGGTCCGTAGAGGCCGCGACCGCGGCAGCCCCTCCCTCAACCAGCGCGCGACGCACCTGTACGTCAGCCAGCTTTGTTCCCTCGATCAGCGCTTCAGCTGCGACTTCGGGGCTCCGGCCGGCGAGCACGACGCGAAGGAAGGGATCGCTTGCCGGGAGTTCCTTCTTCGCGGCGGTCAGCTGTGATGCCAGCAGCAACTTCTCGACTTCCTTGTCGAACGTCGTTTCGCCGAGAATCTGGTTCCTGATCGCGTTGATCTGCTGGCCACGATACTGTGGCAGCCTCATCGAGTCGGCGAGCGCCCCCTGACCCGGCAGGCGAACGATTCCGCCAGCGAGATTGAGAAGCTGGGATCCAGCAAAGCCGTAGTAGCGAACCTGTTTGTTGATGGACGCCAGCTCGCGCTGCGCCGCCGCGGTCGCGTCCCAGGCTCCGCCGTACTGCGCCCTCAACGCTGCGTCGGCTGTCACACGCCTGCGGAAGTCCGACTCGAAGGCGCGCTTCCGCGCGGTGATTGCGGAGTCGACCAGCCCTGAGCGGTAGCCGACAGTCGCCTTGCGCGCATTTTCAATGGAGAAGATCTGGTTCTCGAACTGCCGTTTGGCATCCTCATTCTTGGAGGAAAGTTCCCTGAGGATGCCGAGCTGGCGGTCAAAGCCCGAGAGAGTAGCTGGATACTGCACATCGCGCAGAAAGTCCATCTGCGACATGGTGTTGAGGCGCCCTGTGGAACCGGGATTGCCTACCACGAATACCAGCTCACCTTCTTCGGCGCCTTTCTCGCTCCACTTGAAATAATCTTTTGGCTGGAAGGGCGCGTCGTTCTCGTAAACTCGCAGGAAGGTCATGTCGAGATCGTACCGCGGATAGGTGAAATTATCCGGGTCGCCACCATAGAAGCTGATGTCCTCCTCTGGAGCCATGACCAGTCGGATATCCGGATATCGTTTGTAGCGATACAGCGAGTATGCTCCGCCCTGATACAGCGTCACGACTTCGCAACGCAGTCCAGTGGCCCTGGTGCACTCATCAGTAATTTCGGTAATAGCCCTGGTTCGTTGTTCCACCTGCGAACCGGATGTCGTTCCCTTCACCTTGCTTCTCACACGAGCCGTAACATCTTCGAATGATTGCAGCTGATCCGCGTACATCGATGGGCACTTTCGCTCGTCTGCCAGCGACTGCGAAACGAATCCGGTTCTCTGGTAATTGGTATCCTTTGGCGACGCTGAGCTGATGCAAGCGCGAGCGCAATGATGGTTGGTCATCACCAATCCGCGCGACGATACAAAGGATGCCGAGCATCCCGGAATTCGTACCGCAGCCAGGCGAACGTGATCGAGCCAGGCCTGATCGGCGTTGAAATTGTAAGTACGCTTCCAGTAGTCGAGCGGCGGCGCGTCGAAAGTCCACATCGTGCCAAATTCCTTGCCGGGCGCGGAAGTGGACGCCGCGGCAGGAGGTGCCAATTGCGCGACAGCGGGGGTCCCGGCGAGCGATAGCGCGATCAGTGCGAGGGCAAACGCCGAGCCTCTTGGCAGGCGGAGGTGTGATGGCAACATGATTCTCTGGATTTTGCGGGTTGGCGTGGCGGAATGATTCAAGCTATCGTGGCGAAGCCCGCAATGGGGAGTAGGGAGGGGGTTGAAAACGACCGTGATCATCCCTCCATGAAAATCGATCACTTAGCTTTTAGAGATGCCGACATCTGAACGCCGACTCCGAGCACGCGGTCTTTTCGATTTCTTCAAGGACGGACTGTACGCGGTTCTCCGAGGTATCGCGCGTCACGCTTCTGGCTTTTATACGGCGTTCGGAATCTTTCTCGTTGCCGGTGCCACGCTGGCCACCGCCTGCACCGTTCTATTCGTTGCTTTGGCTGGCCGGGTCCGATCGGGTACCACCCAGGCCTTTGACGAAGGGGTGCTGAGCTGGATGGCTGCTCATCGCATATGGTGGCTCGAGCGATCTCTGCTCGAAATTACCGCATTGGGCACTGGACTGGTGGTGATGGCCATCGTGACGGTGGCTGCCCTGTTTCTTTACCTCACAGAGCACCGGTACTCTTCCTTTCTTCTACTGGTCGCAACAGGTGGTGGCATCATCCTGAACAACATACTCAAGCTGAGCTATGACAGGCCGCGACCTCAGGTCTTCGAGTGGGTGACCAGTGTGGCAAGCAGCTCTTTTCCCTCGGGACACGCGATGAGCGCAGCTATTGTCTATTCTACCGTCGCGTATCTCGCGGCGCGGCTTCAGAAGCGGCGCTGGGCGCGAATAACGACGATGCTGATTTCCTTTCTCATCATTATTCTCATCTGCGTCAGCCGTCTGTACCTTGGCGTTCACTATCCATCGGATGTGATTGCGGGAGTGGTCATAGGATTGGCGTGGGCGGCTTTCTGCATGGCGGGTCTCGAGGCTGTGCAGGTATTCGCGAAGCGCTTCCGAGCTCCCGCACTGGAGCACGAACGCGATCTCGATCCCAAAGAGCGGCAGGCCGCTGGGTTGACCCAGTGAGCAAGGGCAGTGAGCGAGCGGATGCCAGCTCGCGAGCTGTTGGGGACGTGAAACTGGAAGGAGGAATTCAAGCTCCCGCGTCCACGCCGCGCGCGGGCATTCCAATGACCGGTGGTCCCGTCAAGCCTCTCGTTCACTGGAAGTGGCTCGCCGTAGGTTGGGTGGCAGCAATGGCGTTTGGAGCGCTGTACGCCATCTGGCTCCAGGACGGATCAGACTGGAACGTGGGTGCCCCATGGGAGCGTTCGCTGATGTACTGGCTGCAAACGACGTATCGCCGCCCCATCGACGATGTTTTTCTCGCAGTGCCCTGGATAGCAACGCACTACACTCTTATTCCGATCATCTTAGGCGCGGCGGCATGGCTCAAGTTCAAGTGGAAACGCAACGACTTGGCCCTCCAGCTTGTAGTGGTCGAGATCGGCACGTGGACGCTCAACCAGCTTCCCAAGGCGCTGTACGACCGGGACCGACCACAGCTGTGGGAGCATCGCGGGCAATACGCGCAGGCTTCCTACCCAAGCGGACATGCGATAGCCGCCATCGCGGTTCTGGTTACGATCGCCGCCATAGCGCACCGTGAACGCGGTTGGAAGTGGCCGTACGCAGTTGTGGCCCTTGTTCTCGTTGTCAATTTGTACTCTCGACTATACCTCGGCGTGCATTGGCCCAGTGATGTCATAGCGGGGATTGGAATGGGTGGGATCTGGCTATTGGCATCGCTCAAGGCATTTCCTGGTCGTGGCGACATACGGTCGAGGCCCGCATCAAGCGCCTCGCGCCCAGTCAGCCCTGATTCCATATAGGCAGTTGCAGTTCGCATCTGCGGTTTGCGTTCTTGTTTTCGCAGTTCGCAGTTCGCAGACCTCAAATCCGCAATCCGCAATCCTCGGTTCCCGTCCGATTGCGCCAACCCCAATCACCAAGCAAATTCGCCGTCGTTCGCGTTGCTTGTTTTTGAGGCGCTCGTCTTCCGAATGACGCGGCCGTTGAGCCCGCCGCCTGGTCCAGCCGTCTGCTTCCGATCCCCCCACCATTCCACCTGTGCGCGCTTTGAATTTCCACTCAGGCATGATTGCGCCGCACGCCGTGTTTCGGGTGATCGCATTTGCTGCCCTTATGTTCGCGCCGATCAGGACGATGGCGCAGAAGGCGGCAAGCGCTCAGCCCTCTCCCGATTCCATCGAGAAAAGGCTGCCGGCGCCATTCGCCTCTCTAAGTGCCTCAGCACACTCGATGCGCGATTCGATCGTTATTCTGGCCCGCTCTCAACTAGGCACCAGGTACGTACTCGGCGGAGAAAGTCCGGATCGCGGCTTCGACTGCAGCGGACTTGTTCGTTACCTGATGGCTGCGTGGAACGTTGCTCTGCCCAGAACGGCGGCTCAGCAGGCGCGCTCCGGCGTCGCGGTGAATAGAGATACGACATCGCTCCGGCCTGGTGATCTGCTGACTTTCGGCCGAGGCAAGCGTGCTTCACACATCGGCATATACGTAGGCGACGGGCGATTCATTCATGCCAGCAGCAGAGCCGGACGTGTTGTTGAGAGCAACCTTCACCGCGCTCCAGCTCCCGGAATCAAACCATTGCGAGGTGCCCGGCGTTTCGTAGTGACCGGCGATAGCGCCGTGATAGGCAAGGCTGGCTGAATACCGGTTTCTTTTCTCGGGCCATCCACGCGTAAGTTGCGGTTGCCCGGGAGCTATTCCCTCCCACCGCTCGCGAGATTTACCATCAAGGCTCGTGTTCGCGGGAAGTCCAACCGGCTAAGTGAATCGACCAGCGCTGCCGCTCGGCCCGATGAGTCGCGGGTTACAAGCCCGGGCGGGCGTTGAACCGTCGAACGCAGCACAGCTCTTTCGACTCTCCCGTCAGGACCAAGACTCGCGCAGAGAATCGCGCCGCGGTTTTGCGGATCACGCAGCGTGAAGGGACCATAAGTCACCAGATTTCCCAACGAGTAGGCGATTAGCGAGTCGTCACGCCATTCGATGCCGCGCATCACGTGGGGTCCGTGTCCAACGACGAGATCAGCGCCCGCGTCGACTGCCGTGTGTGCGAACGCCACTGAGTTGCCTCTATCTATGCTTCCCAGAAAAATCTCAGTCATATTCGGAGTTCGCTGCGCGTCTGCTCCTTCGGCGCCCATGTGCATGGTGACAACGACTCGCGAATAACGGGCGGCCGCGCGCGCCACGTGGCGCTTTACCGCGGCGAGGTCGCGCGGATCGGGACCGCCGGAGGTGCTATAACCGAGGAACGCGACCGTATCACCCTGTCCGACGGCGACGGGCGTCGCTGTAGTGTCGTCGCCTGTAACGTGTACACCCGCCCGCCTGAGATGCCGCGTGGTCTCAAGCAGGCCACTTTCGCCGGCATCGCGGGCGTGGTTGTTGGCCACGTTTCCGACGACCCGAGCCTTACCTCCAATGTCGCGCAGCGCGCTCGCCGCCGCGGGAGGCTGGCGAAAAGCGTAACAGTTGCCGGAACCTCGACTGCATTTGCGCGAGCTCAAACGTCCGGATCCGATCGCGCCTTCCACATTCAGAAGCAGGATGTCGGCGTCAAGCACCAACGGGCGAAGCGGCGAAAGTAGCGTTCGCGGGTCCGGAAGAGCGCGCACCGGACTGCCCAGCCGAAGCGAAGCAGAGCGGACCCAGGTAGTGTCGAGATTCGTCCCAAGCATGACGTCGCCTCCCGCACAGATGCGAACCTTGGGTGCAGCATTGGCGCGCTCCCGAGTTTGTGACTCGAGCGGTATGGCGAGTGCAAGCACAGCCAGTACGCCAATCGAGCGAATCCCTGCGTTTTGCTCTTTCATGAGCGCGGGCAGGAACCGTTTCAGGAGTGCCGCCGAAAAGTGCTGTCGTGAGTCAGTTCCAACCCGCATGCAACCCACCCTTGTTGAATGGCTCGGCTCCTTTTCCCGCGTCCTGCAGGGACAACTCTTTCCGCCAGAGAACGTCGCCGGGCAAGTCGCAGCCACGGGTATCCGTAGCGTAACAAAACTCTCACTCCATGAATCCGACCACGACGCCACCGTCGTATCCACTCGAATAGCCAAGCATGCACGCCAGGTCTGTATCAGTAGTCCGAGTTCAACCAAGTACGGCATTCCGCATGCCCGAATCTCCGAGCTTGTCCGGCCGGTGCCTCGAGAGATGTCGGTCACGCGGACGCGGCCTGCGTCGAAAACAGCGTCTGTTCGAGCGGGCATGCTTCACAGTCATTCAACGGGGAAAGCTTTCACGGGACTGGGCTCGACGGAAATGCCTGCCTGCCAGCCAGGACGTTTCCGGAATCACTTGCTGGCACGGGGGGGGATGCTGGAATGACGACACCGCTTCAAACTCACACCGACTCGGGGGGCAATGAAGGATCTCGCGACCGACGCGACTTTCTTCGCATGGCCGGGCTCGGGGGACTCGCACTTGTGCTTCCAGCCGCGCTGGCAAACTGCGCGGATTCAACGTCTCCGATGCCGCCCAGCACAAGGCTGAGTCGCACCATTGGACCCAACGATGCGGTTACGCTGGATTTCAGCAGCGACATTGGCGTGGCGAACTACGCGTATGCCCTGGAGCAGTTAGAGGCCAGATTCTACAACATTGTCACCGACAACCCGGCCTCCGATCTGCTCGCGGGGGAGCTCGCGATACTGAATGACATCCGGGCGCACGAATCCGTGCACCGTGATTTTCTGAGAGTCTACCTCGGGGCAGCAGCCATTCCGAAGCTGACATTCGATTTCAGCTCCGTTGACTTCACTAGCCGGGCGAGTGTCCTTGCGACGTCCAGGGTGTTCGAGGATCTCGGAGTGGCCGCATACAACGGTGCTGGAGAGTTGCTGACCGACCCGCAGAACTTGCTGCTTGCAGGCAAAATTGTTTCCGTGGAAGCGCGCCATGCGGCCGCAATCCGTGACCTCATCGATCCCCGTAGCCGTTTCTTCGCGGGCGACGATGTCATTGACGCGAATGGACTCGACCGCGCATTCGATCCCCTAACCGTACTCGCTGCCGCTGATCCCTACATCGTCAACCCCATCAACGTCGTTGGACTTCCGTAGGAGGAGAGACCATGGAAAATCGCAACATTCTTGACACGGTCGACTCCGATCTTGCGGAGCGACTCCTTTCACGCCGAGCAGCCCTCGGCTCCACCCTCACCGCGACCTTCGCGCTTGCCTCCGTTCCACTCGGGCTCGCTGCGCTGGCTCGACGCGCTTTCGCTCAGGGACCGCTACCGGCGCAGATCATCAACGTTCTTAACTTCGCATTGACGCTCGAGTACCTCGAGAGCGAGTTCTATGAGACTGGCGTTGCGACGTCTGGACTGATCCCGGTTGGCGAAGCAGACGTCTTCGATCAGATACGCAAGCACGAGTCGGCGCACGTTGCGTTTCTCTTGAGCGTGCTCGGAGCCAGCGCGGTCTCCAAGCCAACATTCGACTTCACGGCCGGCAACGGTTCGGGTACCGGACCTTATGCTGATGTGTTCTCGAACTACGAAACATTCAAGGCGGTTTCTCAGGCCTTTGAAGATACGGGTGTACGTGCGTACAAGGGACAGGCGGCGAACCTCATGTCCAATGACGCGATACTCCGCGCGGCGCTGCAGATTCACTCGGTGGAAGCCCGGCACGCGAGCGAGGTCCGCCGGCTGCGCGGATTGGATGGTTGGATCACACAGGCTTTCAACAACATTCCGGGAGCCGACGCGGTGTATGCTGACGAAGACGCTGTAAGGCAATTTGGCATTTCTGTCCCCGGCATTACACCCGTGCCGCGCGACGAGATCACCGAAGCGTTTGACGAACCGCTCAGCATGGGCAAGGTGTTGGCGATCGTCGCGCCGTTCATAGTGGGCAGCAATCCGTAGCAGGATCTGCAAACTCTAACGCAGACGAACTTCACGCTACGATAGGAGACGGGCAGTCCAGAATGGACTGCCCGTTGTCGTTCAGGGAGGCTGGAAGCATAGTTCCAGCATGAAGCCCCTGGATTGGATGCCGCGTTGTTTCTCCTCGTGCGGCATTACGCCACTAGGTGCGGCGGTCCTACTTGCTCTATCCGCATGCATCGCTAAACGGCCGGCACCAGCAACTCCACGCGACCTGCGCGTTCTGGTCTACAACATCCACGCTGGAAAGGACCGCGCTGGAGTTGATAACCTGCGACGAGTCGCTCAGATGGTGCTGGACAGCGCCGTCGACGTCGCACTACTCCAGGAAGTGGACAGCGTAACAGAGCGCTCCGGCCACACGGATCAGCTTGCCGAAATTCGGCGTCTCACTGGCTTTCACGGCGTGTTCGGCAGGACGCTGGATTATCAGGGTGGCGGCTATGGCATCGCGGTCATCGCCCGCTTTCCGATTGTGTCGGACAGCCTGATTCGTCTCCCCCTGACGCCTAGCCAGGTGCGGGCCGGAGGATCGTACGAGCCGCGCGGGGTGCTTCACGCAACAATTCTGGTTGGCCGCCATGGAATAGACGTTCTCAATACACACCTCGACGCGGCAGCGGAGGATAGCTATCGCCGCCAGGAGGCTGCTACGCTCGTGCAAATCGCGCGCAAGCTGACGCGAAGCGGTGCGCGGGTGATGCTCGGAGGTGATCTCAATTCAACGCCCGTGAGCGCAATCCACGCGATCATGGAAACGGGGGGAGTGCGCGATGCGTGGCCGGTATGCGGTTCGGGCGACGGCTTCAGCTACCCGGAAGGCAAGCCCATCAAACGAATCGATTACTTGCTCATCTCGGAATCCATGCGATGCAGCGAGGCACGCGTCCTGGCATCGGACGTGTCGGATCACCGGCCAGTACTGTTCAGGATTTCTTTAGGCACCGAGCACTGATTACAACGAAGGCTTCGGCTGCCGGGAAGATGGCGCATGCCACCGCATGCAGTCTTACCAGTTGATTCGCAGAGTCGACCAGAATTACACTCTGCAAGAGATCAAAGAGCTCGAAACTCAGCACTTTCACGGTAATGGAGCTGTCCGGTTCTGGGACGGCCTTTCCCATGATCGCGCATTCCGCTTGAACTGCTATCTGGTGGCGGCTGCATAAGGTGAAGTATTCTATTGACTTATGCGCTGAGCATTTACGGCACGGTCTTCGCCTTAGTGCATTCTGAGAAAACCGGTCCGCAACCGAAATCAGCGGTTCGCGTTCATTATTCATTGTCACAAAACAGGACCAGTCCGTGGACATCAAACGCGCACCAGTCAAGAATAAGCGCAAGTACATCTATGCCGGCGTCGGCGTGGCAGTGGTTGCCCTGCTCACGGCCTATATCGGCACTCTCGAGCCGGCGGCTCCCACCGTCGAACGCTCCACGCTGTGGATTGACACCGTCGCGCGTGGTCCGATGGTCCGTCAGGTACGCGGCCCCGGCACTCTGGTTCCAGAGCAGATCCGGTGGGTATCCGCAGTGACCGCGGGGCGAGTCGAGCAGATCCCGATTCGGGCGGGCGCAAAGGTTACCAAGGACACTCCATTGATGGAGCTCAGCAACCCCGATGTGCAGCTCGAGTTGCTCGATGCCCAGCGGCAGCTTGCGAGCTCGGAAGCCGAGCTGGTGAACCTGCGAACGAATCTGGAAACGCAGCGGCTCAATCAGCAGGCGACCGTCAACACTGTGAAGACCCAATATCAGGAATCGGCGCGCACAGCTTCGTTGATGAAGTCGCTGGGCGACAAGAAGCTCGCGTCGTCGATGGAGATTCAGCGTTCTACGGAGGCAGCGGAGGAGCTCGCGGGGCGCCTGGAAATAGAGCGCCAGCGGCTGAAGGTGATGGAGGGCGCCGTCGGCCGCCAACTTTCGCTACAGCAGGCGAACGTCGAGCGGCTGCGTGCAATCTCTCAGTTCCAGTTGAATCGCGTGGCTTCAATGAAGGTGAAGGCCGGCTCCGACGGTGTCCTGCAGGAGATGAATTGGGAAGTCGGCCAGTGGGCGAATCCAGGAGCGATTCTCGCCAAGATCGCCGAGCCGGGCCGTTTGAAAGCAGTGCTGCGCGTACCCGAGACGCAGGCCAAGGATGTCACCATAGGTCAGCCTGCATCAATTGACACACGCAACGGCATCGTCGTGGGACGCGTCTTCCGCATCGATCCGGCATCCGTGAACGGTACTGTCACCGTCGAAGTGAGCCTGGAAGGTGAGCTTCCGCGCGGAGCGCGTCCCGATCTCAGCGTGGATGGCACCATTGAGATCGAGCGGCTCGACAACGTTCTATACGTCGGCCGTCCTGCCTACGGTCAGGCAGAGAGCACTGTCGGCATCTTCAAGCTCGACCCGGATGGGGAGACCGCCAGCAGGGTGAACGTGAAACTCGGGCGCAGCTCTGTGAACACCATCGAGATAGTTCAGGGCCTCGCCGCCAATGACAAAGTCATCATCTCCGACATGTCATCGTATGACAATTACAGCAAGGTGAGAGTGAAGTGACGGCGATTGCGGATTGCGGATTGCGGACAAATGCGAACTGCGAACTGCGAAGTCACTTCATCTCGTCCAAACGCTGGGCTGGCAATGCTGTTGCGGTTCTTCGCAATTCGCAGTTCGCATTGTGAAACCAAAGCGACACTTCGGGCCTCTAATTCCTTAGTTCCGTAATTCGCAATCCGCAGTCCTCCTCCTTCCAACTCAATCTCCCCCATGGCCACCACGACCGGAACTAACGGCAGCAAACCTCTCATCAAGCTCGAGGGAATCAAGAAGGTCTTTCTGACTGATGAAGTGGAGACTCACGCTCTCGCAGATGTGCACCTTGATATTCAGCCGGGCGAATACGTAGCCATCGCGGGACCTTCCGGGTGCGGAAAGACGACGCTGCTTTCGTTGCTGGGGCTGCTCGATTCACCGAGCGACGGCATTTATCTGCTGGACGGCGAGCCCGTCGCGCAGTTGTCCGCCAGCGATCGCGCCCGCGTGAGAAACCGGCAGATCGGCTTCATCTTCCAGGCCTTCAACCTCATTGGCGATCTCACCGTCTATGAGAACGTCGAGCTTCCACTGACGTATCGCGGAATGGACGGATCCGAGCGCAAGACGCGCGTCCAGGAGGCGCTCGAACGCGTTGGAATGTCGCATCGCATGAAACACTATCCGGCGCAACTATCGGGAGGTCAGCAGCAGCGCGTCGCAGTGGCGCGAGCGGTGGCTGGCAGTCCGCTGATTCTGCTTGCCGACGAGCCTACTGGTAACCTGGACTCCACGAATGGCGAATCAGTGATGAACCTGCTACGCGAGCTACACGCCGGAGGCGCGACGATCTGCATGGTGACGCACGATCCACGGTACGCGCTGCACGCTGACAGATCCATCCATTTATTCGACGGAAGGGTGGTGCAGGAAACGGCTTAGCTCTCGATGAATCGTCCCTGAATCCGCAATCCTCGTCTAATGAATACCCTTCTTCACGATCTCCGTCTCGCCTCGAGAACGCTGCTTCGCAGCCGCGCGTTCACGCTCACCGCGGTCCTGTGTCTCGCACTTGGGATCGGGGTGAACACGGCGATCTTCAGCATAGTCAACGCCATACTGCTTCGGCCGCTTCCTCTGCTGGACCCGCAACGGATCGTCCAGCTGCATGCAACGAAGCTCAAGCAGGGCATTAGCGAGAGCAACATGAGCTTCGCGGACATGACAGACGTACGCGAGCGCAGCGGATCGTTCGAGGCCGTCGCGGGAATGTACGGGCGCTCATTCAATCTGTCTGGCGGGGATCAGCCTGAACGTATCGAGGGAATGGCTGTCAGCCACAATCTCTTCGAGCTGATTGGCTCTCGGCCAGTGCTGGGACGAGCCTTTCGCCCGGAAGAGGACATGCCTGGCGCCGAACGAGTGGTAATTCTCGGAAATGGAATCTGGCGCCGCCGGTTCGGTGGCCGAGCCAACATTCTCGGGCAGGCCATCCAGCTCAATGGCGCGCCATATACGGTCGTGGGAATCATGCCGGATCGCTTCAAGTTTCCCGAGACCCAGGAAATCTGGGTGCCAATGGCGCTGGATGCCTCCGAGGATCGCGGAGAGCGCTACATCTGGAGCATCGGCCGCTTGAAGGAAGGAGTAACGCTAGCACAAGGGCGTTCGGAGCTCGCCACTCTGGCCGGTCGCCTCGCCCAGCAGTACCCGACGAACGTGGGCTGGGAGCTCGACGCGAAGCTGTGGCAGGATGAAGTCGTCGAGGGGAATACACGCCTCATGCTATACCTCATGCTGGGCGCTGTTGGATTCGTTCTCCTCATCGCTTGCGCGAATGTCGCAAATCTCCTCCTGGCGCGGGCTACATCTCGCGAGCGCGAGGTGGCTTTGCGCGTCGCGCTGGGTGCGAGCCGGGGCCGAATCGTGCGCCAGCTGCTCACGGAAAGCATGCTCATTGCTCTGGCGGCCGGGGCGCTCGGCATTCTGATCGCCGTCTGGTGGGTTGACCTCATGGTCGCTTCGATTCCGGAGGAGATGCCGTACTGGATCACCTTCGGAGTCGACAAGGTGGGACTGCTGTACACTTTCCTTCTTTCAATAGCAACGGGTCTGCTTTTCGGAATCCTGCCCGCGCTTCGCGCGTCGCGTCCGGATTTGCACGCATCACTCAAGGAGGGAGGGCGCGGCGCTTCCGGGGGAGCGCGGAGCCACCGGCTACGCTCCGCTCTGGTAATGTCACAGCTTGCGCTGTCGGTCATCCTGCTCGTGGGAGCCAGTCTCATGGTCAAGAGCTTCCTTGCGATGAGTCGAGCTAACGCGGGGTTCGAGACCGCGAGACTTCTAACGATGCGAACGTACCTCGCTGGAGAACGATACGATGGCGTGCCGGCCCGCTCCGCGTTCCTCGAGGGCATAATCGAACGCACCCAGGCGCTGCCCGGCGTGGTTCGCGCGGTGGCGACAACCGCCATTCCAACCGACGACGGCGGCACAGGCACTTCGATCGTAGCCGAGGGACGTTCCATCGCGCGTGGCGACGAGACAATGGTCACGTTCTTCGGATCCACAGCTGGTCTCTTCGACGTTCTGGGAACACCGCTTCTCGCCGGACGGCCGTTCACTAAACAGGAAACCGCGGACAGCAGTGCGAGTGTGGTCATAGTCAACCGCGCGTTGGCCGATCTCATGTGGCCCGGCGAGACCGCTGTAGGCAAGCGAGTTCATCTCGGCATGACGGATACGGCCACGTGGATGACGGTCGTTGGAGTCGCGAACGATTTGCACTACGAGGAGTTCGCGGAAGAGACCGCGCAATCGCGCCTGCAGGTCCACGTTCCTTACGGGCGATCCGCATGGCGAACCATGGCGATCATTATCCAGACGCGGGGGAACCCGAGCTCCCTGGTCTCCGCCGTGCGACGCGAGATTCGCGCGGCTGATCCGAACCTGCCCACCTACGATGTCCGCACGATGGACGACGTCCGGCGGTATACGCTATGGCCCTACCGTCTGTATGGGCAGATCTTCGGCGCCTTCGCTGTCATCGCCCTGGTGCTCGCCTCGATTGGTGTCTATGGAGTCGTCGCGTACGCCGTCTCAATGCGGACGCGCGAGATCGGTGTTCGAATTGCACTCGGCGCTCAAACGGGCGACGTCGTCCGAATGGTGGTGGGACAGGGAGTCGTGCTGGCGGTAGCGGGAGTCGCGATCGGTCTGGTTGGTGCCTTGGCGGTGTCCAGGTTACTGGCGGGCGCACTGTACGGAATCTCCGCGACGGATCCTTCGTCCTTTCTCCTGATTCCACTCATGCTCGCTGGCGTCGCCCTGCTTGCGAGCTATCTGCCGGCGCGCCGCGCGGCCCGTGTGGATCCCGTCGTCGCGCTGCGTAGCGAGTAATTCGATCAATCAGGGCCCGCAGAATTCGCGCTACGAACGAGACGCATCACTCGACTCACCCTAAACGGCTACCAGCAATGCTTCAGGACCTGAAGTACGCCTTTCGCACCCTAATCAAGAACCCGGGGTTCACCGCGGTGGCGGTGATCACGCTGGGACTGGGCATCGGGGCCAATACAGCGATCTTCTCGCTGATCAACGCGCTGATCCTCCGTCCGCCTGTACATGTTCGTCAACCCGAGCACCTCATCGCGGTTTACACCAGCGATTTCAGCGGTCCCCCTTTTGGCACATCATCGTACGCCGATTTCGTGGATTTCAAGGCTCAAGCCAGCGATGTGATAGCTGATGCGTCCGCACAAACGGCGCGGCTGATGAGCCTGAGTACTGGCTCCGAAAACACGCGTGCATTTGGGCAGATAGTGACGGGCAACTACTTCCAGATGCTCGGCACTACGCCAGTTCTGGGACGAGGCTTCGTCCCCGATGAAGATGTAACGCCAGGGGCAAAAGCGGTTGTCGTCATCAGTCACGACCTGTGGCAGCGGGCGTACGCGGGCGATCCAGGTGTAATCGGCCGGACTCTTCGGCTGAACGGAACGACTTTCTCAATCGTCGGAGTGGCGCCGGCCGGTTTTTCGGGATTGCTCCGCGGTGTAGCTACGGAAGTCTGGGTGCCGATCAGGATGAACCGGGAAGTCGGCGGCAGCAGCGAAACGTTCACCAACCGCGGCGACCGTGGCTGGTTCATCACCGCGCGACTCGTGCCCGGCGCCACCCCGGCAATGGCTCGATCCCGTTTTGCGGTAATAGCGCGCCAGCTGCACGAGGCCTATCCGGAAAGCTGGACGGACATGAATGACAACGGCCGCATCATCACCACAGTACCGGAGAGTGAGACACGGCTGCTTCCCCAACTACGCACGCCAGCACTGGCGGGCATGGGGTTGTTGATGGCCGTGGTCGGACTCGTGCTTCTCATCTGCTGTGCCAACGTCGCGAACCTTCTGCTTGCCCGTGCTTCCGCCCGGCATCGCGAAATTGCCATTCGCGTCGCGCTCGGCGCCAGCCGTGGACGGCTATTGCGGCAGTTGCTCACGGAGAGCGCACTCCTCGCAGGTGCTGGCGCAGCGCTAGGCATGCTGATCGCGACCTGGACGACAGATCTCGCGATGGCCTTCAAGCCTCCGGTACCGGTCACGATACTGATCGATCTTTCGCCAGACATACGGGTGTTGACGTTCGTCGTCTTCATCGCAGTCGTTACCGGCGTCGTTTTCGGCCTTATACCCGCGATGCGCGCGAGCCGTCCGGATCTCATCCCCGCCCTCAAGGCTGAACCTGCCAAGGCGGGGCTCGCCGGCCGGCGTTTTGGATTACGGAATGTTCTCGTCGTCACACAGGTAACCGTCTCGTTCGTTCTGCTCATCGTGGCCGGCCTCTTTCTCCGGAGCCTGCGAAACGCAACGACAATGGACACCGGATTCAACAGTGACAACCTTGCGCTGGCAACTTCCGATTTGAGCTTGCTCAGCTACACGGAAGCGCGCGGCCGTGCGTTCTACTCCAGCCTGGAAGAGCGCGTTCGCTCGCTTCCGGGCGTTCGCTCGACGAGTCTTGCCCGCAGTGTTCCGCTGGGTCTCTCGTATGACCGCAGGGGCATCCAGATTCCCGGACGTGAGAGAAAGCCCGGTGAGGATATGGAATTCGGATGGAATGCTGTTGGCCCGGACTACTTCCCGATGATGCAAATTCCCATCGCGCGCGGACGAAGCTTCAACAAGCAGGATCGTCCGGGGACATCCGCCGTCGCCATCGTCAACGAGACGTTCGCCAATCATTTCTGGCCCGGGGCGAACGCCTTGGGCAAGACCTTCTCGAATGGCGAAGTCACGATGGAGATTGTGGGAGTGGCTCGCGACAGCAAATACGGTTCGCTTTCCGAGGAGAACCGCGCGTATTTCTATGTGCCGTATGAGCAGCAGTACGATCCGGGAATGACGCTGCATGTTCGTACCACCAGCGAGCCAGCACGGTTGCTGGGCTCCATTCGACGCGAAGCCGGCTTGCTGGATTCGGCCCTGCCTGTGCAGATAACAACGATGAACGACCATATGGCGGTCTCGCTGTTGCCGCAGCGCGTCGGCGCAACATTGCTGGGCGTCTTCGGACTTCTCGGACTCGGACTCGCGGCGGTTGGACTGTACGGTGTCATGGCTTACGCAGTGTCACGCCGCACGCGCGAGATTGGAATCCGCATGGCTCTCGGAGCGAACGCGATCGACGTCCGACGCATGGTTGTCAGGCAGGGAATGCTGCTCGCCGCAACCGGAATCGGGATCGGTCTCGCCTTGTCCCTGGCGGTAACTCGCCTCACGACCGGTTTTCTGTACGGCATAAGCGCCAGCGATCCCATCACGTATGCGGGCATAGGCGCGCTTCTCGCAATGGTCGCTTTCGTCGCGAGTTACATTCCCGCCCGCAGGGCGACCCGCGTCGATCCCATCGCAGCTCTGAGATATGAGTAGCGCCGTAAACCTGGTTGCCGGCCAGAATATGATATCCCTGCGTAACATCGAGAAATCGTACGACGCAGGCAGCAGCAGGACATTCGTTCTCAGGCGAATAACCTTCGATGTACCCAAGGGCGAGTTTCTCACCATCATGGGACCGTCCGGCGCCGGTAAGTCGACGCTCCTTGCAATTCTCGGCATGCTCGATGGCGCGTGGACGGGCGAGTACCATTTTCTTGGCGAGCAGGTTCACAGGATGTCGCCAAAGGACCGGGTAGCGCTCAACAAACAGTACATCGGCTTCGTCTTTCAGCAGTATCACCTCCTGGACGATCTCACGGTGTCGGAGAACCTCGACATACCGCTTTCGTATCGCAATGTGAAAAAGAGTGAACGTGAAGCGATTGTCGCCGACACGCTCGACCGTTTCCACATAGTTGGGAAGAAGGACCTGTACCCACGGCAACTCTCTGGCGGTCAACAACAGCTTGTCGCGGTTGCGCGCGCAGTGGTTGCGGGTCCCAAGCTGCTTCTCGCCGATGAGCCTACCGGTAATCTTCACTCCGAGCAGGGACGCGAGATCATGGAGCTCTTCAAGAAGCTGAACGACGCAGGGACAACGATCATTCAGGTGACGCACTCGGACGTCAACGCTTCCTACAGTGATCGTGTGATAAACCTCAAGGATGGGTGGATGGTGAATCTTTAGCCGATCCGATACGTGATGGGTGGGAGGATTGCGGATTGCGGACAAGCGGGGGCGCCAATCGGTAACCGCACTACGCCGCCTGAACTGCGAAGAACTCACGACGATGCGTAAGGACCGGCTGCGGAAATTGTGATTGCTCTTTCGCAGTTCGCAGTTGGAAGCAATCCGCAATCGTGCCGACCCAGGCGACTCACCACAATCACCACTCCCATGGACACGCTCCGCCAGGACCTTCGCTACGCCATTCGGACGCTTTCCAAGAACTCCGCATTCACCGCGGTCGCGGTTGTCTGCCTAGCGCTGGGGATTGGCGTAAACACCACGATGTTCAGTGTCGTGAACGCACTAATGCTGCGTCCGCTGCCCTACCGGGAACCCGAGCGGCTGGTGGCGCTGTACGAGACGGATCCAAAAGAAGGGCGATTCGACAATAATTGGTCTTTCCCTGATTTCTACGACGTACGCGAGCAGAGCTCTGCCTTCGACGGGATGGCTGCGCACTACAGCAGGTTCTTCACCGTTACCGGAGGTGATCAGCCAGAAGGTGTTGAAGGCGAAGTGGTATCGCCGGCCATCTTTCGAATCCTCGGCATCAAGCCTCTGCTCGGCCGTGACTTCGCGGTCGAGGAGGAGCAGGCTGGCAAGGAGAACGTTGTTCTGCTTGGCCACGGCTTCTGGGAAGGACGCTTCGCTGGCGACAAGGCCGTTGTCGGCAAGACGCTTCTTCTCAACGGCGTTTCGTACACGGTCATTGGCGTGATGCCACCGAAGTTCGCAATCGATGAAGAGCAGATCTGGGTGCCGATGGCATTGAATCCAGGCGTCGAGCACCGGGGCAGCCACTACATGGACGTTATCGCGCGGCTCAAGGCGGAAACCACGATCGAGCGAGCGGAGAAAGACGTGAACGGCATCGCTCTCCGGTTGCAGACTCTATATCCGGAAACCAATACGGGCACCGGTGCGACGGCGCGGTCTCTCCGTGAGGAAATGTTGCCGGGCGAGGTGCGGCTCGTAGTCTGGGTGATGTTCGGCGCCGTCTGCTTCGTGCTTCTGATTGCTTGCGCCAACGTCGCCAATCTTCTGCTCGCGCGCGCGTCATCGCGGGAGCGCGAGATGGCGGTGCGGACCGCCCTCGGTGCTCGTCGATTTCGCATCGTCCGCCAGCTTCTCACCGAAAGCGTTCTCATCGGCTTGATGGGTGGCATACTCGGCATCGGTGTCGCGTACGCTGGGCTGAAAGCCATGATTGCAAACATTCCGCTCACACTTCCATTCTGGATGGTGTTCGATATCGACCTGAAAGTCCTCGCATTCACACTCGCTGTCGCCTTGCTCACAGGCGTGATCTTCGGTCTCGCACCCGCGCTCCAGGCCTCGAGGGCTAACCTTCAGTCCTCACTAAAGGAAGGTGGCCGCGGATCCGGCGCGAGCGCGCACCGCAGCCGCCTGCGCAGCAGTCTGGTCGTAGCCGAGGTCGCCCTGTCGCTCGTGCTGTTGATAGGAGCGTCTCTGATGGTCAAGAGCTTCCTGCGCATGCGCTCGGCGGACACGGGGTTCGACTCCAGGAACGCGCTCACCATGCGCGTCTACCTGGGCGGCGACAAGTACGAGGCTTTCAGCACGAGGGCGTCGATCTTCGAGCAGATCCTCGAGCGTGTGGGAGCTCTCCCCGGCGTCACAAACGCTGGAGCCGTGAGCGCGATCCCCCTCTCCGGCAACAACAACTACAACTCGTTCCAGGTTGAGGGACAGCCTGTCGTACTCGGCGAGGTGCCAGCGGCGGCGCAGCGCACTGTGACGTCCACGTACTTTCAGACGATGAAGATCCCGCTTGTCGGCCGATCATTCACGGACCGGGAGATGCGCGATAGCACGCCGGTGGTGATCGTCAATCGGACTCTTGCAGCACGATACTGGCCGGGCCAGGAGGCTATTGGCAAGCGTCTCCGCATGTCGACCGATTCCACGAGACCGTGGCTCACCGTTGTGGGCGTGGCGCCGGATATCAGAATGCGAGAGATCACCTCGAGCCCGGAGTCGCAGCTGTATCTCCCTTACGCGCTCGTTCCGAATCGCACGATGTCGTTCGTAATTCGCGCGAATGGAGATCCCACCAACCTGATTGGTGCTGTGCGTGCGCAGGTCCGCGCCGTCGATCCAACCCTGCCGCTAATTGAGGTACAGACGCTGGAACGTCTTGTGGAGCTGTCGTTCTGGGAGAATGGCTTGTACGGAAAGATGTTCGGGACGTTCGGAATCGTTGCGCTGTTGCTTGCGGCTGTCGGCGTGTACGGAGTTATGGCTTACGCCGTCGCGCAGCGCACCCACGAAATCGGCGTCCGCATGGCGCTTGGAGCGCAAGCCGGCGATGTCTTCAAGATGGTGGTCGGGAGAGGGCTCGCGCTCGCGGTAGGAGGAGTCGTCATTGGCCTTGTGGGGGCCTTCGCAATAACAAAGGTGCTGGCGGGTGTGCTGTACAATGTCAAAGCTTCTGATCCGGTCGTATTTGTCAGCATTGCCCTGCTGCTCACTGGAGTCGCGGCGGTAGCCAGCTGGGCGCCTGCAAGACGCGCTACCCGTGTCGATCCGCTGGTAGCCCTCAGATATGACTAGCCATGAGCCGCAGGACGGCGCGCGCGTTCTCGTTGCAGACGACCAGCCGGACGTCATTCAGGCACTCCGGCTGCTGCTCAAGAGCGAAGGCTATACGGTAGAAACCGCGCGTTCTCCGGCCGGCATTCTGAGTATCGTGGAATCGGAGGAGATCGACGCGGTACTCATGGACCTCAATTACACGCGCGACACCACTTCCGGCCAGGAAGGGTTTGCGCTCCTCTCAAGGCTGTTGTCCCTTGACGCTACGCTTCCTCTGGTGGTGATGACTGCCTGGGGAAGTGTGGATAGTGCCGTCGAGGCGATGCGACGCGGCGCGTGGGACTATATCGAGAAACCGTGGGACAACGCACGGATGCTCGCCGTCATCCGGACGCAAATCGAGTTGGGACGTGCTATCAGGAAGACGCAGCGGCTCGAGGGGGAGACGCGCCTGACGCGTCCGGACGGCCTTCCAACTCTCATTGCCGAAAGCTCCGCCATGCAGCCCCTCCTGCGGCTCATGGAGCGCATAGGTCCGTCGGATGCCAACGTTCTGATCGCAGGTGAGCATGGGACCGGAAAAGAGCTTGTCGCCCGCTGGCTGCATGCCGCGTCACCGCGCGCGAACCAGCCTTTTGTCGCGGTCAACATGGGCGGACTGTCCGAGGGGGTGTTCGAGAGCGAGTTGTTCGGTCACGTGAAAGGTGCGTTCACCGATGCAAAGACGGACCGCGTGGGCCGCTTCGAGCTGGCGCATGGCGGCACCCTGTTTCTCGATGAGATCGCCAATGTCTCGATGGCGGGGCAAGCGAAGCTGCTGCGTGTGTTGCAGACCGGCGATCTCGAGCGTGTCGGTTCGAGCAAGACTCGCCACATCGACGTACGTATTCTCTCGGCGACCAATGTCGATCTCGGCACTGAGGCGGCGGCCGGCCGATTCCGTGAGGATCTGCTCTTTCGGCTAAATACCATAGAGCTCAATCTTCCACCTCTCCGGCAACGGCGTGACGACATTCCGCCGCTTGCAATGCACTTCCTGCGGGCACACTCGCAACGATATCACAAGGTTCTTTCAGGTCTCGATCCCACGGCCATTCAGGCGCTGCTGGACCACAGTTGGCCGGGCAATATCCGGGAGCTCGACCACGCCATCGAGCGCGCAGTGCTCCTGGCCCAGGGGGACACCGTGCGCGCAATCGATCTCGCACTGCGTGCCGCAACCGGCACCGCCGATGCGGTGCCGCGCGTCGAGAGCATGACGCTCGAGGAAGTGGAGCGCCTTCTTATACAGAAAGCACTCACGCGCTTCGATGGAAATGTCAGTCAGGCAGCACGCGCGCTGGGTTTAAGCCGTAGCGCTCTATACCGCAGACTGTCGACTCATGGCTTATAACGATCGGCTGGATGCGTCGCACGCGGCACCTAACTCTCAGCCGCCCCCTCTTCCTGCCCCTGCCCTTCCCTATCTCCTTTCGACTCCCACTTCACCGGGTCCGGCATCCCGCGAGCGCAGCTCAGCTCGCCTGCCGCGCGCTCAGCCTTCGACCCACAAGCTCGACTTCGAGCGGCGCATATTTCTCATGGCGCTTCTGGCGGGAGTGCCAGGAACGCTGGCGACGATGATTCTGCTCTGGAATGGCGAGTACTCTCCAAAGGTTCAGTGGACCTTCGGCATCCTTCTCGTCGGGTGGTGGTTCTCTTTCGCCCTCGCGTTGCGCGAGCGAGTCATCCGCCCCTTTCAGACGTTGTCGAACATGCTCGCAGCGCTTCGGGAAGGTGATTTCTCAATCCGGGCTCGCGGAGCGTGGCAGGACGATGCACTTGGTCTTGCGCTGCTCGAGGCCAACACACTTGGTGAGACATTGCGCAGCCAGCGACTCGGCGCGATGGAAGCGAGCGCATTGCTCCGCACCGTCATGGCTGAAATCGATGTGGCGGTTTTCGCGTTCGATAGCGCGCATCGGCTTGTGCTGGTGAATCGTGGCGCCGAACGTTTGCTCGGCCACCCCGCCGAACGTCTTATCGGAAAGACGTCCGCCGCTCTCGGCCTTGGCGCATTTCTCCGCGGTGACGCCCCGCGCACCGAGACAGCAACGTTTCCGGGCGGCGCGGGGAGATGGGAGATTCGCCGCACGACTTTTCGCCAGCTCGGGCTGCCGCATCAACTTCTGGTGTTATCGGACTTGAGCCGGGCACTGAGGGAGGAGGAACGTGAGGCGTGGCAGCGATTGATTCGAGTGCTCAGCCACGAGATAAATAACTCACTTGCGCCGATCAAGTCGATCGCCGGAAGTCTGAGGAATCTGTTCGCGCGAGAGCCGCGCCCGGCGGACTGGGATGAAGATCTCGAGCAGGGGCTCGATGTCATTGCGGGCCGTTCCGAAGCTCTCAGCCGATTCATGTCGTCGTACGCTCTACTCGCGCGCCTTCCCAAGCCGCGCTTTCGTCCAATGGATGTTGAAGCATGGGCGCGCCGCGCGGCGCATCTCGAGAGGCGAATGCAGATAGCGGTTATCAAGGGACCCCCACTCGTGATGAACGCCGACGAAGACCAGCTCGATCAGCTGCTCATCAACCTCGTCCGCAACGCGGCGGACGCATCGCTCGAAACCGGGGGCAAAGCCTCGATTGAATGGAAGCAGAATGGGGTTGGAGTGGATGTGTGGGTCAGGGACGAGGGCCCGGGACTCAGCGACACGGCCAATCTCTTCGTTCCATTCTTTACGACGAAGCCCGAGGGTTCGGGAATTGGGCTCGCGCTCAGCCGTCAGATCGCGGAAGCTCACGGCGGGACGCTGACTCTGACAAATAGACTGGACGGACCAGGGTGCGAAGCGAGGTTGTGGCTGCCGGGAAAGGATGGAAAAGATTGAGTAACAAAGTGCTGCATGGTTGATCAAGGGACTGACAGCGATCACTGAGACACCAGATCTCGGGTCAGTGCCAGTGTCAGTGTCAGTCTAAGTAGCAGTGGCGAGTGCCAGTCTCAGTCTCAGTCTCGGTGATCAGTGAAGTGTGGCCGCTTTACGGGCGCGTTATCACACGCCACACACGGCCCTTCTCCGTGTCGGTGATGTACAGCGAGCCGTCGGGTGCCTGAGCGAGTCCCATTGGGCGATAGCGGGCCTCGGTTGGTGCGGCGATAGAGTCGGCACCTTTGAAGCCGTCGGCGAACACTTCGTATGTGCCGGTTGGATTACCGCTCGTGAATGGAATAAAGACCACCTTATAGCCGGCCTGAGGGAGGGGTGCGCGGTTCCATGATCCATGGAAGGCGATAAATGCGCCTCCGCGATAGTGCGCCGGAAAAGCCGAACCGGCGTAAAACAGTAGAGCGTTGGGCGCCCAGTGTCCGGGGAACGCCATGAGCGGCGCTCCCTTGTCGGCGCAGCGTCCCTGAGTGCGTCCGTCGCCTCCATACTCGGGCGCGAGCACTTTCATTCCAAGTGAATTGTCGTGGTAGCAGTACGGCCAGCCGAAGTCACCACCCTGAGTGATGCGGAAGAACTCCTCGGATGGCTGTTCGGCGCTCTGCTCCGCTGTATAGCTGCCCGCCCAGTTCTGATGCAGCTGGTCGCGGCCGTGTTGAGCGCCGTACAGCGTCTGGCCGGACGGATCGAAGGCCAGAGCCACAATGTTGCGTAGCCCCGTTGCGAAGCGCGTCCCGTTGGCTTGCGTCTGCCCTTTGCGTGCGGCATCGAAACGCCAGATGCCGGCTCGCGTCTCGAGGTCGGGACATGGATCCTGGCCCGGGGATCCCGACTGCCGGTCAGCTACCTGACAGGAATTCGTAGGCGAGCCAATGTTGACGTACAGAGCACCATCGGCACCAAATGCAATTTCCTTGGCGCGATGGCTGCGGTCGCTCGGCAGGCCCGTGACTATCGTATCAGGCGCTCCTGACGGTTGCAACGCACCGGCCGTAAGGGGATACCGAAGCACCGCCGCGTCCGTGGCGAAGTACAACGAGCCGCGGTGCACCGCGATTCCAGTACCGCCGTTGTCTCCGAAACGGGCCGTAACATCCGCCCTGCCCCCATCTCCTGTGTCGCGCAACGCGACGATTCCACCCTGCCTACCCTGTTGATTCGCTATCGCAATGTAGACATCGCCGTTAGGGGCGACCGCGACGTGACGGGCACGACCAAGACTGTCCGCAAATACCGACGCACAGAAGCCAGGTGCGAGTGTGATTCCGCCATTGTCCGCGTCGCATACTCCAGTCCACCGGCCCATGACACCTGCCATGGGAGGCTCGTTTGCGACGCGAGGGCCACACGCGGGCAGGCTGAGGAGCAGAGTCGTGAAGAGGCAGGTTCGGACGCGCATAGCGGAATTCCTGTGTTTATGACTACGTGGCGTCAGACTGCCACTAAATGCCGGAAGGGGATTGCCGTGAGGAAGCTAATGCCGGGATTCTCGGTATGGAAAGCGTTCCCTTGTTAGGGTTCTGCCCGTAACGAGTGCGGTGCCCGGTGCCCGGTTTTCGGTGCCCGGTTGGTACAGCGCGGTGCTCGGTGCCCGGTTGATCCAGCCGGTTATCGGTGCACGGGGAGCAACGCCGCCGTTACGCTGATCGGTACGCGCCACTTGCGCAGAAGGCTTAAACTGGTGCTGGCAAGCGCTGCACCTGACTCCGGCAGGAACCAGGGCGTATAATTTCTATCTCTCTCTGCTGGAGTTGCACGTGACAGGCAAATTTCTGCGGCGCGTATTTCCTTGCATGCTGGCCGTCCCTCTGTACTCGGCGTCCGCTCAAACAGCAAAACCCGAAACGCGCTCGCTGTTCGGACAGTCTCTCTACGCTCAAGCTGACACGAGCGGCGCCGTGGCTCGAGCGGATTCCGCTCTGGCGCGCCATCCACGCGATATCGACACCCTCATAGCAGCAGGCGCCGCGAGAGCCGTTGTTTGGCGTTACAACGACGCGATTGCCCTGTATACGCGCGGCCTGAAGGTCGCCCCTCGGGACGCCCGGCTGTACCGGCACCGCGGCCACCGCTACATCTCGCTACGCCGCTTCAAGGATGCCATCCGCGATCTCGAGCGCGGTCGCGAGCTCGACTCCATGAGCTACGACATAGCGTATCACCTGGGCCTTGCTCACTACATGGCTGGAGACTTCAAGGCGGCCGCCAGGGAATACGGTCGGTGCTTCGCGCAGGCAAAGGACGAGCGAGCGCTTGCCGCGGACACGGCCCTCCGTCGTGGATTCAAGAGCTGTGCAACTGTCGCCAGCAACGACGACGACAAGATAGGAATGGCGGAGTGGTACTATCGTTCGCTCATCCGCGCCGGACAGAAGGACGATGCGGCGACGCTGCTTGCGGAGATAACCGATGGGATGACGGTAAGCGGCAGCGGCGCGTATTACCAGGATCTGCTCGTCTCCAAGGGATTACGAACGGAAGAGGCGGTACTGGATTCTCTCGGCTCGAACGAGCTGCAACTGGCGACCGCGTCCTACGGACTAGCGGTACGGCATCTCGTTGCGGGAGATACAGCACGCGCGCGCTCGATGTTCGAGTCGGTTTCGAAAGTCGGATATTGGCCAGCGTTTGGGGTTATCGGGGCTGAAGTTGAGCTTTCCCGGCTGCGCGCCAAATGACAGCAAAGCTTTTTTCGGGTTGACCCAGTTTCGACGTTAGTTCACAACAGCACCCTTTCGCCGGAGCGCACTGTGTTCTCTCGCACCTTCCCTTTCGTCGCCTTTTTACTAGGCGGCGCGTTGATAAGCCATTCCATCAAAGCGCAGCAAACTGATCACCCAACCGACCGCGTAACGCTCGAGCAGTATCTCGACTTCGAAGATGTTCAGGAGCCGCGGCTGTCTCCCGACGGACGCCAGGTCATCTACACTCGGCGTTGGATCGACAAGACCAACGACAAGTGGGAATCATCTCTCTGGATCATGAACTCGGATGGAAGTCGGAACCGGCTTCTGTTGAATGGTTCGAGCGCCAGGTGGTCCGCGGATGGCACCCGAATCGCTTTTCTGGCCGAAGGAAAGCCGAGCGGCACACAGCTGTGGGTGCGCTGGATGGACGGAGAGGGCGCGGCCACGCAGATCACACGCGTCGCGCAAACGCTGTCAGACATCGCCTGGTCCCCCGACGGCAAGTCGATCGCGTTTCGCATGTTCGTTCCGGCAGAGGACAAATGGAAGATCGAAATGCCATCCGCTCCAAAAGGAGCGAAGTGGACCGAGGCTCCCCGCGTCGTAACGAAAATGTCATACCGCATGGATCGGCAGGGATTCATCGATGATGGATACCGGCATGTCTTCGTTGTACCCGCGGATGGTGGCACCCCAAGGCAGGTTACGAGCGGCGATTGGGAACATGGTGCGCCGGCCTGGATGCCCGACGGGAAAACGATCGTCTTCGATGCGCTTCGTATAGAGAACGCCGAGCACGCATACGATGAATCCGAGATCTACGCTGTGAACGTCGTAAGCGGCGCCATTCAGCAACTGACACAACGAAAGGGCACCGATGCTGGGCCGATCCCTTCTCCCGACGGGCGCTTTATCGCCTACGCCGGCCATGATTCGACGGATGACGTGTGGGTGGATGACAAGCTTTACGTCATGAATGCCGATGGATCCGGTGTACGCACGCTGGCAGGCACGCTCGACAGATACCCCATTCGTCCAATTTGGGCGAGAGACGGAAGTGGGCTGTATTTCAGCGCCGAGAATGAAGGATCACGGAATTTGTACTTCGCTCCGCTCACCGGCGCCGCACGCCAGGTTACGAAAGGCGCACAGATGCTGACGGTTTTTGATATCGACCGGAACGGTCAGGCCGTTGGAATCGCGAGCAGCCCTTACAAACCGAACGACGTCGTCACTTTCACGCTCGGAAATCCCAAGCCGCGTCAAATCACGGCCGTCAATGACGACATTCTTTCAGGCAAGAAGCTCGGCGAGGTCGAAGAGATCTGGTACCCATCGCTCGAGGGCTTCAGGATCCAGGGCTGGATCGTAAAACCGCCGGACTTCGACGCCAAGCGAAAGTATCCGATGATGCTGGTGATACACGGCGGCCCGCACTCGATGTACAACGTCGCCTTCAACTACAGTTGGCAGGAACACGCCGCCAAGGGCTACGTCGTTCTGTACACGAATCCGCGCGGCAGTACCGGGTACGGGAGTGCGTTCGGCAACGCAATCAAATTCAACTACCCGGGCAAGGACTACAACGACCTGATGACCGGCGTCGACACCGTCATCAATCGTGGATATATCGATACCAGGAACCTGTTCGTCTACGGATGCAGCGGTGGAGGAATTCTCACGGCGTGGGTCGTCACGCATACCGACCGGTTTACCGCGGCGTCGTCGAACTGCCCGGTGATCAACTGGTTCAGCATGGGCGGAACAACCGACATCAATCAGTGGAGCTATCACCGCTTCGCCAAGTATCCATGGGAAGACCCCGACGCGTACCTCTCCCACTCACCGATCATGTACGTCGCCAACGTCAAGACGCCGACGATGTTGATGACCGGAGTCAATGACCTTCGTACTCCGATCTCGCAGACGGAAGAGTTCTATCAAGCGCTGAAGATCCTGCGCGTGCCGACAGCGATGATTCGCTTCAACGACGAATGGCACGGCACCAGCTCAAAGCCATCCAACTTTCTGCGGACGCAACTGTATCTGAGAAGCTGGTTCGAGCGCTGGGGAACGGCGGGGAAAGAGCGGACGGCGAGCAGGTAGCGAAATCGGGAATCGGGAATCGGGAATCGGGAATCGGGAATCGGGAATCGGGAATCGGGAATCGGGAA
>JACMME010000154.1 GCA_014379205.1 Gemmatimonadaceae bacterium
CACCCGAGTTCCTTAAAGCTCCACCCGCTTCACGCAGGGCAGAGGGTTGCCGCTCTGGCTTTACTGGATACTCCTCGGGCTGGTTGCCGGGGCGCTGGCGAAGTATCTGGTGCCAGGGCGGGATCCCTCGGGGTGCATCGTCACGATAGTCATGGGGATTGTCGGGGCGTTCATCGGCGGCTGGCTTGGGACGCAGTACTTCGGGTTTGGTGAAGTCGCGGCGGGGCATTTCGATCTCCGTTCCATTGGGATTGCGACGCTCGGCGCCATCGTGCTCTTGCTGTTCGGACGGTTGGTACGCCGGTTATAGGGCGGGGCGATCTACAGAGTTGCTTTTTGCGGTTTGAGTTGACCGTTTTTGCGTTGTCCGTTTTTGCGTGCTTGCGGTCCCGGACGAGAATGTCTCCCGCACCTTGGTCCTCAGACCGTACAACATCCGGCGGACATCGACTGTCGACTCGGTGAGAGATTCCCAGTCGAGAGTCGTAAGTAGTCCATAGTCTTTCGCCAGCTTTAGCTGATTTTCCAGCTCGTTTGCAGACCTGATCCCAATGAGTAGGAAGCGAGCGAATTCCTTCTGCGAGTCTGCTCCGCACCCCTCGACAATATTGAACGAAATCGACTCGGCCGCCGTTGTCATCTGGCCCTTGAGCGACGCGTAGCCGTTTCGCGGGAAGCGGCGCGTCGCTGCTCTAACTGCGACCGCAAGCGCGTGCGCATTCGCGTGAACTCGCAACTGCCGGTAGTCCTGCATAGCCGGAAACAGACGACAGCCGCGTTCCCGCACGTCACCAAATAGCCAGACCCCTGCACAAAACCCTGCCGACGGGCCGCCCGCACGCAAGAACGGACAACGCATCGACGCTCGACTCAAACCGCGAAGAGCAACCGTGGAGCTACACGTAAACCTTATTCGGCAACTGTTCGGTCATCAACATAGATTTCAAGGGTGAAGCAGAGCATTGTCGTGAGAGGCGCCCGCCAGCACAATCTCAAAGGCTTCGACGTCGAGATTCCCAGGCGCACGGTGACTGTCGTCACTGGCCCGTCCGGCTCCGGGAAATCGTCGCTCGCCTTCGATACGATCTACGCCGAAGGCCAGCGCCGGTACGTCGAGTCGCTTTCCTCATACGCGCGGCAATTCCTCGAGCGCATGGAAAAACCGGACGTCGATTCCGTCGAGGGACTTTCCCCGGCAGTCGCGATCGAGCAGCAGAACCCAACCAAGACTTCGCGCTCGACGGTAGGGACAGCAACAGAGGTCTACGATTACCTCCGTCTGCTCTGGGCCCGCGTCGGCCACACCTTCTGCCCGCAGTGCGGACGGGAGATCAAGCCGCACACCGTGCAGTCCGTGAGCGATGCGGTGCTCAGCGCCCCGCCGGATGCCCGGTTCTACGTCACCTTCCCGCTTCGCCTCTCCAACAAAGTCACCCACGACGTCGTGCTGGAGAACCTCCGCGCGCAGGGGTTCCTCCGTGTCGCGATGGACGGAATCGTCGTGCACCTCGACGATCTCGCGTCGCCGAAGGCGAACATCACCCGGGCCAAGGAGCTGCTGGTCGTCGTGGACAGACTTTCGGTATCCGCTGAAAGCGCCGGCCGTCTGAGCGATGGCGTTCAGACCGCGTTCAGGGACGGCGAAGGCGACTGCGTGATTCTGTTCGCGGAGCCCATCGTCTCTCCGCTCGACGGTCTCACGACCTCGAGACTTCGCTTCACCGAGCGGTTCGAGTGCCCGGACGACGGCACCATCGCTCCAGCTCCGACGCCGCAGCTCTTCTCATTCAACAATCCGCGCGGGGCGTGCAGCCGCTGCAACGGATTCGGCGCGACGCTGGAGTACGACGAAGCGCTCATCGTCCCGCACCCGTCGCGCGCGCTGCGTGATGGCGCCATCGATCCGTGGACCAAGCCGCGCTACGAGAATAAGCGACGCGCCCTCGGTGAATTCGCAAAG
>JACMME010000155.1 GCA_014379205.1 Gemmatimonadaceae bacterium
CGACAGCCGGATCTTCGGCGGGTCCGTCGACCGCGCGCGCCGGGAGCTCGGTCGTCGTCTTGCGCGCGACTGTCCTGCTCCGAACGCGGACCTCGTCTTTTCGGTCCCGGATTCCGCCAACGCCGCGGCATTGGGCTACGCGGAAGAGTCCGGCCTGCCCCTGGAGCTCGCCCTCATTCGGAATCACTATGTCGGCCGCACCTTCATCCAGCCTTCTCAGGCCGGCCGCGACGCCAAAGTGAAGGTGAAGTACAATGCTGTTCACGAAGTTCTCGATGGAAAGAGCGTCGTCATGGTGGACGACTCCATCGTTCGCGGAACCACGACCCGGGGCCTGGTAGCCATGGTTCGTGCCGCGGGCGCTCGCGAGGTGCACATGCGCGTTAGCTCGGCCCCAATAACGGGGCCGTGTTACTACGGCATCGACACGCCCTCGCGCGAAGATCTCATCGCGGCCAATCTGTCGGTTGATGAGATAGCCAAGCACATCGGTGTTGATTCCCTCGGCTATTTGTCCATCGATGGCATGCTGGAATCCGTTCCAGGAGGTCCGGACGGCTTTTGTCACGCCTGCTTTTCCGGCGACTATCCGACTCCACCTCCCGCCGATCCCAACAAGTTGCGTTTTGGATGCGGGTGCTGAGTGAACCAGTCCAATGAGGCAGACCGCGTTGTGAATCAGCTGGTGTATTTCTTCGGCGAGGGAAAAGCCGAGGGGAAGCGTGACATGAAGGACATGCTCGGCGGCAAGGGAGCCAACCTCGCCGAGATGACGAATCTGGGCGTTCCTGTACCGCCGGGATATACCATCGCATGCGGTGTCTGCGTCGAATACCTGCGTGGCGGGTCGTATCCGTCCGTGCTCCGCGACGAAGTTGCGCGCAATACATGCAGGCTGGAGGCTGCCACGGGACGCAAGCTCGGCGATGCCGGCAATCCGCTGCTCGTCTCGGTTCGTTCAGGCGCACCGGTGTCGATGCCGGGCATGATGGAGACCATCCTGAACCTTGGTCTCAACGACGCAACGGTCGCGGGCCTTGCGCAACAGAGTGGAAATGCGCGTTTCGCGTACGACTCATACCGCCGCTTCATACAGATGTACGGCGACGTAGTGCTCGGTGTGCACAGCCACGATTTCGAGTACCTGCTCAAGGCCAAGCGCCTCACCGCGGGAGTTGAAAGCGACTCCGAGCTCAGTGAAGACGCACTTCGCAAGCTGGTCGAGGAGTACAAGTCGCTGGTTCGAAGTCGGACGTCCGCGGAGTTCCCCATGGATCCGCTGGTGCAGTTGTGGGGCGCCATAGAAGCTGTCTGGAAGTCCTGGACGCTCAAGAAGGCGATTGACTACCGGAAGGTGAACGGAATTCCCGATGTCATGGGGACTGCGGTCAACATCGTGGCCATGGTCTTCGGCAACATGGGAGACGATTCCGGCACCGGCGTCGCATTCACCCGCGATCCATCGACGGGCGAGCGGCGTTTCTATGGCGAATTTCTGGTCAACGCGCAGGGTGAGGACGTGGTTGCTGGAATCCGCACGCCACTTCACATCGATGATATGGCGACGAGGCTACCGGGCGCCTATGAGGAGCTGATCGAGACGAAAGAACGGCTGGAGCGGCATTACCGCGACATGCAGGACATCGAATTCACGGTCGAGCGCGGAAGGCTGTTTCTCCTCCAGACGAGAAACGGCAAACGCACCGCTGCCGCGGCGATACGCATAGCCGAAGAGATGGTGACTGAAGGTCTGATCGAACACGGCGAAGCCGTCATGCGGGTTCCCCCGGAACAACTCGATCAGCTCTTGCATCCGATCATCGATCCTTCGGCGCGTGCGACTCCGATCGCGGTGGGATTGCCAGCCAGTCCTGGAGCCGCAAGCGGACGTGCGGTCTTCGATCCCGACGTCGCCGAGCAGCGAGCCGCGGAAGGCGATGCGGTAATATTGGTGCGCGACGAGACCACTCCTGAGGATTTTCACGGTATCGTCGCGGCAAGAGCCGTTCTGACGGCTCGCGGCGGAATGACGAGCCACGCCGCGGTTGTGGCACGCGGCATGGGCAAGTGCGCGATCGTTGGCTGCAGGGACATCGAAGTCGATGTTGAGCACCGCCGCTTCACCGTCAACGGCCTGGTCATAAACGAAGGAGACTGGGTCACGCTCGATGGAGCGAGCGGCCGGGTTTTCAGCGGCGACCTTCCCACCATGCCAAGTGAAGTTGTGCGCGTGTACTCGGGCTCCATGCGAGCGGCTGACTCACGAACGTACGCATCCTTCGCGCGTTTGCTTGGCTGGGCCGATCAGACGCGGGCGCTCAAGGTGCGCGCGAATGCGGACACCCCCCAGGACGCGCGCGTAGCCCGGAATTTTGGCGCAGAGGGGATCGGGTTGTGCCGTACGGAGCACATGTTCTTCGAAGGCGACAGGATCACCGCCATGCGCGAGATGATCGTCGCTCGAGACGAGGGCGGGCGCCGGCGCGCTCTTGCCAAGCTCCTGCCGATGCAGCGCGCCGATTTCGAGGGAATTTTCGAAGCCATGGCTGGATTCCCTGTCACGATTCGGCTCCTCGACCCACCGTTGCACGAGTTTCTGCCGCATGGTGGCGAGGAAAACAAGCTCCTGGCTCGCACGCTGGGAGTGCCGCGCGCGGAGCTCAACCGCATCGTGGACGGGCTGCGTGAAACCAATCCCATGCTGGGACACCGGGGCTGCAGGCTCGGAATAACGTATCCCGAGATCACGGAAATGCAGGGACGCGCGATATTCGAGGCCGCGGTGCGTGCCAAGCGGCGCGGCATAGACGTGCTTCCGGAGATCATGATTCCACTGGTGTCCACCGTAAGGGAGTTCGATCACCAGCGCGCCATTCTCGAGGCTGTCCGTGAGCAGGTCCTCGGGGTGATGGGCGAGGAAATCTCCTACACGATTGGCACGATGATAGAGTTGCCGCGCGCGGCCCTCACGGCCGACGAGATCGCGGCGACAGCGGAGTTCTTCTCATTCGGTACCAATGACCTCACCCAGACGACTCTGGGCCTGAGCCGCGACGACGCCGGAAGGTTTCTTCCGGCCTACGTCGAACGAGGCATCCTGCCTCACGACCCGTTCCAGGTGCTCGATGAGCGAGGTGTGGGAAAGCTCATTCGTATGGCCGTCACCGACGGCAGACGTGTGCGCCCCAAGCTCAAGGTGGGTATCTGCGGCGAACACGGTGGAGAGCCGCGCTCCATTCGCTTCTGCCACGACATGGGCCTCGACTACGTGTCGTGCTCGCCCTACCGTGTGCCTATCGCGCGATTGGCCGCGGCCCAGGCAGCGCTTGCCTCACCGCGCTGACGCGGGCGTTCGCTCTATCGGAACGTTATGCAGGTAGTAGGAGTCGCCGCTGTTTTCCCGGCGGAGAATGGGTAAGGCAACGTTGAAAACGGGAACCCCTCCCGCCGTCTGTCCCCGGAACGAGCCCGAGTGCGCGTGCCCATGAAAAACGACTGAAGCCTGAAATCGGTCGAGCGGCTCGGCGAGCCTGTCCGTGCCGAGAAAGGGAAAGATGACTTCAGGTTCCCCCATCACAGTACCTGCAATCGGCGCATAATGCAGGACCACGACTCTCACCGGCGTCGCAAGCTCACGGAGCGCGCTCTCCAGCTTGCGCACTTCGTCCAGGGCGGTTGCTACAAACGCCTTCGTCTGGGCTTCTCCGAAAGCGGTGAGAGTGCCGCGTCCGAAGCCTCCCATAAACCCTTTCACGCCGGCGAATCCGACGTGTTCGTTGAGCAGAAAGGTGTCCCCCTGGAGCACGTGGATGCCGCGACCGCGGAGAATGGTTGATCCTTCATCCTGCTCACCCGCTTCGTAATCGTGATTGCCCAGTACGGCTACGACTGGAATCTTGACGTCGTGAAGCTCTCCCACGACAACGCGCATCTCCGCTGAGAGGCCGTGGCGCGTGAGATCGCCCGTGAGTACCAGAACATCCGCTTCCGCATTGGCGCGCAAGAAGGCTTCGCGGTACAAACCGGCATCTTCCACGCCGCAGTGGATGTCCCCGACCGCGGCTATTCGAATCGAAGTGGTGCCCGGCGCATCCATCCGTCGGCGGTCAGGCCCGCCGAGTCGGCGATCGCCATCACCGTCCGAATCGGGTCGTGCGAGCTCGCCTCCCCTGCCGTTGTCTTCAGTCCGCCTGGGATGCATGCGCAGGAGAGGGAGACCGTTCATCCCAAACATCGCTATCCACTATGGTGCGCACCTCGCGTGACTGTTCCACTTCATTCACGCGTTCCTGCCGCAGATCCCTGAATCCCCACTCGTTTACGTCAATCGCGAAGCTGAAACGCGAGACGAGAGTCCCTCGCGTGACCAGCTCATCGCTTCTTGGGCGTGCGAGGTCGGTGCTGGCGCGACCAAGCAGCTCCTGGACGACCCACTCAGGCACTGCGCCTCTCGATTGAGGATAGACATAGCTGAAGACATGGAGCTGAGCGAGAAGGAGGGGCCAGTTCTCACCCACTCGCTCGAGCAGGCGCCCCCAGGCGAGCCCGGCCCCGCACGAAAGGATCAGGTGTGCGATATCCGCCATGTCGTGTCGGTGCCGCTCGCTGATGAAGAGACGGTGCCAAAGCAATTCTTCCGCGGGAGCCACGCGCACAGGCGTCGCCGCGAGAATGGCTGGCCGGCTGAAGCGATACCAGTCGCGGTCGATGAAGGAAAGTCCGCTCCCCATCCCGAAAATAATGTCGACGAAGTGTTCCCCATCGAGAGCCTTGGCCAGCCAGTGCGGCTGCTCGAGGCGCGTTTTGAACCCTGCTTGCTTCAGAGCCCGCATGGCATCGGGAACGATTTCCGGCTCCACGAACACATCGAGGTCCTTGGTTTCCCGGTAAATTCCGGTGTGCTCGTAGATGGCATAAGCCCCCGCGACTACGTAGCGAACGCCGCGTCCGTTCAGCGCGTGAAGTGCGCGCTTGTAGACCTCCCGTTCCGACTCGGGAATCCAGAAATCACCATGCGTTACTGATTTCTGTTCCTGCGAGGACAGGTTCGCCATTCGTGCGCGCCTCGGCTCGCCTCGCTCGCTAGTCGCCATCGCCTTCTGCGTTGCGGGATTCAGGATGCTCGCTCAGTTGCGACAGGTCGAGCTCGGTTGACGGCCGGATGTCGGCCTTGAGAACCATGCGCATTTGCTCTATGGCGTACGTGTGCACGTCAGCATCGTTCGCGGCGACGCAATCGCTGGGTACTACCAGCCTGAGATCTCTCATGTAGGCGTCATTGGCGGTAAAGAGAACGCAGATGTTGGTCGCTACGCCTGTGAGAATTACGGTGTGCACCTGGAGGTAATCGAGAAGAGTATCGAGGGTCGTACTGAAAAAACCCGAGTGCTTGGGCTTGAGGACGAAGTAATCGTCGTCGTCCGGCCGAAGTTTCTCGACAATCTCGCGGCCGCGGACGTCATCCTCGAAGCAATGCTCTATCAGCTTTCGCAGGTCGGACTGCCATTTCCCGAAATTGTCATTGACGTACACTACCGGGATTCCCTGAGCCTTCGCCTGGCGTTTCAATCGAGACAACGCAGTCGCCATTGGACGAGCCTGCTCGAGCAGCGCTTGCCCATCGTCGAACTCGAGGTCGTTGATCACATCAATGAGGAGTAGCGCTACCCCCGACTTGTCAGGGACATTGCCGTGAAGATCAAGATTCCTGGATGGCATCGTGCAAACTTTCCGAGCTAGTGAACCGACCGCTGCTCCGTGGGATCCTCATCCGCGAAGGCTGATATTCCCAGGGCCTCGTCCAGGTGCTTGAGAACCTCCGCCGGATCTCGCCAAACACTCCGCGCCCCAGCTCTCCGCAAGGTCGCTGCATCACTACCGCCGCACGTCACACCCACGAACGCCACGCCCGCTCGCCGGCATGCTTCGCCGTCGTGTGAAGTGTCCCCCAGCATGACGCATGAGCCGGGGGTGCTCTTGAGCTTCTCGACCGCCGCCAGTACGATGTCGGGATCGGGCTTTGAGGCATCGGCGTCGTCAGCCGAGGTGGTTTCATCGACTTTTTTGCGGAGATCGGTGCCGGCGCTCTTCATTGTCGCGTCAACGTGCTTCGTGTCGCTGGACGTAGCGATTCCTATGGAAATTTCACGGCACCGAAGCTCATCAAGCAGTTCGGCCGATCCAGGAAAGATCGCGAACGTCGCGGTCTCGGCCGTTTGGAGAAAGGCCTTACCATGAGCTTCGCGAAGCGCGTCACCGTCTCGCTTCTCGCCTTCCTCGCCAATGATGGATGGCACGAGCTTGTCACCGCCCTTGCCAACTTCAGGAATGATGCGTTCTCGGGTTATTTCGTACCCAAGCTGAGCGAACGCACTACGCCACGCATCGATGTGGGCGCCGTTGGTATCGACGAGGGTACCGTCGAGATCGAAGATGACCGAGTGAGGCTTTATCACGTCTGGATCGAAAAGGTTGTTGTATGCCGATTCCGTAATACGGCGGGAGTGCAGGAACCGTGCTGTCCGGCTGATGGGTGGAATGGTAAGGCAATGATGTCCGAAGAGGCCATCGGGATACTATCCGCCTCGTCAGTCTAACAGACCGGTTCCGACGGAATACCTGTCCGCCCACGCTCGCAAAATTACTTGCACTCGGTCAACCGCGCTCACAGTGAGTTCGGCATGGAGGGGAAACCATCAGAATGCCACGAGGGCCCTTCCGTCCAGCGGAAAAGCCCTCGCGGCTACAGTGGACCCGGCCGGCACTGCCCCGGCGTCCGAGCATAGATCTACCGACGCGCCTACGTGCGTAGCCTACCGATTAAGGTCTCCAGACGCTGGCCGGCAGGCCTCCCACGTCTGAACAAGTTTCCTAACGTCTCACTCCAACGACCGGAAACGCGCCGCGGAGCCAGCCCGGATTTTCGATACTCATGCGCCGCCCCGGACGGGCTGCCTCATGAGCACTGCCGGTGTAACCGAAGTTACGCGGCTAGAGCCAAGTTGTTGTTGGCGATTGAAAATTTGCCGAGTGTTTTACCAGGAGCTCAGCACCTGGGCACGCTACGCCGATTCCACCACACCCGTCGAGACTGGTTCGGGCCCGTAAGTGTTTCGGTGAGTTGAATCTAATGGCTCCGAGCACATTATGGAAGGTTCAGGGCCAGTTAATCTGGTCAGCTTCGATCTACGAAACTGCACAAATAATGAAGTGACATGGTCACTCTGATTGGCCACCTAACAGGCCGCTGAATATGCAATTACGTGAGGCAGCTAAAGTGAATAATACCGAACGACGTCAAGTTGGCGATTGCGTAAACTGGACGTTGGAGCCGATGGGCAAATCGCTTGGTCCTGTTGAATGAACACTAGCCACTCGCATTCGCGTGGGTGATTCTGGCGGCGGCATAAGCGGCGCCAAAACCGTTGTCGATGTTCACTACCGTTACCCCTGACGCACAACTATTCAGCATACCGAGTAGCGCGGCTATGCCGCCAAAGCTGGCTCCGTACCCGACGCTCGTGGGCACCGCGATTACTGGAACTCGGGTAAGTCCGCCCACAACCGAAGGGAGGGCACCCTCCATGCCGGCTATCACAATGATCACTGCCGCTCCCGCGAGGATCTCCCCTTGAGCCAGGAGACGGTGAATTCCTGCCACTCCCACGTCCGTCAGGCGCTCCACTTTGTTGCCAAGGGCTCGCGCGGTAACGGCGGCCTCTTCAGCCACGGGAAGGTCGCTCGTGCCAGCCGTGATGATAAGAACAGTTCCCTTTCCCACTGGCTCTCCCTTCTGGGATGCGAGGTACGCTGTTCTACCCAACTCGTTTATCTCTATCCCCGGGAAACGCTCTGTCATGGCCGCGCGGGATGCAGCATCTGCGCGGGTTACGAGAACGGCATCCCCATTCTCGGCAATACGTTCGGCGATTGCGACTATCTGTCCTGGGGTTTTGCCGGCGGCGAGGATTACTTCTGGAAAGCCCTGCCTCAGAGCCCTGTGGTGATCGATCGACGCGAACGGGAGCGATTCCGTAGGAAGCATCGCCAGTTTTCCAAGGGCGGCATGCGGTGCTACTGCTCCAGTGGCGACCTCCCGTAAGAGCGCCAGAACGCGCTCAGCGTTCACGCAGCTGCGGGAGTGGGTTTAGCGTCCGAATCACTCTGGATATCGCCTCGCTGCACTCCGTCGAGGTAATCCCCGAAAATCTCTTCCACATCGCCAAGCGACACGACGGCGTGCAAGCGCCGACGCAGATCTGCGGAACCCGGTAGCCCTTTGACGTACCAGCCCAGATGCTTTCGGAACTCAATCGCGGCACCGCGACGATCGTTTTCGTACGCATCCGCCATACGAGCGTGCTGTATCGCGATCGCGAACCGCTCCGCCACGGGAGGCTGGGAGGGCTGCGGCAGGCCGTCCAGCAACGCACGAGTCTGTGTGAAGACCCACGGTTGCCCAAAGGAGCCGCGGGCGATCATGACGCCAGCGCACCCAGTCTGCTTATGCATCCTGACAGCGTCCTCAGCGGTCTTGATATCCCCATTGCCAAGCACGGGGATTTCGAGGGCCGAAACTACTGCCGCGATCTCGTCCCAACGGGCGGCGCCAGAGTACATCTGGGCCCGGGTTCGCGGATGCAACGCCAGGACTCGGGCACCGGCATCCTGGCATCTCAGCGCGATCTCGACTGGATCGCGCAGATCTTCGCTCCAGCCGCTCCGGATCTTGACGGTCACCGGGAGATGCGTGTTGCGAGCGACGGCCTGAATGACATCCTTCACCAAACCCATGTCCTTCAGGCAACCCGAGCCGCCGTTGCGCTTTACGACTTTCTTGACGGGGCAACCGAAGTTGATGTCCACGAACTCAGGTGCGAATACGTCCGTGACGCATGCGGCTGCGTCGCCCATTGCCTGCGGGTCGGCTCCGAATATCTGAACACCGATGGGACGCTCGTCTGGCGTAAAGCGCAGTTTCGCAATAGTAGCGGGGATTTCGCGACGAATACTCTCAGCAGAGAGAAACTCCGTAACCACCACGTCGGCGCCAAAACGGCGGCAGAGGCGTCGGAACGGCGCCTCGGAAACTCCCGCCATTGGAGCGAGATACAACGGTACCTTATGTGCTATCGGGAATGGAAATCGCATGTGAATTAAAAGCTACCGACGCAGCGAAGTGCGTGCAACGCCTATATTTGACACAGTTTCCGCGGTTGCGTTAAACTTCCGATTGAAGAGCGCAATTGCACCATGTATAAGATTCACTTTTCGGCAGGCTCGGAGCTGTAGGTTCGAGCACGAGGAGCTGCTACCCGCCAGCCATACAGCGATCAAGCGCGCTACGGCGGTATCGTTTCAACACTTACGACTATCAAGGAGCGCAATGGAACTGCGCGAGTTTTTCACGGAAGACGCGATCAAGCTGGAGCTCGATTCAACCAACAAGGACGACGTGCTTAAGGAGTTGATCTCACTCCTCAAGCTCGACGAAAAAGCCGAAGTAATGCTGTACAAAATGCTCAAACGCCGGGAAAACCTGGGCTCAACCGGCATCGGACGATCAATAGCGATTCCGCACTGCCGTTCGCTGGTAGTTAACAAGCTTCGCGTCGCATTCGGGCGCAAAAGCGTCGGCGTGGACTTCCGGGCGATAGATGGAAAGCCCGTCAACTTTTTCTTCCTGATCGTGGCGCCCCCGCTCGAAATTTCCAACCAGTATTTACCAGTGCTCGGCAAGATCGCCCAGTTCAGCAAAGAGGCGGACGTTCCCCAGAAGCTGGTGGAGCTCACCGAGCCGAAACAATTCCTGCAGCTTCTGGAAGAAAAGAATTACACCGGCGTGATCGTAGGCGTCCGGCGCGACGAAGAACCGACGCGCGCGAAGGAACGCTACTTCTCGCCGCGCGACAAGAATATGGAATGGAACGTCGA
>JACMME010000156.1 GCA_014379205.1 Gemmatimonadaceae bacterium
GTGGTGGGAAGCGGATTGGTGCTGGCAATTATTTCGCGCAGCCTGCCTCTTCTCTGGCGCGACGCGCTTCCCGCCAGGGTCCGCCGTGCGCTGAGCGAATCACCAGGGCTCTTCGCTGCAGTGATCGCTGTGATGGCATTGGTGCTTTACTGCGTCATCGCGCGGTATGTATTCAGCGCACGCCCTCTTCTCATCGACGAGCTCGCGCAACTTCTCCAGGCACGCATCTACGCGGGGGGCGCCCTCACGCGGCCGGTGGACGTGTACCCCGAGTTCTTCAGCATGCTGCACATGGTAGACACTCACGGAACCGTCTACTCGCAATTCCCGCCCGGCGGACCCACCATGCTGGCGTTGGGCGAGCTAGTCGGCGCGCCCTGGCTGGTCGGCCCAATCGCGGGCGCGGTGTCCGCCCTTGTCTTCCCGCTCATCCTGAAGCGCTTTGAGACTCGGACCGGCGTGATTGCGGGCGCGGCAGCACTTTTTGCGTTCGCTCCTTTCGTCGCGTACATGTCGGGATCGCACATGAACCACGTCACGACGCTTATGTGGCTCATGATCGCGATGGCCGCTCTCGCGTGCGTGATCACCTCAAAGTCGCCGCGCCCCCGTGTAGCTCTCCTGAGCGGCTTTGGCTTTGCGATGGCGGCATCGATCCGTCCGGTGGATGCACTCGCATTCGCTCTACCCGCGGGAATCTGGTACTTGAGCCGGGCATTGAAGGATCGGACGCGCTGGGCGGACGCGCTGGCTGCCGCAATAGGGGTGTCGATTCCGATGCTGGTGGTAATGTGGGTGAACACCAGAACCACCGGATCGGCCCTGCTCTTCGGCTATGAGGTACTGTGGGGAAAAGGTCACGAGCTTGGTTTTCACACACCGCCGTGGGGTGACTCGCACACGCCGGCGCGCGGAGTCGAGCTGATAAACCTCTACATGCTTCGGCTGCAGCACTACCTGTTCGAGACCCCGGTGCCATCGCTCGTTCCTGCGATTCTGGCGTTAGCGCTCACGCGAAAGTTGCACGCCTTTGACCGATATCTGCTTACGAGCGCTGGCCTGTTGCTTGGATTGTACTTCGCTTACTGGCACGATGGTTTTTACCTTGGTCCGCGCTTTGTTTTCCCTCTTTCAGCGGTCCTCGCGCTGTGGACGGCGAGACTTCCGTTTCTGATTCGCGACCGGTACGGCGACGGCCTACTCTATAGAAGCACGGTTTACTCGATGCTTGTGGCGGTTGCGATGGCGGCTGTGTTCAGCCTGCCCGTGCGGACTCATCAGTACAGAACCGGCCTCCTGCCGCTTCGCTGGAACGCGGACAGCGCTGCTGCGGCGGCGGGGGTACGGGACGCGATAGTCCTGGTACGGGAGAGTTGGGGCTCACAATTGGTAGCGCGTATGTGGGCTCTCGGTCTTGGTCGCCCGCGAACTGAGTTGCTTTACAGGAAGGTCGACACCTGCCTGCTCGATGAAGCCGTAATGGAGCTGGAGCGCGCGAACATTAGAGGTGACGCATCCATGGCCGTGCTCCGGCCGCTGCTTAGGGATTCAGCGCGGGTGGTGCCAACCATGCTGTCGAGTGACCATTCCGAGCGCGTACTGCCTGGAAGCACGTATTCGTTGCACTGTGCGCGCAGGATCGCGGAGGACAGCGCCGGCTTTACGCTGCTTCCTCCTCTCCTGCTGGCGCGCACAAAGGGGATCGTGTACGCTCGCGATCTGCACGAGCGGGACACCCTCCTCCTGAAGCGGTACACCGGCCGCTCAGTGTATCTCCTGAAGCCGCCCGTGGCGCAGGCGGGTGCAGAGCCGAAATTCGTCCGTCTTTCAAGAGATTCCCTTTGGAGTGTCTGGAAGCGGTAGCTAATGGCGGAAATGACGCACATCGCGAGTCACCTTGCATTTCGCAACTCGCCGGAGCGTGTTACCTGGCGGTAGTGTGCTCGTCAACTTGTTGTAATGCCGCCAGTTCCGCTGAAGTCGAAGGTCTGGTATCGGGCGTGCTTTACAGGACACCGTGCGGCGGCATTCTGGCTGGCGCCCACCTTCACACCACAACAAGGACACCACGATGCTACGCAATACACGGAAGGGTTTCACGCTCGTCGAGCTTTTGATCGTCGTCGTGATTATCGGCATTCTTGCCGCGATCGCGATCCCGAAGTTCGCAACGACCAAGGAGAAGGCATACTTGGCCACCATGAAGACCGACCTTCGCAACCTCGTCACCGCGCAGGAAGGCTACTTCTCGGATAACCAGGCTTACACCACCGACACAGCCGCAATCGGCTTCTCGGCTTCCAAGAACGTTTCGATCGCGTCGATCACACTTTCGACCGCCGGTTCCGCTGGTTGGTCAGCCGTGGCGAACCACACGCTCACAGGCGCGAAGAAGTGCGACGTTCAGGTTGGTGGCTCAGTCGTAGCTCCGCAGAAAGATGGAGTTCCGTTCTGCAGCTAAGCCCCTTCGGGTTTGACAGCGATAAGGGCCAGGCGATTCGCCTGGCCCTTTTCGCATCCCGGTACGAACGAAGAACTGCGAACTGCGAAGAAGTTATGGGATTAACGGATCCGATGGATGTTTGGGCGACAGGCGAGACAGCTCCTATTCGCGCTTAGTGCGCCTCTGATCACTGACCCCTGAGACTGAGACTGGCACTGGCCACTGCTACTCAGACTGGCACCGGCACTGCCCCGTTCCTTGCCTTCAGTGGATGTTGACGCGGCCCGAGTGCCCAGCCTCCGGCAAGGGAACCCCGTGCATCTCGGCCTCACGCGTCAGAAGAAAGCCCTAGATCGCCAATCGCCGCAGCTGCCCCAGTTTTTCTTCGCAGTTCGTAGTTCAGTTCGCAGTTCGCAGTTCGCAGTTCGCGCGACATTACGCTCCGGCCCGCAACCGTTCGGTTCGCCTCCCTACCGCAACGTTTCTTACCATGCCTCCCCATTGCAGATCGCGCGGCTTCTTGCGAACCGCAACTCTCAAAAAGTGGTTGTCCACCACGCGTTACTATCTAAGTCCATAAATCGCTTCCACTTAAGAATCCGCAAGCGTTTGGCCTCACCCCTGCTTTACATGTAGTCGTGCGCAGGCAACGATGCCCGCGACAAACCCGCTGTCCCCCAATAGGAGCTTCAAATGCTACGCAACACACGGAAGGGTTTCACGCTCGTCGAGCTTTTGATCGTCGTCGTGATTATCGGCATTCTTGCCGCGATCGCGATCCCGAAGTTCGCAACGACCAAGGAGAAGGCATACTTGGCCA
>JACMME010000157.1 GCA_014379205.1 Gemmatimonadaceae bacterium
GGAAGGGCGACGCGGGCCTCGGGCAGCGGGGGGCTGCCCACGCGCTTCCCACACCCCACCCCCCATCCCCACCCCCCCACCCACCCATTCCCGATCCCCCATTCCCGATTCCCACTCCCCAATCTCCCGTCGTCCGTCTCGGTCTTCGGCTCGTTCGCGGCCTGGGCGCCAAGGCTCGAGAAAAGCTCGAGCGTGCGCTGCAGAACGGTCGTTTTCGCTCTATTGGAGACGTTGTCACACGCTCGGAGCTCGACCGGCGCTCGCTTCGCTTTCTCGCCGAGGCGGGTGCGTTCGACAGCATGGTTCCCGATGAGCCCGACGCGCGGCGCCGGCGCGCGGCTATCTGGCGAATGCTCGAGGAGTTTCGCGGAGACGCTGGGCCACTTGCCCCGGCACCGGTACGGCTCGAAGTACCGCCGCCGATTCCGGCGATGTCTCCGCTGGAGATCACCGCCGCGGATTACAGAATGACCGGCGTTTCATTGAACGGTCATCCCATGAAGCATCTTCGTGACGTTCTCGCGCCAAACGGCATCAAGAGCGCACGTGAAGTGCTCGAAATGCGTGATGGCGAGCGCAATGTCGCTACAGCCGGTCTGGTCATCTGCCGGCAGCGCCCAGGAACAGCGAAGGGCTTTGTCTTCCTGACGCTCGAGGATGAAACGGGACTGGTGAACGTGGTCGTGACGCCGAAGCGCTTCGAGCGGCAAGCTCTCATGCTGTCTACAGCCAGGCTGCTGCTGGTGCGAGGTACGCTGCAGGTGGAGCAGAGCGTGGTGAATCTGAGAGGCGAAGTGTTTAGGGAGCTGAAAGCTGGAGCAGGTGAAGACGGCGCAAGAGGACATGACTTCCACTAAAGGGTCGTCGCGCCATGACACGAGCAAGTACCGGCCTTACCTGGCCATGACATGGTTTACGATGGCAACACGAGCATGATCCAACACTACAACATACTGGCACTGCGGAACGGCAGAACTCCGCGATGCACGAAAGCGCCATTCATCCGGCACAAACTGCACTAGTTCGCCGCTTTTCCTGGGCGTGCACGACGCCGTTTTCTTTGTTGCTGAGCAGGCCGCGCCGACTCTTTCGGCCGACGCTTCGTCGTGCGCGCCGAGCGTTCCAGCGAGAGATTGGGGGAGCGGACCGCAACTGCCCGCGCGGGTGCGCGAAAGGATCGTCCAGCCCATACCGCGTCGAGCATGAGACCGCTTGCGCGCACCAGCTCTGCGGACCACACCTGCAACAGCTCGTCACCGAAGCGCGACCGACCTGTAACGAGGCCCGTGTGGTGTTGAAAATGCCACCACTCACACGAGAGATAGTTGGTTTTCCAGTCTTTTCGCGCGGGTATGGGAAGCCAGCCTTGTGCGGCGAGCAGATCGGTAAGGCAGAAATATGTCGCACGGCGCCTCACCGTGGCGTACCCCGTACCCTTCTCCCAGATGGCGCAGTCCAGCTCTCCTTCCTCAATCAGCTCTGCCTGGTAGAGCGGATCGTTGACGAGCGGCGCAATGGCTACACAGTACAGCTTCCATTCGGGATTACTGTCTGTGCCACCGCTTCGAGTTACCATGTACCGATCCAGGGCGCCCTGCATTCCGGTGTTGATGAATAGATCGATTGCTCGCCCAGTGTAGTGCAGGCTGGTCTTGCTCCGTCCAGGGGTTGCAGGCTCTTTCAGGGAACGCAGGGCACCGCTCGACGTGAGAACGCCGCCAAGTGCCTTGACCTCCGCATGCACCGTTGCGTATGACTCTGCGAGATCGGCGCGAAGAGTGAAATTCCCATACCCCTGTCCCATCTTGTCTGCAGCCACGGTGGTGAAGCCAACGAAGGGCACAGGCAGGAGCGCTCGCCCACGTGAGCGCCGGCGACTTGGCGCCGATTCTCCGATCTCCGGTTCGATCCTCACCAGCGGCCGCGCGATCCCGTCGTCGGTCGAGCTTGTCCGTACGGTTATCACGACTTCCCCATCGCGCACGACTATTCGGACGGAATCATCGCCAGCAGAACGAGGGAAGCCTCGAGCGCCGTTCACATTTTGGATGATCGGGCTCGCTCCGTTCCGGCGCGTGCTGACCGTGATCGTTACCTCGGGCTCATCTTCGTCAACCGGAAATTGCGCGATTCCGCACGCGTCTGAATTGTCCTTACGTCTTCCAGGCATCGCTTAAGTCCTCCGCCAAGTCAGACCTGCATTCATCCGTGATAATTCGCGCTAGGATCACGGGTCCGGACTAATTCGCGGCGCTCGGTTCTGTTGCGACGCAACGGTCGGGCAATCAGCAGTCGGCTCCACCACAACGCGCGTTGCGGCCGCGCAACACCAAGCCGGTATTTTGCGTCGGATGACGCTCGTTGCGAGACGCCAACGGGGCACAGGCCTTGCCTTTCCCGACGCTGTACACGGTGCGCTAACCGGTGGACTTCGGGAAGGGGCATGTCATACAACCCGCTCTGTTCCAGCTCCTAATTACTGCCACGACATGCAATCACCGATTACGCACTACTCTCAAGACTGCCAATGTCGCTGATCCAGGTGACTGCACCGGAAAAGCCAGATCCAGCGGTAAAGCCCTTCCCGGCCATGCAAGGTAGAGCAGCTGTGACGGGGACCGGTGAACCAGCGTTCAGCATTGCGGACTGGATACAGCTGGTCCGCGTGCCTCAGTGGATCAAGAACTTCTTCGTTCTGGCTCCGCTGCTGTTCTCCGGAGAAGCCACCCGGCTTACCGAGGTCGCGCGCGCGTTTGCCGCCTTCACGATGTTCTGCCTTTTGGCCAGCGCCATCTATTTGTGGAACGACGCCGCGGACGCGGCCGCCGATCGCGCGCATCCAACAAAACGTGATCGTCCGATCGCAGCCGGACGTATCGCTCCTCGCCACGCGAGGACTGTGGGAGCGGTTCTGGCAGCAGCGGCGCTCGTCTTTGCCTGGCTGATCGCTCCGCCGCTCGCGCTGATCGCCCTCACGTATCTGGGGCTGAACGTACTGTACACGGTTCGCCTCAAGGAAATGGTGCTGCTGGACGTTTTTGCCCTTGCCGCGTTTTTCATTCTGCGTTTGTTGGCTGGTGCGACCGCCATCGGCGTACGGCCATCGATATGGTTGTTGCTGTGCGGCGGGCTTCTCGCCCTTTACCTGGGTTTTACGAAACGGCGGCATGAGCTGTCCACCATGGGCTCGGGCTCGGCCGAGCATCGAAGTGTTCTGTCGCATTACAGCCCCGCATTTCTCGATCAAATGTCGGGTGTGCTGCTCTCGGTAACGGTAGTCTCCTACATCCTGTACACGGTCAGCTCGGAAACCGCCAGGAACGCAGGCGACGACCTCCTTACATACAGCACCGTCTTCGTGCTCTACGGGGTTTTCAGGTACCTGTATCTCGTGCATCTGCGAGATGGCGGCAGCCCAACCAGGACACTCCTCACCGATCGGGCGTTGATGGTGAACGTAATACTGTGGGTGGCTTACTGCGCGTGGGTGATTTACTAGCAGGTGTTTTTCGTTCGTTATCGGCATCACGTAGCATGCATCAAGTACCGGAGCTTCATGTGACTAAAAACCTCACGCAACAACCGAACATCTCGATCGTAATGCCGGCGTACAACGAGGAGGAAATCGTGGCGTACACGGTACGTCGACTCGTGCACGCTTTCGAAAACGCCGGTTACCGGCTCCAGCTGGTAGTAGTGGACAACGGCTCGCGCGATCGGACGGGGCAGATCATCAAGGAGCTGGCGGCGGAGATGCCGGCTGTCATCCCGCATCGGATCGACGTGAATCAGGGATACGGTTACGGCGTCACGAGTGGATTTCCCCTGTGTACCGCGCGCTGGATCGGCTGGATACCCGCGGACGGGCAAGTCGACGCGGAGGATGTGGTGCGCCTGTACGAGGCGATCGCGAACACGGACGGCAAAGCTCTCGCCAAGGTTCGCCGGCGCTTTCGGATGGACGGACTGGTGCGAAAAATCGTCTCCGTCGGCTACAACGCCTTTGCCTGGATGCTCTGGCCAAACCTCGATTCACTCGACCTGAACGGAGTGCCGAAGATCCTCCCCCGGGAAGTGCTGCAGGAAATGCGGGTAACATCCAAGCAGTGGTTTCTCGATCCCGAGACAATCATCAAGGCGCATTACATGGGCATTCGGATCGTCGAGTTGAATGTTTTTGCCCGCATTCGTGGTGGCGGCCTTTCGCACGTACGGGCAAGTACTTGCTGGGATTTCTTCCGCAACCTTCTTATCTTCCGCTTCTCGCCAAGCCTCAGGGCCCCGCATCTGAGAAGTGGGCAGCGCACCGCCTTTAACCAGTTCAGAACTCCCAGTGAATCGTTGAATGGCTTTCGGCTTCCATGATCCACAGGCTGGCCAATAACGCGCAAACGGCACGCGCACTGGTAACCAGTGCAGCCGCTGGCGTAGCCGTTTTCAACTGTCCTCTCAAAATCCACCGAGCTCCTGCCTCTCTTGCATTTCAGCACATTGACCGATCGCTCCGCCCAACCGGTTCACCATCTCCGCGCCGACTGTCGCGCCTGCGGGTCCACGAAGCTGCGGAAGTTTCTGGAGCTGGGCCCGCAGCCCCTGGCCAATTCCTTTCTTCGGTCGGAAGGCGAGTTCGGCGCTGAAGAGCGTTACCCACTCGACGTCTACTTCTGTGAGGGATGTTCTCTCGTCCAGCTCCTGGACGTCATTGATCCAGAGGCGCTTTTCCGCGACTACATATATCTGACCGGCACATCGGACACGATAGCCGCGCACAACGCCAAGTACGCGCAAACCGTCGTCGAGCTTCTCGGGCTGACACAGGAAGATCTCGTCGTTGAGATCGCAAGCAACGATGGAAGCCTTCTGAGCTGCTTCCAGGATCACGGCGTGCGCACTCTGGGCATCGAGCCCGCAACGAACATTGCGGAGATTGCCAGCGCGCGCGGGATCGAGACGGTCAACCGCTTTTTTGGCACCGACGTGGCGCCCGACATTCGCGCATCTTTTGGCAGCGCCAAGGCGGTCATAGGCAACAACGTCTTCGCTCACGTCGATGACTCGCGTGGCTTTCTGCGCGGGTGCCGCGACCTGCTCGATGACGATGGCCTCGTCATCATAGAGGTCCCCTATCTGCGCGAGATGATAGAAAAGCTCGAGTACGACACGGTGTACCACGAGCACCTATGCTATTTCTCCGTTGCGGCGTTGCTTGCGCTCTGCGAAAGCGCCGATCTCTGCCTCATCCGCGCCGACCGAGTACCCGTCCACGGTGGCTCCATCAGGATGTACGCCGGCCGCCGGGAGCATTACGGCGATCATGCGCCCGCTGTCGTAGCAATGATCGGGGAGGAGCGGGATCTGGGCCTTACCAGCTTCGCTCGCTTCGAGCGATTCGCCGCTGACGTGGAGTCCAATCGCCGTGACATTCTCGATCTTCTCACTTCGATCGCTCGAAGCGGTAACAGCATTGCTGGTTACGGTGCACCGGCCAAGGGAAACACGCTTCTGAACTACTGCGACATCGGCGTCAACGTTCTTCCCTACACTGTGGACAAGAGCTCGCTCAAGATCGGAAAGTACACACCGGGAATGCACCTGCCGGTGCGGCCAACCGGGACGCTTCTGGACGATCAGCCCGACTACGTGATGATCCTCGCGTGGAATTTTGCCGACGAGATCATGCGGCAGCAGCAGGAGTACGCCAGCCGCGGGGGGCGCTTCATAATCCCGATCCCGACGCCGAGGATTGTTTGACAAAGGTCATCATCCTCGCCGGGGGCCGCGGGACGCGGCTCGCGGAGGAAACGGGAACCCGCCCCAAACCAATGGTCGAGATCGGCGGCAAGCCCATGATCTGGCATATCATGAGCATCTACGCTGCGCACGGGTTCAACGAGTTCCTTGTAGCCTGCGGCTACAAGGGTGAGCTCATCAAGGAATACTTCCGCAATGTTTTCGTACACAGCACTGATTTCATCATTGATTTGCGCGATGGAGCGCTCACCGTGCTCAACGGTAGTCCGATCGATTGGAAGATCGGGCTCGTGGATACCGGTCTCGACACCATGACCGGCGGTCGCATCCGTCGTCTGAGAAAATGGATCGGTGACGAGACTTTCATGGCGACTTACGGCGACGGATTGGGAAGTATTGACGTTCGCGCCCTGATGGAGTTCCACCGGAAACATGGCAAGCTCGCGACCGTGACCGCTGTACGTCCGCCTGCGCGTTTCGGTGGGCTTCTGCTCGACAAGGACTCGGTGTGTGATTTCGCGGAGAAGCCGCAGACTGGCGAAGGGTGGATCAACGGCGGGTTCTTTGTCTTCGAGCCACGTGTGTTCGACTATCTTGCTGACGACGACACCAGCCTCGAGCGCGATCCGCTGGAGCGACTCGCGGCAGAGGGCGAATTAATGGCGTTCCGGCACGAAGGCTTCTGGCAACCCATGGACACGATCAGGGAGAAGGACCTGCTGGAGTCGCTCTGGGCAACCGGAAAGGCGCCCTGGAAAACATGGAAATGAATTCATTTTGGGAAGGGCGAAACGTATTTGTCACGGGCGCATCCGGTTTGCTTGGCTCGTGGTTAACCGAGGAATTGGTGCGCCGCGGCGCGCGCGTAACCTGCCTCGTGCGCGATTGGGTTCCGGATAGCCGGCTCATGGAACCGGCCTCGCTCGCACGCGTGCGGATGGTTCGCGGAGAGCTCGAAGACTACGCGTGCTTGCTTCGCGCGCTCAATGAATACGAGATCGACACCGTTTTCCACCTCGGTGCGCAGACGATCGTCGGCACCGCCGCACGCTCCGCGCTTTCCACCTTCGAGTCGAACATCCGCGGCACGTGGAATTTGCTCGAGGCGTGCAAGGCATGCGGCAAACTCATACAGCGCGTAATTGTCGCTTCGAGCGACAAGGCATATGGATCGCACGACATTCTTCCGTATACTGAAGACGCACCGCTTCAGGGACGCTTTCCGTACGACGTGTCGAAGAGCTGCACCGATCTCATCTCCTTCTCGTATTTCCACACCTACCGGCTGCCGGTTGCCGTCACGCGATGCGGAAATCTCTTCGGGGGAGGAGATCTGAATTTCAATCGCCTCATACCCGGCACCATCAAGTCTGCGCTGCTGAATGAGAAGCCTGTTATTCGCAGCGACGGTACGTTCATCCGCGACTACTTCTACGTGAGAGACGCCGTGGATGCTTACCTGCAGCTCGCCGAGCGATTACCCGGAGAGCAATTCGTGGGACAGGCGTTCAACTTCGGTACAGAAACTCCTGTGTCGGTGCTCGACCTTGTCGGCCGGATCCTGGCGCTCATGGGCAAAACGCATCTCGAGCCCCGGATATTAAACGAAGCCAACCACGAAATTCCGAAGCAGTATCTGGACTGCAGCAAGGCCCGGCGGATGATGGCATGGCAGCCATCGTTCACGATGGACGACGGATTGCTCGAGGCGGCCGAGTGGTACCAGGAGTGGCTGACGCGAAGCGGGGCGCACAAGGCGAGCCTTGGAGGCTTGTCCGTGATGCGGTAGCTCGCCGACCACGTCGGTTCCGCGATCGAGCACGTGGCGGGCGGCTAGACAGTTCCCGAAAGTCGAGCGGTGTCCTCGATCCCCTCAGTTAGCGACGTCGACGGCACCCACTCCAGCATCGTCCGCAGCTTTTTTACCGACACGGGATCGTGCTGCATCTCCTCCGCCCGCGTAGGAAGAGCGCCAAACTCCAGCCGAGCAGGCGCGATCCCGAATATGCGTGCTGCTTCCTCGACGAATCCCCGCACTGACGTCAATCGCCCCGTTGCCAGATTCACGATTTCACCGGGCGCGGCAGATCCAGCCAAACCCAGGCGAAGCATGCCCTCCGCCACATCAGCGACATAGGTGAAGTCGCGTAGCTGGTCACCAGCGCTCAAGGGAATTTGCCTGTCGTTGCCAGACGCTTCGATCAAAGTCGGTAACAGCCGCTGCGCATGTTCGCCGTCTCCATACACTGTGAAAAGACGGGCAGTGACCGCGCGAACACCAAGCGCTGCGCATGTGCGCTCTACCGCTAGCGTACCCGCGAGCTTGGATTGGCCGTAAAGCGTTGTTGGATTCGGTGCGCAGCTCTCCGAGAGATCGCCCGCAATCTCTCCATATTCCAATGCCGAGCCTGCGTGGACCAGCTGCTGGCCGTGCCACGATGAATCGCGCCGTTCAGCCAGGGCTTCAACGATACGCACGGGAAGTTCCGCATTTATGGCGTAAGCGTCGCGTTCCTCGCGTTCGGCGCGGTCGACGCCGTATCCGGCGAGGTTGAATACGATCGCTGGGCGTAACTTCGCGACAACCTCGAAGGCTGAGTTCTCGCGCGACAAGTCAGCCTTGATGACCGAGCCTTGGGCTTCGTCACCAAAGCCCAGATCTGACAGCGACAGATCTCCACGCACCACCAACACCACTCTTGCGCCGCAATCCACTAGAGCGCGTGCAACCCACCTGCCGATAAAGCCCGACGCTCCGAAAACAACCGCCGTGACGCCACGGTACGAGCGAGTCAGGTTACTTTGCTCCCCCACTCGCCTTCTCCGTGGTATCGGCCTTCCATGCAATTGCGTCCACAGCCGACAGGGGACCCGCTGCGATCTTGAATCCGTCGCCGCTTACAGTCGGCCCGTTGACGATCCAGACAGGGCGATCCGGATACGCCTCGAGTGCCGCAACCCGTACTGAATCGCTCCGGTCCCACACATACACGGGCCGCGCCGCCTGAAGATCCATCGGATTGTACACGCCAGCCGACATGTAATCAGGGTGTCGTCTTCCACGCACCAGCACGAGACTTCGTCCGAAGGAGTTTTCGCCCGCAAGGCGCTCTACTCCGGGTTCCATGCGCCGGTAGTGGTAATACTTGTCGACCGCCCGCCAAGGCATGAAGACAACGACGGAAATCGCGCAAAGCGCGAGTGCGCTGAGGGTGACACGATAATCCCGGGAGCCGGCGTGCGGTGCCCTATTCGAAATCGCTGGGTGTGGGACCCCAGGCGACGCGAACATCTCCTCCAACGTCTCAATTCCGCGCGAAGCGAGCGCTATGCACGGTACTATGATCAGATACCAGTAGCGCGCGCCGAAATCAGGGCCTCCACTGAACCAGTAGAAGCTGTGCAGACCAGCTACGACCGCCGTGGCCGCGACCATCCACCAATCCTCTCGGCGCATACGACGCGAAAACAGGAGCAGCCCGATCACCAGCAGTGAACCGAAGCTCCATCCAAGCAGCTCGACATTCAACTGAAATCCATTCAGGGCCGCATTGATTACAACGTCAACCGGTCCATGGCCCGGCAAGGGATCCAGGCCAGGCCAACCAATTCCCTGCCTGGGTCCGAAACCCATGTCGTTGGAGCCTTCGCCATGTACCACGTCGTTGTACGCCATGATCGGGAAGTTGGTCGAGCTTCCCGTTATCATCTTGTTGTAGGGCAGCACCGCCGCGCCGACGATCATGCTGACCACGGCCATAACTGCCACTGGAGCAAACCGAAACCATTTGCTTCGTGCGGGAAGAGCCCAGAGTCCCAGCAGCATTGCGACGGCCAAACCCTCGAGCGGTCGGATAATGCTCACGATACCGATTCCGATGCCCCCCAGCACCGCCCATTTGATACTTCCACCCCGCCGCAAGCGGGCGACCGAGAGTGCTGCGAGCAAAGTACAAATCAGCGAAAGCGTATGCGTCATGAAATTCATCCCCATGAAGACGAACCATGGAGAGGTCGCGAGCAGTATCCCGGCCCAACGTGCCGTTCGACGCCCATACATATCGCGTATTATGACGTACACCAGCAGCACGTTCAGGCCGTTCAAAATCGGGTTCACGAGCCAGGGTATTCCGGCGAGATAGCCCAGTGCGAGCACGGCTGGCCAGCCAGGTGGAACCGGCGAGTACCACCGCGAAGGCTCATACGACATGAGATCCAGATCGAAGGCCGCCTGAACCGGTGGCGGTGCCATGGCGAGCAAGCCCTCGGCGAAGTATCGGGCCTGGTAGATATACGATACCTCGTCTGGAACGTGCGGATGACGCTGGTACGACAGAACTGCCAACAGCGCGCAGGCAATCGTGACCCACGCGGCGACCACGAGCGCGAAGCGGTCGACGCCGCCTCGCGGGTTTCCCTCCTCCTCCGGGAGCAGCCGACGGACGCGCTCGGTAATCGTCGCGACCGCACCTGCGGGCAAAGCGGCCGCTGCCAGAACAATGGTCGCCAGAGCAATTACCTGGATGATCGCCGCCATTACCAGCTCGACGGCGAAAACCACCGGGCTCTTGGACAGCGTTGCAGCGAACACAGCGAAGAGCGCTAGCGCCGCAACGGCGCGCCACCCAGGGTACGCCGTTCCCATCCAATCGCGTATTCGCGGCCAGAGTCGAGCGATGCCCACGATCGCGAGCAGCCCCTGAAGCGCGACGATGATCGTCGCGACTGGAGCTTCACTGAACAGTTCGCCCACCTTCTTATAGTGCTGATAGGATACCAGCGGTCCGGCGTCTATTAGCTGCAAACGAGCGATCTCGCCGACGATAGCGAGCCCCAACCATCCCAGGGAGGGTGCCAGGCCGTGAAGCATGCGTCGTTCAGTCAGTGACTTGTCCTGCCGCTCTATCGCAAGTGCCGTCACTGGGCTGCTCCGGAGCTCGGGCGGCTCACAGCTTTCTCGTACACCGTGATTGCCGCTGAGTCATAAATTCTCGCAAAGAGTTCTTCTCCTGCGGCTATGACAGATAACGCGCTAACATTGTTTAACGACATAGCCCGGGACTATGCACGAATCGTCCCGCACGCTGTTAGGGAGCTTTGGACAGTTGTGTGCCCTGTATACAACAACTTCTGCGACCTCTGTGTCGAGCAGACGCCACAGGTTTCGCATCATCGAGTTTTCCAGCAACTAGCTTGAATTGCGCGTCACTTTTGGGTTATCCAGCATTCTGACAATATCTTACGGCATGCCGCAATTCAGACCCATTATCGGCACCGTGCTTGCCCTTGGCCATGCCGGTGACGCACTCACACCTAACGACCTCGACCTTCGTCCGCGCCACGGTCCAAGCCGATTTATCGAAGGAACGCGTCGGAAGACCTGCGTCTTGCGCATTCCCGACTCGATTATCCCTTTGGGGCCGGAGAGCGTAAGCGTATGGCAGACAATCACGCGCTGGCTCCCCGATTTCCGGTTAGGGTTGGCGATGGCGCAATAGTCGTTAAAGTCTTAGAGAGCCATGGTCGGAAGCTCGGCGTTAGCAGTCTGCTAGGCCGGGCTGTGCAAAGGAATTTACCGGGAAATGGTGTCGAATGATGGGAACGCAGATTGAGCAGATTGGAACGATCGAAGACATTGTCGAAGTGAACGACCGTGTGCTCGACGAAGCGGTATCGGTGGTTATTCCAGCGTTCAACGAAGCCGCGCACGTGGCCGAGCAAATCGTCGCGGTACGCCGGGTCATGGAAGAATCCGGCTGGGAGTTCGAGATCATCGTGGTGGACGATGGATCGGCTGACGGGACTGCAGAGCGCGCTGTTGACGTAGGCGGAGTCCGCGTGTTGCGGCACCGGAAGAATCGCGGATATGGTGCGGCGCTCAAGCAGGGAATCAGAGCCGCGCGCTACGACTGGATTCTCATAACAGACGCGGACGGGACTTATCCCGTGGAGTCCATACCAAAGCTGCTCGCTCTCAGCAGCCGCAATTCGATGGTGGTTGGCGCGCGCACAGGTGAAACCGTCGAAATTCCCCTGATTCGGCGGCCGGCCAAGGCTTTCCTCCGCTGGCTCGCGAGCTATCTAGCCGGACAATCACTCCCCGACATCAACTCCGGGCTCCGGCTCATGCGGAAGGACCTGATCGAGCGGTACGTCCACATTCTTCCTTCCGGCTTTTCTTTCACCACCACAATAACGCTGGCGTCTGTCACCAACGATCACCCCGTGGAGTACGTGCCCATCGACTATCTCGCGCGGCTTGGCGAGTCCAAGATTCGCCCAAGGCACGCCTACGACTTCACGATCCTGATACTGCGGACAATCGTGTTCTTCAATCCTCTCAAGGTCTTCATTCCGCTCGGAGGATATCTGGCGCTCGCCGGTATTGTAAAGTTCATCTACGACATCTACAGGGACAACCTGTCCGAGAGCGCGGTACTGGCACTGCTCGGCGCGCTGATAATCTGGGCGGTGGGGTTGCTGGCCGATCAGAACTCTCGAATCGCGATGCACCGCAGATCATGAGCGCTTCGCTGCGAGACGAACCTGAGCGTAGACGGCGAAAGTTTCTCCTGAAGTTGGCGGTAAGCGGGGGCCTCCTTGCCCTCCTTTTCATAGTGCTTCCGTGGACGGAGGTCCGTGATGCTGCTGCGCGCCTTTCGCCCAGCGTCTGGCTCACGGTTTTCGCCCTCTTTGTAATCGGGCATCAGATTGGCGTCATCAAGTGGCGCGCGCTCGTCAATGCGTCCAATGCGAAGCTCGGCGTCACGGATGCAACACGCGCATACTTCGCGGGGTTGTTCGCCAATCTGTACCTGCCAAGTATTGTCGGCGGCGACGTTCTGCGGGGTACGATCGTGGGTCGGGCGACTGGGCGCCCGGAAGCGGCGATCTTTGGTGGAATCGCAGACCGGGTTCTCGACATCGCCACAATGGGAATGCTCATCGCCGGCGGGGCTGTCGCTTTGCGTGGCGCGCTGCCGGGATGGGGTTCCCAGGTGCTGACGATCCTGCTCATCGCTGGCTTGCTCGCCGCCGCGATTTTTCTTCCGCTGCTGCTCCGTCGGCCATTGGCTCGGTGGCCGAAGCGAGTTCGCCGTCCAATCGCCCGGAGCCTCGTGTCGCTACGCAGGCTGGCCGGCAGCCCGGGAAGCGCGGCGCTCGCGCTTACTCTGTCACTGGTGATACAGAGTCTCTTTGTCGTGTTGAACGCCTGGATGGGCCGTGAAATTGGCGTCGAGGTTCCGCTCGCTGTCTGGTTTGTCGTGTGGCCGCTGGCCAAGGTTGCCGGACTGATGCCGATAAGCCTCGGAGGTATTGCGGTTCGGGACGCGGCTCTCGCGGGACTGCTTGCGCCATTCGGTGTCGCGCTGTCAGTGGGTGCGGTCGCGGGTCTGCTCTGGCAGACCATCAACATGGCTGGCGGACTCTTCGGCGGCCTGGTCTGGTGGGTGATGAGCCGCCGAACCGAACGCACTTCGGGTCAGAGCCGCATGCCGGAAGTCTACGCTCCCTCGCAGCCGGTCAGGCGGCGTGTCTGAGCCGCGCGTCGTCATTCTTGGCGCCGGGCCCGCCGGGCTCGGCGCGGCTTACCGGTTGCGTCTGGAAGGCCGAGCTAGCGTTACGGTTGTCGAGCAAAGTCTGGCCGTGGGTGGAAACTCGGGAAGCTTCGAGGCCGGCGGCCAGTATCTCGACTACGGTAGCCATCGCCTGCATCCGGCCTGCAATGCCGAGATCCTCGCCGACATTCGCCGGCTGCTTGGCGGCGATCTTCTCGATCGGCCGCGACACGGGCGCATACACCTTCGCGGAAAGCTCATACACTTTCCGCTGAAGCCTGGCGACCTGCTTCTACGTCTGGACAAGGGCTTTGCGCTCGGCACCCTGCGCGACATGACGGCGAAGGTGCTGAAAAAACGCGAGGAAGGCGACAGCTTTGCATCCGTGCTGATGGCGAATCTCGGACCCACCATCTGCCGCGACTTCTACTTCCCCTACGCTGCGAAAATCTGGGGGCGTGCGGCGAACGAGCTCTCGGCAATCCAGGCTCGCCGTCGCGTCTCGGCGGGTTCGTTCTCAAAGCTGGTGAAGAAGGTGGTGACGGCACTACCGGGACTCAAGCCTCCAGGGTCGGGCCGATTTTTCTATCCGCGTAAGGGGTTTGGTCAGATCAGCGAAGCTTACGCCAGCGCAGCACGCGGGTCGGGCGCGGAATTGATGCTCGGGTGGACGGTCAAGTCCCTCACTCGTGCTTCGGCTAATGGCGACGGGGGATGGACCGTTGGTATCGAGAAAGATGGTGAGCGGCGCACCCTCGATGCCGACTATGTGTGGTCGACGGTTCCCATCAGCCTTTTGGCTCGAATGATGGTTCCCGCGGCGCCATCGCCCGTGCTGAAGGCGGCGTCGCAAATAGAGTATCGCGCCATGCTTCTGATATACCTTCAGCTCGATGTGAATCAGTTCACGGAGTACGACGCTCATTATTTCCCCAGCTCGGGCATAGCGATCACACGACTCTCGGAGCCGAAGAACTATTCAGCATCCGATGAGCCTGCTGGCTCCACGACACTATGTGCCGAGCTCCCGTGCGAGCCGGAAGACCGATACTGGCGCATGAGCGATGAGGAGCTCGGCAAGCAGGTCGAGGCCGATCTCTCCCGGGCAGGTATTCCACTGCGACGCCCGCCCGTGGCAGTTCGCGTGCGACGTCTAAGGCACGCCTACCCGATTTACAAGCAAGGGTATGAGAAGCACTTCCAGGTCCTGGACCAATGGACGGAAGGCTTGCAGCGGCTGCTGACTTACGGGCGACAGGGACTTTTCGCGCACGACAACACCCACCACGCGCTGTACATGGCGTACCGTGCGGCAGACTGCCTTCGCCCCGACGGCTTCGACCACGCTCAGTGGGCAGAGCACCGTAAAGTGTTCGAGACCCATGTTGTGGAAGACTAGGAGGCGGGATGCGGAGAACGGAATGCGGGAAGCGCTGACTCCCGACGCCGACAAGTCACCGACACTCGTTAAGGTCCCCCGTTACCCGCGTACCGCCTCACGGCTTTTTCTCACCGTCTTTGTCGTGTACGTCGCGCACTTCGCGTCCAACGTTGTTCGCGAGACGTATCTCGCGATAACCCTGGGAGAGCGGTTGTCGGTGCGGGTGGATGAATATCTCGGGCTGCATCCGGACCTCTTCGCGATTCCCGGACGAGGCGCCTACATCAACAACAACCCGGGCGCTTCGATGCTCGGCGCAGTTCCGTACGCGGTGGCGCGTCCATTCATTGCGGGACTACTCCGTATAAAGCCCGAGTTGGCGCGTCCGAAACCCGTGGCGGTCTACAATGACCCGCGGCCGAATCGGAACAGGTTCATGAACGAGGCGCGTGCGCGCGGGCTCGACATCAAGCTCGCCCTTGCGGCCGCCAGCATGCAGGCAGGGCTGATGGCTCCGCTGGGCGGACTCGCCGCGGTTGTGATGTTTTTCTTCCTGCGCGGGCGCCTGAAGGACGAACGCGCGGCTCTCTGGCTTGCTCTGCTGTACGCCTTCGGCACGCCAGTGTTCTTTCGCTCTGCCTTTCTCAACCAGAACGTCCTGGTAGCGCATTGCGTGCTCGTTGGATTCGTGCTTCTGCAGGCGTACGGAAGAGCAACCGTGGCCGGGTCCGAACGAAATGGGAACAGGATGCTCGGCTTCGCCGGAGCGCTTGCGGGCACGGCGGTACTCATCGACTACAGTGGAGCGCCTCTCCTCCTCGCTTTCGGGATATGGGCGCTCGGGGAGGGTTGGGCGCGCGGCGGGCCGATCATGGCGATTCGCTCGGGGGCGTGGTTCACGCTCGGAGCGGCAGTGCCGCTGGCAATGCTTCTTGGCTATCAGTGGGCCGCGTTCGGCGATCCACTGTTTCCCGCTCAACGGTACATGCCACCTACCAGGTACAGCGTTCGAGGGTGGAATGGGCTATCCGCACCGACGATGGAGCTCCTGCTTCGAAATCTGTTCGATCCGCGCTACGGGCTTTTCGCCTTCTGTCCGATGCTCATCGCCGCCCTCGCGGCGCCGTTCGTAAAGCGTGACTTCTGGAATCCGGGACGCCGGGAGCTCGCATTCATCTTTGGCGCATCCGGAGCGGTGTATCTCTTCAATAGCGCGAACCAGTTTGCGTTGCTGCAGTGGAACACCGGTGTTCGGTACATGGTGCCGCTGGTGCCGCTGCTCTTCATCGCGCTCGTACCGGTACTGCTATGTTCCCCGCGGTGGCTGCTTGCGGTGCTCGTCATTCCGACCCTGGCGATCTCCTGGAGCGTATCGATGGCAAGGGAGAGTGTGCCTGAGTCGTTGGCGCGCATTCTCAACGGCGGACTCGAGCTGCCCTGGTTGACCGTACTGGAGAAGACCGCCGACGCGTATGCGCCTTTCCTGGCGGGCGGCGCATCCGCGCTCCCCTTCTTTGCCCTCCTCGCCGCGCTCCTCTGGGTGATCTGGCGGCGTGGATCCGTCAGCGTCTGAGTGCTGCGAGGCGTCCTAGCGGCAGCGCACGCGAGCCGGCTTGGTCAGCCCTGTCACCGCCCGCTCCTGGTCGGTACAAGCGAGTCAAGCGACGCACCGTAACGTGCGACATACTCACGCCACGCGGCATCGCCCGCGAGATTCCTCTGCTCGAGCGGATCCGCGATGACGTCGTACAGCTCGGCGCGACCATCTCCGTTGCGGATGAAATGATGCCGCGCGTTCAGTAGAGAGGCCATGTCCCCGGCGCTCGTGGGAAGCCAGGGCTCACGTCCAGGATTGTGCCTTACCTGGGATGTAATTCTCTCTTCCGGGAACGCTTCCTCTCCCGCGGTCCAGTAGCGCGCGAGCGATCGGCCGGGAAGTGACTGCCGAGACTTTTCTCCCAGAAGCTGCAGCACGGTCGCCGGCACATCGCGAGTGCTCACCGGTACCCGGATGGCGTTGCCGGCAGGCACGCGTCCGGGAAAGACAATCACCAGAGGCACATGCAGGACGGGCATGTACAAGCTCTTGCCATGGTCCAGCAATCCGTGCTCACCAAATTCTTCCCCATGATCAGAAGTCAGTATGAGCAGGGTATTTCGCAACTTGCCTCGCGCATCGAGCGAGTCGATCAGGTCACCGATTTGCGCGTCCAGAAACGCCAGCGCACCGTCGTACGCATCCAGCTCTGGCTGAGCGTTCTGCGTCGAAATCGGCTTCTCATTCAGGAGAAATGGATTGCGCGGCAGCTCGGTGGAGCGAAAGCGTGTATCGAATGGTGCCGGCGGATCGTACGCCGCATGCGCGTCGAAGTAGTTCACAAACGCGAAGAATGGCCGGTCGCCGCGCTTCGACAGCCATCTCAGAAGATCGCGATTGGCGCGGGGGGCATCCTTCGCTCCTGGATTGCGCAAATATCCCGTACGCTCCCGCAACCAGGTCCACGCGACCAGGCGCCGTGCGAGACCTGAAGCGCTGAGTATCGCCGCGGGCGTGGTTGCAAAATCCTCGTAGTGCGTGAAGCCGCGATGCAGCCCCGACTCCCGGCTCACGTAGAAGTAATTCGCCACGAAGCCGCCGGTAGCGTATCCCCGGGCGCGCAACACCTCCGCCAGGGTTGGATGGTCAGCACCGAACGGCGTGCGCCAACTTGCGCTCATCTCGTGAGGTAGGCGTCCCGTGAACATGCTCGCGTGGGATGGCAGCGTCCACGGAGCAGGACTCAGTGCCTGTGTGAAGTGAACGCCGTGCCCGGCGATGCTGTCGATTCGTGGCGTGGTCGCGCGCGTGTTGCCATAGAGACTCAACCGCGAGGCTCGCACCGTGTCGAGGATGAGGAGGATGACGTTTGGAGCGTCCGGCTGCGCCGCAGGCAGGGACGCATGCTCCCGGCGCTCAGCGATCGCGCGCGTGGCATTCAGCGAAATAGCCAGCACACAAACTACACCCACCATCGGCCACACTGTCACCCGCACCAGTCGTGAGAAAACTGCTGCGTGAGCGCGCGCCGACCTTCCTGCTTGTACCGCGATTCCGAGGGCAAGGGCTACACTCGCCATAATGTGCAGTTTCGGGAAAGCCAGCAGGAGTGCGAACGCTCCCAGAAATCCAAACACCGTGATGGCTGCCTGGATCCGCGCCTCTTCAGTGCGATTTCGCATCAGAAAGATCAGGATCATCGCGGGAATGACGAACAACGCGGCCATGGAAATGGCCGACATCCAGATGAACTGCGGATTCTGATGCGTATATCTGTGTAGAACGAGCGATGCGACGCCGAAAAACGCCGCCTCGCCTAGCCCGACGAGCAGAGCAACCCAGGCGGCTGCCTGCGGAATTCCCACGACACTCTTCATACGGACGACACTATTGGCGAGGAAGCGAATGACCCTGGCGCGCCTGGAGTAATGAGGCGAGCTCGAACCCTGAGCGCATCTATTTGCGCCTCAGTGGCGACTTTCGGGTAGTGACGATTCTCAGGGCGTCGCCGATACAGCCAGCGGATGCGCGCCCGCGCCAGCGGCCGGTCGGTCCGACCCGCTCGCCGAGGCCTTCAGGAAATTCCGCGCACGCTCCAGAGCAGCCGCATTCTCTCCACGCGGAGCCAGATCACTTAGCTCGTAGGGATCCGCGCGAAGGTCGTACAATTCCTCCCGCCCATCTCCGTTGCGGATATAGTGCATCGCTTCGGTGACGATGGAGATCATGTCACCCTTGGCGATCGGATGATGCTGCGGCTCGTTGATTCCCTTGCGGATCCCCGATACAAGCGGATCCAGAGCTGTGGGCGTTCCATTCCATAAGTTGGCGAGCGACGTCCCGGGAAGCTGGGAAGGCTGTGCGCCGACCAGATCGAGCACCGTAGATGGAAGCGACCTGAGCGTCACGCCTTCAGCGATTCGGCGTCCACCCGCTGGCAGGCGGCCAGGGAAAGACATGACCAGCGGAACATGGAGCAACGGCATGTAGAGGCTGTTCGCATGCTCGAACAACCCGTGCTCTCCGAGGAGCTCGCCATGATCGGATGTGATAATTACGAGCGTGTTCCTCAGCTCGCCTCTCCGCTCCAGCTCCTCGAAAAGCAGGCCGACATGATGATCCAGATAGGCGATCGACGCGTCGTATATCCGGAGGTCATAGCTCGAATCGCGTTCCACGGAGCAGCCGCGCGACAACCCCTCGCGTGGCGTCGTGGCACCAAAAGCGATCCGGAACTCCTCGTCGGGTATGTAGGGACAGTGAGCGTCCATGTAATTGAGGAACGCAAAGTAGGGCCGGTTCCCCTTGCCCGAGAGCCAGTCGAGAAAGTTGGCATTGACGTGCGGCGCTTTCTTGCGGCCGAGATACTGGTAGTTTCCCAGCATGCGCCGGAGGATATTGCTGCCGAACCCCGCCCGCCCATCGAATATCAGAAAGCCCAGCGACGAAGAGTTCAGTACCTGCCCAAGGGTAATTCTGTAATCCTCGTAGTGCGTGAATCCACGGTCCAGGCCGTGCTCGTAGCTGGCGTAGAAAGTGTTTGCGGCGAAGCCGGCGGTCAGGTAGCCTCGCTCGGTAAGTATCTCGCTAAGCGTCCGCGTTGAGTCGTCCAGTGGTACTCGCCAGTTCGCGGACAACTCGTGCGCAAACTTGCCGGTGAACATGCTCGCATGCGACGACAGCGTCCACGGCGCCGTAGACACTGCGTTATCGAACACAATTCCATTTTTGGCTATGCGCTCGAGATTCGGCGTCGTGGGGCGCTGATGCCCGTACAGGCTCATACTTGCCGCTCGCACGGTGTCGAGGATGATCAGCAGCACGTTTGGCGCGTTGGGCGTCGGCGCGGCGAGTGCCGCAACTGCCTGCCTCTCCCTCCACCAACCGGATGCTCCAACTGCGATACCCATCACCGCGATCAGCGCTGCCATCGCCACTGAGCTGGCCGTCGCGAGACGTCTGAATTGAATCGGGCGCGCGGCGATCATGCGGGCGACCTGGACCGCCACTCCCGCCGCAAGGAAGAGCCTCGCGGCGCTGTGCAGCCGCGGATACATGTGCAGCGCTCCAAGCCCGCCGAGGAATGCGAAAACACCGGAGACACGCGGAATAGTGACAAATGCCGGCCATCGTCGTGCGGCCAGAACGAGTACAGCCGCCGGAATGGCGTAGATGATCAAACCCCCCAGCGGTGTCATCCACAAATAATGACGGCTGAGACCGATTGCGTGCCCGAGCGCCAGCTGCCGGAGGGTGAGTAGCGCTACTTCAGCGAGACCTGCAATGAGAGCAAACCACACCGCGCAGATCCATATGTCCCGCGCTCTTGCCTGCCCTTCAATCACGATATATACCCCAGCCCGCTCAGCCGCTGACGAATGATCTCTTCCCCCTCCGCTGTCATTCCGCTGTCCGGCGGACCGGTAAGCCCGCGCCCGCCGATCAGGGATCGCCCTTGCATCGTTGGTGCTACGTCATAGCCGCCGAGCTCCAGCAGCGTGGGTGCGATGTCGAGGAGATGCGCACCCTTTATCTCCCCCTGCAATGGACTATTGGAAGCCGCCAGTATGAACGCCCCGATCTGCGCGTGATTGCAGTCATCAGGGCCAGTGTCGTTCTCCTGGATGTGCAACGTCGAGTAGCCGACACCGCCAATCGATCGCCACGCGAGTGCACCGAAATGAACGATCAGGTCGGGGGCGACATTTCGCACCGTCTTGTATACCTCTTCCGGCTTGAAGACGAGCGTGCCGAGCAGCTTTCCATGTTCGTCGGCCGTCTGCTCGAACATCGCCTTGACCTCGTCTCGAAAACGCTCGTACTCACCACGCTCTATCACGCCTTTCGGTTCGCGTCCCTTGACGTTGAAGAAGACGCGTGCATAGTAGCCGCCCTCGCTCCAGACCTTCGTTTTCTCCCAATTCACGTCGAGCTCGCCAAATGGTGTCACTTCCCTGGGATACGAGTTGAGCACCAGCAAGCCTTGTTGAACCAGCCACTCATTGACGCAGAAACCGCCGTCGAGTGCCCGTGCTCCGTGATCGGATACGACGAGAATAGCCGTATCCTCGTCGAGCACTTCGAAGATCCTTCCCAGCTCATGATCCAGGTATAAGTAGTATTCGCTGATCACATCCTGGTACGGATTTCCCGGCACATACTGAACGTGCCTGGGATCGCAATACTTCCAGAATCCGTGATGCATCCGATCGAGTCCGATCTCCACGAACTGGAAATAGTCCCACTCGGTGTTTTGCAGGTAGTGGCGGATGACCTCGAAGTGCTTCCGCGTCATCTCGTAGATCTCGTCCTTGAGCCAGTCCTTGTTGGGAGTGCGAAAACCCTTCACATCGACTGGATAGTCGCCCACCAGCCGCTCGATCTCTTCCTTGATGCCCGCTGGATGGGTGTACATGTCGGTGGCGGTATTCGGCGTGAGGAAACAGCCAACCGATATCCCGTTCACTTTCCTTGGAGGGTAGGACGGCGGTACGCCGATGATGACGGAGCGCTTTCCCTCCATCGCCACCTGATCCCACATTGCGACCGCACGAATAGACTTGGAATTGACGGTCGACAGGGCATCGTAGGAATGATCGGCACGGTTCCGAAAACCGTATACTCCAAGGGAACCCGGATCCTGACTCGTCGACATGCACATCCACGCAGGAACGGTAATTGGCGGGATGATGCTCTCCAAACCCCCGTAACATCCTCCTTCCATCAAGCGCCGAAAGTTTACGAGGCGCTCATCTGTGAAAAGAAGCTCGGGTGCCGCGCAGTCCAGGCCGATTACCAATGTTTTCATACTTCGAACCATCTCCTGTGATCAGCCATTTCGATGGGGCGCCTTCATGGGTTGCGGGGCCTCCTCGTGTCTCGCTGTTTGATTCCCGCAATTCGGCCTGATAACCAGCGTAATTCGCGCGAACGTCCTCTAGTCGCACGCATGCAGGTCACGTCAAAAGCGAGGCGCCTTCCATCGCGTCACCTTTTCGAACTCCGAGCGCAGCGAGAATAGTCGGAGCCATATCGATCAGACCGGGTGCACGTTCCGTGCTGAAGGCGCGGTTCATGAACAACACGCCGGGCACCAGGGCAGGATCGATTATATGGTCACCCCCCCACCGCTTGACGTTGTCCTCGAAATGACCTAGCGGCATCCCCCCCAGCGCCGTTGCCCAGCTCACCCGATATCCGCCCGCGAAGTTCACCACCATGTCGGGTGATTCCGCGGCGTACGCGCCGGAATACACCTGGTCTCTGGTGACCACGCCTTGAATCGCTTCAACGCCGCGAACCGGGTCCCTGAGCCCCGTGAGGGCCGATGCAATATCCCTTGTCACCTGCGCTGAATCACCCGGCGCCACAATTCCCTGCGCTTCGCGTCCCCGCAAATTCAGGTACATGCTGCCCAGCCCGAGCGCGTACGCTCTCGTGCGACTCCAATCCACATGCTTGAAAAAATCGCCGGCGTCCTCCCCGGTTGTTGCGCCCGGCTTGAGGGCGAGAAATCCGTTGTCGTGCAACCACGTGTTGAGGTGGACACCTCTCTGGAAGCTGTTGAAGCCGTGATCGCTCAACACCATGAGCAGCGTATCCGCGTCCGCATGCGCGATTACCTTACCGACGATTGCATCGCATTTCCGGTAGTGCTCCTCTATGACTCGCACGAACTCGGCGGAATTCTCATCGGCGCCATTGGCTGGATGCCCGGGTTCACGAAAGCGCCAGAACATGTGCTGCAGCCTGTCCGGCGTGTCGAATAGACAGAAGAAAAACCCCTCGCTCATACGGCCGAGCTCGTACAGCATCATCCGCTCGCGCTCCCTCAGCACCTGCTCACACTGATCGAGATACGCGCTCTCGTCGATTCGTCCGTTAGCGAGGCCGGTATGGTCCTCCACCATCCCTGTGGTATAAAACGTTCCGACCTCGCGCTGCAATTCCGCGCCATACTCCCACGGCGACGAGATTGGGAACAGCGGTGTCACGGGGTCGAAATTCAGGGGAGATGCGTACAACTCGAGGGCTGGCGATGAACGCACCAGGATGAACCGGAGCATTCCGCTCACGGACTGCAGCATCCCCGTCTTGAACTTCACCTTGAGCCATTCGCTCCACTTTCCTTCGTGGACCTCCAGCGCCCTTGGCTGACCGTCGGATTTGACAACGACCGTCCGCTTCGCGACGTCGAAATCGAGCGTGACATCGAGGTGAACGTCCGCGTTTGTCTTGGGATTTCGGGGGCCGATGAGGTGGGTCTTTACAGAGCCTCGTGAATCCGGCTTGATCGCGACGACATTCTCGCTTTCTCCTGGCTTCACAACGTCCGCCGAGCTGTAGAACGTGGCAGTGCCCAGGCCGCCGCGGAGATCCGGCACGCCCATGCCCGACAGAAGCCGGCCCTTTACGTTGTCCGGCGGGTACGTGCACGGACATCGCACCACTACCGATGGAATGCCTGCCGCGGAAAGCAGCTCCCACACGGGCGTGCCGCGGCGGAGATTTACCGCCTTCGGTGGCAGGAAGGCGCTTTTTTGCTCGTACCGATTTAGTGCCAGATCAGGAAGATAGGTGCGCGGATCCCTGCGAATAAAGTCGAAAATACCGTGACCGCCGGGATTCACTCCGGTTGCGAACGTGGACCAGGCCACGGGCGTCTGCGCAGGAAAGGTCGTACGGCATCGGGAATAGCCACCGGATGCACGCAAACGCGCCAGGTTAGGAAGCTCCCCTTGTGCAAGCATGGGCTCGACGATTTTCGGTTCGAGCCCATCCAGTCCAATCACGATGACTTTTTTGACGACAGCCATGAAAGCGGAACTCAGTTGAGCGACAAGCCAGAGAGTGATGAGATGGGGGCTGAACCGAGGACGCGCCTGCAGCGCGTCGTGCAAGGGAAAACCCTGGAATTTCTAATGTATCGACGAGTGGCCTGATCTCTGGATATGCCGCCGAGCAGGCACTCAACCAACATCTCTGCTCACTCCATTACCGCTTGCTGAAGCGTTGCGCGAGAACTTGCACTGTCGTGCGGAGCGCAGCGACAGTTCGCCGCCCGAACATCAATGCAACTCCCGCAATCGCGGCGAAAGCCGAGGCGACGGGCATTAGGGTATCGGGTCCTATGTACATCCTTGGAACTCCTGAGGCTGAGAGGGGGGAAGTAATCGTTCAGTGGAAATGTCAGAGCGGCAAGTCCGATCGCCTGCGCACTCTGTTTGGCCAGATGAGCCTGACGTCGGCTTACACCTGCTTGCCGCGCAGTTTGGAGATCCTTTGTCCGAGAAGCTGAGCTCCCAGCCGAAGCATCCCTACCGTGCGCCGCCAGAACATTAACAGCACGCCAGCTATGGCTGCCAGGGCCGATGCCACCGGCATGAGAGTATCGGGGCCGATATACATATTTCTTCGAGACGCCTCCGCTTCAACTGCTGAAAATATAGACTGTTTGGAAAAACCTGATCGCGGCAGATGCAGCTTTCTCTAATCAAGGACGAGGCCGTAACAACGCGGCCGTTGCGTGCATTCTAAGTCTTGTCAGGACATATTGATGCGCATCTCTGGGAACGCGCCGAAGAGGGCGCCACGTACGGCCCTGTAGCGCCCTCTTTGTGGCGTTATCGCCACAATATGGTTTAATGTTAGTACGTCCGGCAACTTTTGCTGTACCCTCGCCCACATATAAGGATCGTATTTCGGCCCTGGACAGCGGGCGCCGCTCTCCGACGAGGCGTAGAAATTGCCCGACCCACCACCGCGAGGGGTTTTTTCGGCCTTCGGCGCCGCAGTTCAGCAATCCAGTATTCCGGTATTGCCGGCACATCGGATGTATCGCATGCAACGAGCGACGGTTTCAAACCATGACTCAGGTTCAGGACACTAAATGACAAAAGGCGTGACCCTTTGGTTCACCGGACTATCGGGCTCCGGAAAAACGACAATCGCCAAGCGTGTCGAAGCGATGCTTCACGAACGCGGCGTACATGCCGAACGGCTGGACGGCGACGTCGTACGCCAGAGTCTCACTCGCGACCTCGGATTCTCCAAGGAAGACCGGGACAAGAACATCGAGCGTGTCACATTCGTTGCCAAGCTCCTGACGCGAAATGATGTCGTCGTCCTTTCCTCTTTTATCTCGCCCTACCGCGCGCAGCGCGATGCCAGCAGGCGCGAGATTGGCGAATTCCTTGAAGTCTACGTTCGCGCTCCCCTGGACGTCCTGGTGGAACGCGATCTCAAGGGACTGTACAAGAAGGCCATGGCGGGAGAGCTCAAGGGTTTTACGGGCGTAAATGACCCGTACGAAGAACCTGAGAAGGCCGACCTCATCTGCGACACAGACAAGGAGTCGGTGGAAGAGAGCTCGGCGAAAGTGATCGCTCTCCTGGAGGGTCGTGGCTATATCGCGGGTGCCGGATCGGAAGGTACACACGCAAAGCGGGGGCAGCGGGCGAAAACCCCCGGACCCAGTACTCCCCACGGAGGCACACTCGTAGATCGGGAACTCACGGGAAAAGCTCGTGAGGAAGCGAAAAAGCGGGCCGCAACGCTGACCAAGGTACAGCTCGGCGAGCGCGAGCTGAGCGATCTGGAGATGATTGGCGTAGGGGCGCTCAGTCCGCTTACCGGCTTTATGCGAAAGCTGGACTACGAGTGCGTTGTCGACAGTATGCGCCTCTCCGACGGTCTGGTTTGGGCGCTGCCCGTGACGCTATCCGTCTCTACGGAAAGGGCCGCCGGCATAAAGGAAGGTGAGGAGATCGCGCTGGCCGATGCAGCGGGAAATGCTGTGGGGATCATGCAGGTTACGGAGAAGTACGCATACGACAAAAAGCGCGAAGCTCAGAACTGCTTCGGAACGACCGATGCCGCGCATCCGGGAGTAGCGCGTGTGTACGATCAGGGCGAGGTGTTGCTGGGTGGACCCGTTTGGGTGATCGACCGGCCTGCTCAGCAGGACTTCACCGAATTCCGCATGACTCCGTTGGAACTGCGTAAGCGTTTCGATGAGTTGGGCTGGAAAACCGTGGTCGCCTTCCAGACACGTAATCCGGTGCACCGCGCTCACGAGTACTTGCAGAAAGTCGCGATGGAGGGAGTCGACGGTCTGCTTCTGCACCCGCTGGTTGGCGCGACCAAGAGTGATGACGTCCCCGCCGATGTGCGCATGCGAACATACGAGGAGATTCTCGGCTCGTACTACCCCAAGAATCGGGCGATGCTCAGCGTTTTCCCTGCAGCGATGCGATACGCTGGCCCGCGTGAAGCCGTTTGGCACGCAATCTGTCGCAAGAACTACGGCTGCACGCATTTCATTGTGGGACGCGATCACGCCGGCGTCGGAAATTACTACGGCACCTATGACGCGCAGGAGATGATCGACCGCTTCTCCTTCGAAGAGTTGGGCATCACGCCACTCAAGTTCGAGCACTCGTTTTTCTGCAGCACGTGTGGAAGCATGGCCACGGCCAAGACATGCCCGCACGGCAAGGAGAGCCACGTGCAACTGAGCGGAACCAGGGTTCGCGAGATGTTGACGAATGGCGAATTGCCGCCACCCGAGTTCACCCGCCCCGAAGTCGCCAGGATTCTGATTGAGGCGTACCAGGGCCAGGAAGTGGGCGTCAAATAGGGAGTGGGGGGGTGGGGGATCGGGAGTGAGGTTTACCTCGCTGAGTCTCCCATACCCCACTCCCATCCACCGCTTTTTCCCACTCCCAATCCCCCATCCCCCACTCCTCATTTCATTGTCTCGCATAGCCGATCTTCACCTGCATTCCACCGCTTCCGACGGATCCGATCCGCCGGCAACCGTCGTGCGTCGCGCCGCACGCGCAGGCTTCGCCGCGATGGCGCTCGCGGATCATGATACGATGGACGGAGTCACCGAGGCGCTGGCGGAAGCTGCGATAGTTGGCATCGAGATGATCCCGGGTGTCGAGTACTCCACATTGGATGGGGAACGCGAGATTCACATGCTCGGCTATGGACTGGATCCGGCCGATCCGGCACTAAAACGCGAGTTGGCCCGACTCTGTGCAGGACGGTTTAACCGGGCTCAGCTGATGGTCGAAAAGCTGAATGAGCTGGGTATCCAGGTGAGCTGGGAACGCGTGCGGGAGATAGCCGGCGACGAGAACGTAGGCCGCCCGCATGTTGCCCGCGCCATGCAGGAAGCGGGTTACATCAAGACGATCAAGGATGCATTCACTCCGGATTATATCGCGTCCGGCGGGCGCGCATACGTCGAGCGCGTTAAAATCACCCCTGAAGAATCCATAGCGCAGATTCGGGCGGCCGGCGGTGTGGCGGTTCTTGCGCATCCCGGTCGTTTTCGCGGAGACGACGATCAAATAGGTGATGATACGATCGAGCGGTACATCGCCGCGGGACTGGAGGGAATCGAAGTTTTCTATTCCCGGCATACGGCGGAGATGGTCAAGCACTACAGCGAGATGGCTGCACGGTACAGCCTGGTTATTACAGGCGGCTCGGACGATCACGGAGTCAACGCGGAAAGCCTGATGGGGCGTGTCCACCTACCGTACGAGTACGTAGAGCAACTCGCGGATGCGATATCCGCATCGAGGGAGCGACGGGTGACATGTGTCGGTAATTCCCAGGGATAAATCCTCGCAGGACACGCCGCTTCCGCCAGGGCCGCCAGCCGAACCGGGGTTTCTCTGGCCTGAGGATCGCCCCGCTGAAGGAGAAGGCGAAAGACTCCTCGCCCGTGCGCCGCGCACCTGGCAGGAATGGGTCACCATGGCCCTGGTGGTACTGGGCCTGGCAGCGTCGCTGTTGATCTACCTGCTACCGCTCCCATCCGGACTCACTCACGCTGGCAAGACCGCGTGCGCCGTTTTTCTGCTTTGCACCATGCTCTGGGTTACGAACGTCCTCCCCATCGGCATAACTGGTCTCCTGGCGGTCGCGCTTCTCGGTCTGGGCGGAGCCATGACGCCCAGCGACGCCTTTGCCGCGTTCGGAAACTCGGCTGTGTTTTTCATTCTTGGGGTCTTTATCATCGCGGCCGCGTTGGTAAAGTCCGGGCTGAGTAAGCGCTGGGCACTTCTTTTTCTCATTCGCTTCGGCCGGTCCCCTTACGTGTTCGCTACCGGAATGATGCTGACCTCGGCGATCGCCACCGTTTTCATGCCGGCACAGGCGACGACCGCAATGCTCTTTCCAATCGCGTTCGAGGTGGCTCGCGCGATGAAGCTGCGTCAGGGTGTGAGCCCTTATGGAAAGGTGCTCTTTCTGTCACTCGCGTGGGGCGCAATGGTCGGATCGAATGCGAGCTTTCTGGGAAGCACGCGCGCTGCTCTCGCACTTGGAATGCTGTTCAAGGCGCACGGGATCACGGTCACCTTCGCACAATGGATGGTCGCATCGGTCCCGCTGGTCGTGCTGGGCGTCATTGCCATTCCGCTGATTCTGCGCGTGTCGTTCCCACGCGAAGACGTGGATTTTCAGGGAGCGCGCAAGGTTCTGGAGTCGGCCGTTACCAGCTTGGGTGGCATGCAATGGCCGCAGATAAAGGTGGGGGGCCTCATGCTTCTCACCATCTTTGCATGGGTCTTCCTGGCAGGGAGAGTTGAGCTCGCCATCATAGCTCTGTTGTCAGCTACCGCGATGTTCGCCGTCGGCGCGCTCAAATGGGAGGACCTCGAGGGACGCATTTATTGGAGCGTCATTCTCATGTACGGCGGAGCCATCGCGCTCGGAGTGGCGCTCGACAGAACGGGTGCTGCACAGTGGGTGGTTACTCGCGGGCTGGGCGAGATTCGCATTTCGCCATTTTTTGCGATTGCAGGCATTGCCGTGGCGGCGCTCATCGTCTCGGAGTTCATGAGTAACGCGGCCGCTGTGGCGGTAATGCTTCCACTGGGATTCACTTTTGGTGAACAGCTGGGGGCCTCCCCGGTCGCAATCATGCTGGCGACCTCATTCGGAGCCGGACTCGACTTCGCGCTTCCCATAAGCTCCGCACCGAATACGATTGCGTTCGCAAGCGGCTACATTAGGATGACGGACTTTCTGAGAGCCGGCGCGATGATGACACTCGTGTCAATCGCGATCATGCTGCTGGTTGCGAAGGTCTGGTGGCCGCTGATTGGTTTGGTAACCGTTCCCTGAACTCTGATGTCCGTCGGCGCTACACTGTGGTTCACAGGACTCCCATCCTCGGGTAAGTCCACGATTGCGCGCGAAGTCGAGGCCATCCTGCTGAGACGCGATCTTGCCGTCGAGCTTCTGGACGGGCCCGAAGTGCGCCAGAGCCTGTCGCGCGGACTCGGCTTTTCGCGCGACGACCGCGAAGAGAATCTGCGCCGCATAGGTTACGTGGCGAAACTGCTTTCCCGTAATGGAGTTATTGCCATATGCGCATCAGTGTCGCCGTATCGCGCGACCCGAAACGAGATTCGAGAGCGGGTTACGAACTTCATCGAGATTTTCGTGGATGTAAGTCCCGAGGTCGCAGAGCGTCGTGACAGTGAAGGACTCTACGCTCGTGCGCGCAACGGCGAGATCGAGGAATTCACAGGTGTCACGGCGCCGTACGAGCCCCCTGAGAATCCCGAAGTACACATTCAGTCTGATCGAGAGAGCGTCGAGGGCGCTGCGAGCACGGTCGTAAAGACCCTGGAGCTCATAGGAATCATTCCGGTGGCAGAGGGACACGACCGGCTCAATGTTGCTGACGAGGACGAAGTCAGACGGCGGCTGGCGGGGCTGGGCTACATCTAGCGAAGTGATGCCGGTTCAGGGATAAGACGCCGCCATTCTGCCAGCCGCGCTCGCTACTCGACGCCAGCTTCCCTGGAGATTTCCTGCACCGGGACTTCCCAGGCGGCGGCTTCTCCAACAGTCACGCCGCGCGTAGCGAAAATCCGTGCTACGGATTCACCGATCTTGTTGTTGGGAGTGCTGGCGCCAGCGGTAATGCCTACGATTATTGGACGGTCTTCCGGCAGCCAGTCCGACTCCTCTATCTCAGCTGCTTGTCCGGTCGGTTTGTGCCTTATGGTGCCACGCTCGGCGTCGATGCACGTTGCGTCCTCAACGTGATATGTGGCAACACGTTCGGAGCACATAGCCGCAAGGGATAGAGTATTGCTCGAGTTGTAGCCGCCTACTACCACCATCACATCCAGGGGCTCCGCCAGGAGTGCCTGAACGGCATCCTGTCGCTCCTGTGTAGCGCTGCAAATGGTATCGAACGAACGGAAATTTGACGCACGCCCCTCCAGGCCGGACGCGCGCTCGATGGCGTTCCCAACCTCCGCGGCGATGGAAAGCGACTCGCTCGCAAGCATGGTGGTCTGGTTCGCGACACCAATCCTTCGCAAATGCGTGGAAGGGTCGAAGCCCGGTGATGCGCCGCGGCCAAGCCGCTCCATAAGCATGACGGAGTCCAGCTTCCCTTCGATGTAATCGCACACGAGGCGCGCCTCCGCCATGTCGCGTACCACGAGGTAGTGCCGGTCAGGGTAGCGGTGCACCTGCGACGCCGTTGCGCGCGTTTCCTCGTGATAATACTTCCCGTGGATGAGGGCCGTGTATCCCTCACGCGCATAACTCTCCACGCGCTTCCATACGTTCAGCACCGAGCCGCAGGTCGTATCTACGACAACGCAGCCGATCTCGCGCAGGATCTGGAAGTCACGTATGGCGACGCCAAATGCGGGGATGATGACCACGTCTTCCGGTGTCACGACGGAATAGTCGAAGCTGCCGTTTGTAGGCTCCAGTATGTTGACGCCCAGGGCCCGAAGCTTCGTGTTGATATGCGGGTTGTGGATGATCTCGCCTACCAGAACTATGCGCCGGTCCGGAAATTTGCTGCGCGCCTGGTAGGCGTACTCGACGGCGCGTTCTACTCCATAGCAGAATCCGAATTCACGCGCCAACCGCACGGTGACATCCCCGGCAGTAAGGACGTAGTCGCGTTCACGCAGGAGATCGACGAGATGGCCGGAATAGTCCGCGTTCAGCGTTCCCTGGACCTCGGTCTTGAGACCGAAACCCTTCCGGAAGTAAGTCGACTCAATGGGAGAAGGCGTCATAAGCCTTTAATCTAGCGTAGGATGCGGTTAACCGCTGGGAGTGGGAACGCGGGGTTGTGGGGTAGATTCGCCGAACCCACTCCCTGTTCCCCACTCCCCACTCCCCGTCCTCAGCGGTAGTCTACAGCAATGAGTCCCGAAAGCGGCGAAAGCGCCGCACCGCTGTTGCGTCCGCCTCCCCTTGTCAAAGGGGATGCGATTGGAATCGTTGCACCCTCTTATGCTCCCAGACTTGGATGGCTATGGCGTGGCGTAAAAGCGCTGGAGCACGCCGGCTACTCGGTCGTTCTGGACCCCGAGATCGAGCAGTCCCGGCTGTTCAAGAGAGCTGAGGACGAGCGCCGCGCCGAAAACTTCATGGGGGTTTGGCTCGAACCGAGGGTGAAGGCTGTGATCGGGTGTACGGGAGGCTATGGCGCTGTTCGGATGCTGCCGTACCTCGAGCCGGAAATCTTTCGGCGCAACCCGAAAGCGTTCGTGGGCTACTCCGATATTACAGCCCTGCATCTCTGGCTCATGCGGCGTGCAGGCTTACGTGTCTTTCACGGACCTACCGTGGACGATCTCATTCCCAGCACGCGGGATCCCACGATGGCATCGCTGCTCGCATCACTGACGACGCCGCGGCCGGCCGCGAAGATCGGCAAGGGCATCGCACGCGTCGTGCGGCCAGGACGTGTGACTGGCAGGCTCATGGGCGGCAACCTCAGCCTGGTACAGCAAACCATAGGTACGCCGTACGAAATCGACACGCGTGACGCGATCCTGTTCATTGAGGAAACGCGCGACCCGATGTCCGTTGCCGATGAGCGGCTCGTGCACCTGCGCGCCGCGGGGCTGCTTCGGGGTATTCGCGGCATAGTATTCGGCCAGCTATCTCTCGACAGGTCGGAGGAAGATGAGTTTGAGGATTTTCTGCTGGATCTGGTGTCGGACCTCAACATCCCGATCCTCACGGAATTTCCAGCCGGTCATGAAGTACCTAACCTTACGCTACCGCTGGGCACGGAGGTCGAATTGGTTGCAGAAGATACGACGGGATGGATCGCCTATCGCGAGGATGCCCTCGAATCCATCACGGTTGCTTCCGAGCCGGCGGCCGATCCGGTGCTGGTTCAGACATGACGGTAACCCGGCGCGAGTTCCTGGCCGCTACCAGCGCGGCGCTGGCGGCCGTTGGCTGTGCGCCTTCCATCGCACTGCCAGCGCGTAAGCGATACGATGTCCTCATATCGAACGGAACGGTGTTCGATGGATCCGGCAATGCGCCGCTTGTCGCGGATGTCGCACTTCTCGAAGGCCGGATTGCGGCTGTCGGGCCTGGGCTTGGCGACAATGCCAGGTTGGTAATCGATGCGCGCGACTTGGCGGTCGCGCCTGGCTTTGTCGACATTCATTCGCACGCTGATGGTTCGCTTTTCGAGGATCCGCGTGCCGAATCGGTGATCCGGCAGGGAATTACCACCGTAGTCGTCGGAAAGGATGGAGGGTCGCGCGGCCCGTCCCTTGTACCGCAAGGCGCAACGCAGCCGTCGCGCACTCCCGGACGCTTCGGCACGATCGGCGCCTTCCTCGAAGCAGTGGACGCGCTGCCCAGCGCCATCAACCTGGCCTCCATGGTCGGCCTTGGCACCGTTCGGGGACTCGTGATCGGTGCGGCGGACCGGCCTGCGACGGCGAGCGAGCTTCAGCGGATGCAATCGTACGTGGCGGACGCACTCGCGCAGGGCGCGTGCGGCGCATCTTCCGGTCTGGAGTATCCACCCGGTGCCTTTGCGTCACGAGAAGAGCTCATTGAATTGTGCAGGCCGCTCGCGCCGCGCGGCCTCCCCTACGCCACGCACATGCGCAACGAAGATGACCACGTTCTGGAGGCAGTGAGTGAAGCCATCGCCATTGCGGAGGGAGCCCGGTGCCCGCTCCAGATTTCCCATCTCAAGACGGACGGCCCACGCAACTGGAAAAAAATTGATGCCGTGCTGGCCCGCATTGACACCGCGCGCTCCGGCGGGCTCGACGTCGCATTCGACCGATATCCTTACGCCGCGTACGCCACCGGCCTCACCCTGATCTTCCCGGTCCGGACGCTGGACGGCGGAACCTCCGCGTTCCTGTCTCGAATAGCTGATCCCGCACGGCGCGATTCCCTCCGGGATGGCGTTCTTAAAAAGGTGCTGGAGACCATTGGAGGATGGGACAACATCATGATCGCCGGCGTCGCGCACGACGGGGATCGAAACGCCGAAGGCAAACGACTCGGCTCATATGCCGCGAGCCTGGGAGCAGATCCGTACGACACCGCGGTCGCCCTGTTGACGCGGAGCAAGGGAGATGTTGGTATGGTGGGGTTCTCCATGAGCGAGGAGAATGCAGCACGATTCCTTGCCCACCCTTTAGCCATGGCGTGTACCGACGGCGGCGCCTTCGCGCTAGAGGGTCCCGCGCGCAGGGGCCATCCTCACCCGCGAGGGCTTGGGTCGTTTCCGCGGGTGCTGGGACATTACGTGCGTGAGCGCAAAGCCCTTACTCTGACTCAGGCAATTCACAAGATGACAGCTTTTCCCGCCTCGCGGGTAAAGCTGTCAGACCGCGGCCGGCTCGGCACCGGTCTGGCCGGTGATGTAGTTGTTTTCGATCCGGCCACGGTACGAGACCGGGCAACGTTCACGGAGCCTTTCCAGTATCCGGAAGGGATCAGACTTGTCGTCGTTAACGGTCAGGTGGCGCTGCGCGACGGAATCAGGACCGAGGCGCGAAGCGGGCGAGCTCTCAGGGCGTCCTAAACAAGGGTTCTCCTCGCAACGAGTGAGGTGCTCGGTGCCCGGTTGGCAAAGCGCGGGGATCGGCGCCCCGGTAACCGTCAACCGCGTACTACCAACCGGGCACCGGGCACCGCGTACTACCAACCGGGCACCGGGCACCAGGCACTTCACTCGTTGCGGGCAGAACCCTTGTCTAGCGCACAAAAAGGCTCAAGCGCCGCCACCAACTCAACTGGCAAAGCCTGCTTGCTCATCGTTTTTCGGGCAACGCATACTAGCACTTGATGGGCAGTCGCGTGTTGCTTGCCGCTCTCGGCGCTCATGACGTCAAAATTGATGATCAGGGATGTACGGCCGATGAGAGAAAAATACGTCGCTACGTTGAGTTGCTCATCGAGCACGGCGGGCGAGAAAAACTCAGTGTGCATGAGCTTTCGAGGTAGCCAGATGTCGAACCGCTCGAAAACCTCTCCGTACGGAAGTCCGGCTGCGCGAAATATCTCCGTTTCCGCAAGCTCGAAGAACCGGAGATACGCGCTGTAACGGATAATACCGGCGAGGTCGATGTCGCCCCAGCGCACGTACTCCGAGATGACGAAGGGCCGCATACAGAGTCAGTGAGCTGTGATAGGCGAACGATGATTACTGCTTGAATAGCGTCCGTGAATACCGTTCACCGTTCACCCATCATACCGGGCGCTGCTTCAGCCTTTGACCCTGAACGGCACGGAATACTGCGTCGTTTCCCACATGAGTTTGATGACGCCCCTGTCGGCGCCCGCGGCAACGATGCTGATCTCGAATTGCTCGACGGGCGTGTTGAGCTTGCACGTTCCCATCGGGATGCGGGCGAGATCCATTCCCTCGTGATATTCGGTGCCCCATTGACCAGTCTGCTTGCTGATGATCAAACGCGGCATCTCTTCCGGGCGGGCCAGGGCGACATCCACATTGGTATCGCAGGATGGCGCCGCAGTCGCTTTCGGAAGCGTGTATAGCGTGTAGCTGCCCGCGGGAACGGTTACGCCGTCGAACATGAGATCGCGGCTGGTTGAAAAAGCGGTGGCGTTGTTGGCCCCCGTACGCCATACCTCATCGAACGGAACCAGCTCGCCAAAGATCGTGCGGCCGCGCATGGAAGGGCGGCTGTAAGCCACGGTTATGTTGGCTCCGCCGATGGTGGCGTTCGCCGTCCCGGGGGGCGAGAGCATCGGACGAGCTGATTCGGATGGCTGAGCTGGTGTCGGCTCGGCCACCGGGGGTGGGGCCGCGGCCGGTGTCGCACTGGGTGATGGTTCATCTGTGGCACGGGGTGACTGAGCACAGCCAAGCGCGAGGAAAGAGAATGAGAGCAGTGTTATGAGGCGCATGAAAAAAATGGTTTGGGAATATGGAAACACTGAATGCGTTCGCGGATCGCATACGGCCGGAGCCGGAGCCAGGTGATCAATCTTAGCCCCTGCGCGAAGGACTGTCACCGTCTTGCGACCGCCAAAATGGCTCCGTACAATTTTCATTCCCTTCATGAGCCGTAAGCCGAATGCACGAGTCGCGCTACCCACCAGCCAGCAACCAGCAATTCGCTTTTGTTGGGGAGCGCTTGTGGCTCGACTTCGTTAACACGGACGAAACACGGAAGGGAGCGCGCCTCGACATGCTCGCCGATTTCGAATCGCTCGTGAAATGGCTGAATGCCGCTGCCGTGCTTGATTCAGAGCGGAGTGCTTCGATCCGCCGCCGGGCTCAGCAGCAACCAGCAGGCGCTACCGCTGCACTCACCGACGCCAGGCGAATTCGCTCGGCCCTCCGCCTCCTGGCGGAGCGAGGCGCGATGTCGTCAGAGGTAAGTTCCAACACCGTGGTCGAGATAAACCGCGTACTCGGTCGTAGCGCTGGAACCCGGAGGCTGGAAGGACGCGCAGATGGAGCATTTGTACGGAGCTTCGTTCCCGTTGGAGATGCGTTCGCGGGCCTCATGATTCCGGTAGTTGAATCCGCTGCCGATGCCCTGGTCTTTGGCGAGCTGCCGCGTGTCCGGAGTTGTGGCGATCCTCGTTGTCACCGTGTCTTCTTTGACAACACCAAGAATCGACGCCGGCGCTGGTGCGACATGGCTACCTGCGGCAACCGTGCAAAGGCTGCCAGGCATCGTGAGAGAGCCAAGGTCACGACGCTGAGTCACACTCGCACTCCGGCATGACTGAAGAGACCGAAGTCACACGCACGTACCTGGAGCTGAGCGACAGATCCGCTTTTCGATCCGCTCGCATGCACGACGCCGATATTCGGGTCGACAGGGCGGAACGCTGCACAGTGTCTTTTTATCGTTACCTGTACCGCGAGGTTGGCGCTCGGTATCACTGGCGGGACCGTTCTGACTGGGATGATGAGACGGTGCAACGGAACATCGACAATCCGCGCATCGCCGTCTGGGTGATGTATGTCGCAGGAGTGCCGGCGGGATACTTCGAGCTATCGCATGACGCGGATGGCTCGGTGGAAATCGTCCATTTCGGTCTGATTCCGGAATTTATCGGGCATGGTCTTGGCAAGCATCTGCTGACTGTGGCGACAGAGCAAGCGTGGCGCGATGGCGCGAAACGCGTCTGGCTTCACACCTGTACTCTCGACGACAAAGCCGCCTTGCCAAATTATCTCAAGCGCGGTTTCGTGCCCTTTCGAGAGGAGAAGTACAAGGTGTCGAAGAGTCCGTGACAAGGATTGCGGATAAGCCGACTGCGGATTGCGGATTAACTGGCCGCGGATTGCCGAGAAACGACCTTGAGCGTTTGTCGGCACCAATCACGAAACAAGAACCGAACGGCTACGCAGGCGGATATGAGTTACGCTACGAACCGCAATCCGCAATCCGCAGTCCGCAATCCGCCGTTCACCTGCGTCGCCGAGGTTTGTTACTGCCACCGCGCTTGACGGAGCCGCGATTCCCCCTCCGGCTACCACGATCCTCTCCAGCCGAACGTTCCCCGGAATCTGAGCCGCGCACACGCCGAGTATTCCTTCCGGAATTCTGGCCGCGGTCGGCAGGTCGTCTTTCATCACTGCCGCGCTGGCCGTCCTCCATAAGCTCATGAGCTGTCCAGGGCATATCCAGCGTGTCCTGGAGTTCGTCCAGCGTCCGAGCGCGTACGCTCCCTCGCTGCCCTCGCATGACCGCGAATCGCAACGGTCTGTCGAGCACCGGCAGCTCCTCTTCGCTCAGCGTTCGCGCAAGCTTTTCCGGAAGCTTTAGACGTGCCACCCCGACCGTGTTGTCTTCGACATCGTACTGAATTTCCACCTCGCGGCCACGCACCTCGACACTCCCCGGAAGCGCCAGATACCGTTCCCGCACCTCATGCGGCACGATTTCGTCTGCATCGATCGATAGATCCGCTGCGCGAAAGTCGTCCAGTGATTGTACGCCTGCGAGCCGGTCCTCGTATATACTCGTTAGCTCCGGAACACCCAACCTGGGTGTAAGGCCGCCCGAGCGCCGATACACCTCGCGCAGCTCCTCAATGGGTGCACGATTTCGCTTGACTGCGTGATGCCGCGCCTCCCAGCGTGCCACCGATTCAGCGAGCACGTGACGCGCCCGTTGCGCGAGCTCAGCGGGCCATTCGTCTACCGCTTCTACCTCGCGCTCGAGCTCGAAACCGAAAAATTCGACCGTCCGGCGAAGCGCGAGCGGCGAGCGCTTTCGTTCCGGTTCGTACGTGAGCTCGGGAGCTCCGCGTTGCGCATATTTGCGGATCACGTTGTAGGGAATCTCTGTGCCTTCAATGGAAGCACGCGGCACCCCGGATCGATCGGCGAAGTAGCGCAGCTCACCGGAGATTGCGCCATACCGACCACACACACTGGTTTTCGATACTCGAGCTTCAGCTCCGTCGCGCAGCTGCTCGTCGATTACAAGCTCGAAAGGCATGAACCGCGCAAGCAGCTCGGCGAACGCCCGCAAAGTTGACTCGTTCGCGAGTCGGAGCTTCGCAGGCAGCGGCAGGCCAAGCGCGCGATATACGCTTGCCATGCCAAGCGCCGCGTCCTCTATGGCCTTGATGAGTGCTCCGCGCTCCTCCGCCCATGTTTCCATGATTTCGGCATCGAAGAGATGCCGCGGAAGCCCATAAACCTCGCCGATGTAGCCGGCCCTTGAGTACGCCTCGGCGTACAGATTATAGGCGGTAAGGTGATCGCTGCCGGGCAGTATCAGACCGTCGAGCATGCGGTCCTCACGGGTCATTCGGTGCAATGACTCGATGCCGCACATGATGGCGACGAATGGGACCAGCGCATCATCCGAATGCACGAGCAGCTCGGCCCACGCACGTTCGGTGGGCAGCGCTTCCACCGCCTTGCCGTAAGAAGACAGGCGGCCATTCTCGATTATCCCGCGCTGCTCCAGAAGCGTCACCGCGTTACGGTACGCTGTCTTGTCGAGCGGCACCGGGAGATCCAACTCATCGGCTCTCACGCCCAGTGCGGCACAGGTTATCGCAACACGTTCGGAATCGCCCGCAAGCTGGAACTCGGGTTCGGTCGGCCTGAGAGAGCTGAACACAATATTACGGTCCGACAGGATGTAAACGCGTCCTCCTTCCACGCGACCATGCACACGACCCGCCATCTGAAGAATTTCGTTCGACCCGAGGTGCAGCCTTGTCAGTACGTTCTTGCCACCCTCGATGATGTTGGAGAAGCGCTTATCATCGATCACGACCGTATCGAGTCCGCGCACGTTGAGCGCGCTTTGACCGGCAGCGGTCATTGCCAGCAGGTACGGTTTTTTTACATCGTCCTCGAGAAATGGCCGTATTACGCGGATCGGCTCCCCGCCGTGGTAGAAAGCCGTTTCGATTCGCGGCGCGCGGAGACGTACATCAGCGGCAACCTGCTCCACTCCCGCTCGGGTAGGGAGAAATGCTCCCACACCCCGCCGTTGGCGGTACACGTCTCTCAGGAAGTGTTCATCGAGGAACTCGCGCGGCTCCTTGGGAACCACGTACACCTTTGCCGCCTTGGTCGGATCGAACGCCGTGGTCTCCAGCACGGCTGCCGATCCCAGATACCGCGCATAAAACGCCGGATCGACAGTGGCTGAGAGCCAGACGAACCTGCAACCAACGCGCTTCCCAAGTGCGAGGCACAGCTCCAGCTCCGCGGACGTTTGATGAATCTCGTCGACAACGAGCGTGTCCCGAGGGAGCAGGTCTCCGTCCTCGAACCATCTGCGCGCTATTCCGGTCGTGATGATCACCACATTCCAGCTCGGGGTCTCAGGCGTTGCTTCGCGCTCGCGGTTGACGACACCGACCTTGAGCTCCGTCGTTCCGAGAATGGTCTCGGCAATAGGCCGGACTGCCAGCGTTTTTCCCGTACCCGTGCCTGCGACGATTCCGAATCCCTTACCCGCGGCGGCGAGAGCGCGAATCTCGGCACCGTGTTCGCGCTCGAGCAGAGTGTCGACATGTAGCCCCATCGCGAGCTCGATGGTCTCGCACGCGGCGCGCGTAGGGGCAATTACCACTACACGTCCGGTAGGCGGCTCGGCCGCCAGGAACGCGTCGTGATCAGGCGGGAGGTATTTGTCCTGGACGGAACGCATCAGGGGCGGAGAGTGCAAGACCGGAGCCGGGACGGGACGGCGAGAGCAAGCTCGCGCAGATAGTGATCGCTATGGTGATGGCAGATGACAGATGGCTGATGGCTGATGGCGGATTGTCAACTGCGGACCAGCCGATGACAAATGGCGGAAATCTCGTCGGATCACGCAATCCGGAATCATTACTCAGCCTCAGCCTCAGCCATCCGCTATCTGCTATCTGCTATCCAACACCTGCCGCGACTCTCCCTTCTTTCCCTCGCGCCAGAACGACCACGCCAGCAAGAGCGCGCCTATGCTCACCCCCATGTCCGCGACATTGAACGTGTACCAGCGCGCGGAACCTATGCCGATGTCTATGAAGTCGATGACTCCAAGCTCGGATCGAAGCCGGTCGATCACGTTTCCTACGGCGCCTCCGCATACGAGACCCAGCGCCAGAGCGCGCAACCTGTCGGCCGCATCCGTCTCACGATAGGTGTGCGCAAGAAAAATAAGAACCAGAATGGCAACCACGGTGAAAACCCAGCGTGACCATTCGCCGACATCGGTGCCAAAGGCGGCGCCGCGGTTGTAGGCGAGCGTGAAACGCAACACATCGCCGATTACCGGGCGCGGTACATACATCGCGGGAAGCATTCTCACCGCGAGATACTTCGTGACGATATCGAGTACGAGCACCGCACCGAACGCCGGCCAGAACATTTGTGCCTTCGTGACGCCCTGCGCTACGTGGGACGATTGACTCATGTTGCTGAGTTGGTGGAGGAAGGGTTCGATCCCTGGGGTCTGTACCGCGCAGCAATCCATTCCGGCGGCGCGCCAAGCAAGTACGCCGCAAGCAGCAAGGAGTTTCGCACCGTTCGAGGAAAAACACCTTCGCGCTGCCAGCGTCGAGGAGAAACCAGCAGAGCCGGCTCGAGAATCGTAACCGAGGTGAGTCGCCCCAGTGCCTGTACGAGCCTGACGTCCTCCATGATTGGAATGGCCGGATAACCACCTGCGGCCTCGTAATCGGCGCGCGCGACGAGTAGGCTCTGGTCTCCGTACGGCAGACTAAACCAGCGCGACCGCAAGTTGGCAAGCCATTCCAGAATACGGAACGACGAGCCAGGTGAATCGATCGCGAGCCGAAAGGCGAAAGCTCCGGAAGCACCACTCTCTGCGATACGGTCGACCGCGAGCAACACATCCGCGCTGGCGTGCACGTCCGCGTGTACGAACCAGAGCAGCCTGCCGAAACCGGCGGCCGCTCCCGCGGAAAGCTGCAAGCCGCGCCCGGCAGGAGCCAGAACGACGCGCGCGCCACATTCAGTCGCGACAGCGATGGTTGCGTCGCTGCTTCCGCCGTCGACCACAATGATCTCATGGGAGATACGGAGACCCCGCACATCCGACAGAATACGGCGTATTGTGTCAGCTTCATTGAGAGCTGGAACCACAACGGACAGCAGCGTGTTGGTACTCAATTGCACTAACCGTGGTGCGCGGTGATGCCGCTGCTAACCATTGCTTCCGCTTGAAGCACTGGGCCCCGCACCGTCGCTGGGCCGCCGCTCTTGAGCCCTGTCATACACGGGGTCCGGCGCGGTACCGGTGCAAATGCCAGTCAGCGAAGCTGTAGCAAGTGACATTTTCAGTGGGTCAGTGATCAGTAAAGTGCGATGCAGCGGCGTTGTGCGGACATATGGTATCTTACGAATGCGATACGAAGTTGTCTCTCCCTGACGTACGCAACGCCTCCCAAGCCTTCGGCCCTTCATGCCGCACCGAACCAACTATTACGATGACGCCGATCTCGCCCGGTTCGGCGAAATTGCGCGTGGCGCGCCGGACCTCGCGAAAAAGTTCTTTGATTATTATGGCGCCGTTTTCGCCGAGGGTGCGCTCACGACGCGCGAGAAATCCCTGATTGCACTTGCGGTGGCGCACGCCCTCCAGTGCCCGTACTGCATAGACGCGTATAGCAAGGACGCCCTGGAGAAGGGCTCCAACATCGATCAAATGACGGAAGCGGTTCACGTCGCCTGCGCCATTCGCGGCGGCTCATCGCTCGTGCATGGCGTGCAGATGCTCAATCACGCCGACAGCCTCGGCATGTAGGAGCTGATGTCTCGTATCCTGGCAACGCTCGAAAAGCGACACGCATTACTTGCGGGCGGGAGAGCGCAACGGGAGCGCCTCGCGCGCGTGCAACTCGCTCGCACCTTCGAGGATGCGCTCTCGTCATCCGGCCTGCTACCACTGCTCGCTACGGGTGTCGAAATACTCCAGATCAACGTCGGTAAACGTTGCAACCAGACCTGCAGGCACTGCCACGTTGATGCGGGTCCCGACCGGAAGGAAGTCATGCCTCGTGCGGTACTGGAAGCCTGCCTCTCCTTTCTCGAGCGGTACCGTGTTCCGACTCTGGATATCACTGGTGGCGCGCCAGAGTTGCACCCCGACTTTCGCGAGATTGTCGGACGCGCGGCTGATGCCGGCGCACACGTGATTCATCGTTGCAATCTTACGGCAATCCTGCTTCCCAACTACTCCGACATTCCCGCGTTGCTCGCTTCGCGCGCCGTCGAGATCGTCGCCTCGCTCCCGTACTTCCAGGCGCGTGAAACCGACACTCAGCGCGGGGAAGGCGTTTTTGCCGAGTCCATCGAAGCACTCCACCTTCTGAATAGCCTTGGCTACGGCACAGGGGGTGATCTGAGGCTCAATCTCGTGACCAATCCAGTCGGTACGTTCCTGCCCGGTAACCAACGCGAGCTGGAGGCTCACTGGAAGCACGAGATGCTGCGTCGTTACGGCGTGGTGTTCGACAATCTCTACACGATTACGAACATGCCGATAAGCCGTTTCCTGGACTTCCTCGACGAGCGTGAGCGCACCGAGGAGTATCTGACACGGCTCGCCAATGCGTACAATCCGGCCGCCGCTGCCGGCGTGATGTGCCGTAACACGCTTTCAGTGGGTTACGACGGAACTCTGTATGACTGCGATTTCAATCAAATGCTGGATTTGCCAGTCGAGTCCGCGGTCACGCGCACGATCTTCGACGCATCCATGCAGCAGCTCGCTTATCGGGCGATAGCAACCGGTCCACACTGCTTCGGATGCACAGCGGGCGCTGGCAGCTCCTGCGGAGGAAGCGTTGCCTAGTGCGGTAAGCCGGCAATGCTGACAGCATCGCGAACTCATTCCGCGTCACACGCAGCGCTGCTCAAGCTGGCGGCTCTTGCTGTAATAATCGCGCTGGCGTTCTTCGCAGCCTGGAAGACGGGCTTGCTCGAATACACGGACCTGTCGAAAGCGGCCACAGCGGTGCGCGACCTGAGAGACGTGCGCTTCATCATTCCGCTCTTCGTTCTGGCGTACGCATTGGCGGCAACATTCGGATTGCCCGGTTCCATCCTGACGCTGGTGGGTGGCGCTATGTTCGGCTTCGGACTCGGCACCCTCCTGAACTGGTTCGGAGCTACGGCGGGAGCGATCGGCGCGTACACCCTTGCACGCACGCTGGGACGCGACGCTTTTCGCGGAGTGCTGGGGAAGTATCGTGACAAGCTCGAGACTCTTGCCGAGCATCAGGGCTTTCTCGCTATTCTCCGTTTGAGACTGATTCCGGTCGTGCCGTTCAATGTGCTCAACTTCGCCTCCGGTCTCGCCGGGGTTCCCGCGCGTTCCTACATCACCGCAACCGCGCTCGGCATAATCCCCGGATCCGCGGTATACACCTACTTCGCCGACGCTCTGCTGGCCGGCGCCGAAGGTGCTCAGGAGAAGGCGTTACTCCGTCTGGGCATCGCAGGTGCGCTGCTCGTCCTGCTTTCATTTATCCCAGCTATCGCGCGCAAGTTTGGCCTTGGCGTGGCATCTGCCGCGGTTATAACAGCAATCGCGTTCGCACCAGGGAGGAGCGCCGCTCAAAGCGTCACAGTGGACCACTCCAGCTTCGATGCGCTTTTGCGAGCCAACGTCGTCGACGGACTAGTTGAAAATCGGCTGCCCTCCGCTACGCCTGGGAGGCCACACAGCCGATCGGCTGGAAGCGCAGCTCGAGGATCAGGGCGTTATGTTTCAGCGAAAGTCGCCTGGCGAAAATCGCGTCGACGTCGAGAATGCACAGTGCACGTGAGCATGATTTTCACGTACTACAAGGCGGACTTTAGCGGCAACGCGAATATAGGGCGGTTCATCGCGCGCTGGTACGAGGACGATCCGGAGAGACAGCTCCTGAACAGCGGAAAATTCAGGTTGAGCAAGACAGCCTACAACTGGTCACTCAGCAGCCAGGCGCGCGATACAGGAGCGACTTCTCAAATCGGTAAGCGCAGTGAGCAGCGGGCAATTTCAGCAAAGGACCGCGTGCTACTGAACGCTTCCCGTTTCCTGAAAGGGGGAGCTGGGTGGTAGCACCGCAGGCCGAATGGGTTTTACCGAGTCTCGATCCTCTTTTTCGCGATTAGGCTTTAGCTTTTTTTCCGGAATGTTCGGTTTCGCGCGCTCCCTGGGCTTGTCGCGGTCAGCTGGACGAAGATCGCGAGACGGCTGTTCGCCGAAGATAACGCGCGCGTTTGGCGGGCGACGCCTGATCGCGGTCGGGCAATCGGTCGGTTCCGGCTGCCGCGTCGGCGGCACGTCGTTCAGCCAAATGCGACACATGCCTGGCGGCGGGCGATAGCTATCCGGAACTCGCTGGGTTCCCTGCGCGGATACGCTCGTCCCGGTCGCTATTAATGCACAAACGGCAACAACACTAAATGACTTCAACATTCCTCCCTATATTTGCTGAACGATCGCGGCTCTGCATGTACTGATAAGCATGGTCAGTGCCATGAAAAGAGAAATCTCGGTATCTTGCAAGTGGTTGGGAGAAATGGACTTGGAATTGCTGCATGAAATCTGGTCAGTCCTGTTGTCCTGGATCGAGGACGATGAGAGACGTCACTGTGGAATTGCGGCGGCAGCTTCGTAAAGAAATGTTACGGTCGGCGGGTCATTCGCCGGACCGCTGGCGTATGCCAGCTGTCTGAGCGGACTCAGCGCGCCCAATGCATCATACTCCGCTCACGAACATTGGGTCGCGTTCCTACCGCGATCCGGCTGTTCAGCTTGCTGTGCTTCATCGTATCACCAAACAGCTTGCGGAACGATCCACGTCTTCCGCAGTAGAGGTTGATGTCACCGCCGAACTCCACGATGTATTTGATGCTCGGTACGTTGCGATATACCGCTCGCAACCCGATGGAACGCTGCTGCGCTCTGCGCTGGCGGGCGATAGCTCAGATGCCCCCTCAGAACGCATCGATGGCGAAAGTTCAAATTTGCACAGTTCTCCCAGCATACCCGAAGGATCTCTGGCACTCGCGGGCTTGAGGGAAGTTTTTGGCGGTCAGACGCTACTTGCGCCAATATCCCATCATGGAGAGAAGGTAGGGATCGTAGTTGTAAACGCAACGGCCACGACTGATCCCCTGGACTCTCACGATGCGAAATTCCTGGACCTCGTGGTACGGATCGTCGCCCCGCACCTCTTTTACCTGGATTCACGCGAAGGCGACAGGAGCGCGGCTTTAACCGATTCTATAACAGGACTGGGGAATCGACGTGCGTTCGAGGAGCGCCTTGGTGAGGAGCTGGCGAGATCCAACCGCTCGGGGCAGCAAGTCGCCCTGCTGGTCTGTGCCATCGATGCCTCAGGCCGCCAGGCACCCGACCCAGGCGACGACGCTCTCCGGACAGTCGTCGACGCGCTCAAGCAATCGGTTCGCCTTTCCGATCCCGCTTTCAGGACCGGCGAGAGACAGTTGTCCGCATTGTTGACACGCTCGGGAGTTGAAGGCGCTCTGGTTGTAGCAAAGCGGCTCATGGCGGCCGTCGATGGACTTACGGGCGTCGCAGGACAACTTTTGACGCTGAGCATCGGCGTGGCCGCTCTCAAGGCAGGGGTGAAGCATACCCCGCTGGATCTGGCCGCAGTCGCGCTGACGCGCAAAGCGGAGGATGCGCTCCATAGCGCAATGGCATCCGGAGGGAAGCGCACGGTTTCGGCCGAGTCTCTTCGCTAGTAGAGCTGCTGGAAATGCCGCGCCTCAGTCATTCGGGTAACCAGTCCGGCGTTGTGCGCGTCATCAGCCAGTTCCGCCAATCCTCGGCAGTGTCAATGTCGGACAGCCGCCGAAGAAGGTGTACCGACAAACCCGCCCCTCGTGCAGCCGCTATCGAACGAGCCAGGGTGTCCGCCTGGCTCCAAGAGACATTCTCGAATAGCGCAGGTTGTGGCGCCCTCAGACCGATAGCGTAGTAGCCGCCGTCGAGCGCGGGCCCAAAAACCACGTCATGATCGCTTAGCGCCGAAAGACCTTCCTCCAGCATTCGACCATCGATCTCGGGAGCGTCAGTCCCAACCAGTAGCACACGTTCGGCATTTTCCTCGAAACGACGGTCGAATGCGTGCGCCATACGCGCACCCAGGTCCCCGTCGCACTGTGCTTCATAGGAGAATCCGGCGCCGAGCCAGTCCCGCGTACGGACGCCGGCGTCGCTGGGAGTATACGCGATGACTCGATCGCACTCGGGAAGCGACGCAACCGCACGAACGGTGTTTTCCGCCAGCAACATGTAGATAGCCAGCGCCTCCCGCTCCCCCACCTTCGCCGCGAGCCGGGTCTTCACGTTCCCGAGATCTGGCGCACGCGCAAATACTACGACCGCCCGGCGGCACTCTTCCGTCACAACTCAATTATGAAGTGTGTTGAGCCCTTGGTTCTGATTCGAAACCAGTTCTGTTCTGTGCCCGCCTGAACCCCTGGCCTTACTAATCCCCGAAGCTGATTCCCAGGGACCGCGCCGTCTGGACGACGTCATGCATGGGATCGACACGCTTGGGTTCCCGGAGAACGTCGATTATCGGAACCGTCACGAGGTGCGGAGATTGAAGCGCGACCATATGACCCCACTTACCCTCTTCTACGGCGCGCACAGCCGCACCGCCGAATCGAGCCGCCAGCAGCCGGTCGTAGCCGGTCGGAACACCACCCCGCTGAAGATGGCCGAGCACGAGCGAGCGGCACTCCTTGCCCGTTCGCGACTGTATCTCCCGTGCGAGACCATCAGCTATGCCTCCAACTCGCTTCGCCTGCCCTGGCAGCGACTCGCCGATCATGTGCACTTCCCCCCCATCAGGAAATGCTCCCTCGGCAACGACAACAATGGAAAAATGACGGCCGACCCTGTCGCGGGCCATGATCTTCTCGCACACCTTGTCGATGTGGAAGGGAATCTCCGGCATGAGGATTACATCGGCCGATCCAGCCACTCCCGAATGCAGCGCGATAAAACCGGAATTGCGTCCCATTACCTCGAGGACAAGAACCCGGTCGTGACTTTCCGCGGTGGTGTGGAGCTTGTCAATCGCCTCAATCGCCGTGGTTACCGCCGTATCGAACCCGAACGTCGTTATGGTGCCATTGACGTCGTTGTCGATCGTTTTTGGGACACCAATTATCTGCATACCCTTTTCGAACAACCGCTGGGCGATCGCAAGGGAGCCGTCTCCACCAATCGTGATTATGGCACTGATGCCGCGCTCTCGGGCGTTGTCGATGACTTCATCCGAGCGGTCAACCTCGTCGACCGTTCCGTCTGTTCGGCGCCGGGGATAGCAGAACGGGTTCCCCCGATTGGTTGTCCGGAGAATCGTGCCTCCCTGATGGCCGATTCCGCGAACAGTCTCCTTCGTCATGGGGATGACTTCGTCCGCCCCCAACAAGCCGGCGAAGCCACGCTTGATTCCCAGGACCTCCCAGCCTCGGTTGATTGCCGAGAGGACGGCAGCACGGATTACGGCATTCAATCCCGGGGCATCACCACCTCCGGTAGAGATTGCTATGCGCATGCGATTGAGATGTTACCTGGATTTTTCGAACAGTCGGAGAATCTCACCGGGCTTGGCATGTCGTCCAATCTTCGATTTCTGAAAAATTGGCTTGCCGTCGATTGAGACCTCAAAGCGGCCACCGCTCGAGGGAATAAGCTCGACTTGAGCATCAGGATACCGATCTCCAAGCTCGGCCGCCAAACTGGTGGCCCGCGGTTCGTAGTCTCAAACGGTACAATACTCGATTGTAACTTTCATTGAAGGCCTGCTGTTCAAGCGGGAAGACTGCTGCGTCATCGCGATCTGCAATTTTGAGCGGTGCGGATACGAACGGAGCGAAATTGGTGCCGCATCGAACGAGACCGGCTGGAACCCGTTGGCGCCATGGTCAATCGGGCTGACACAGCGACGAGACGAACGCCAGTGTCACTGCGGTATGCCGGCCAGGTTCGCGACTCGCCTGACCACCGTGTCCTGGCGAGCGACATCCGCCCGAAGCGAGTCAATCTGCTCCTGCAGCTCCGCCTGACTCTGCTGCAGTGATGTAATCGCTTCGCTCATCTCGAGAACCGTCGCTCCAATCGCCTCGTTCGAGCCCGACGGAGCCCCGGTACATGCCACCGACAACAGGCTGGCGACCAGAGCTGCAGAACTGAATGACCTGGTGCACTTCGACCCGGCTGGCTGTCTGCCCATCTCTCCTCCCTCCTCGGAGTACAATTGCAATGCTATGCGCCAAAACGCACTTGTTTGGTTACATAGCATTCCTCAAACGCCGTATATAGCCCGCACGTCCAGCAGGGGGAATGGTGGTGCGAAAAGGCACAACGCTCATAGAGATGAGCATGGTATTGGCTGTGGTGGCGATACTGGTTCTGGTCGCGCTCCCCCAGGTCGGCCGGATTCGTGACCGCGTCTTCGTCCGAAGCGCAACAACCGACCTGCTTGCTGCTCTGACTCTCGCACGCCACTCCGCGATCATGCAGGGACAGACGGTCGCCGTGCATTTTGATACCGCTACGGGCAGGGTCGTGGTTGCCGCAGACACTCATGTCGTAAGCGTCCATCCCATGCATAGCACGTACGGCGTCTCCATCTGGACCAATCGGGATTCCATCGCCTATAACCCGCTTGGTCTGGGCTACGGCGCTGCAAATTTCAGCATCAGACTCACACGCGGTCTGGCTCAGGACACTGTGATTGTATCGCGCCTGGGAAGGGCTCGGCATTGAGCAGAAGTCACTCCCATCACGGACGCGATGGACGGCATCGAGCCCGTCCTTCCCACCCGCCACACAGGATCGACTCGGCGCTTTCGCACAAACAGCGGGAGCTGGATGCACTGATACGCGCTGCAGTTGCGTGGACCAGCAAAGCTGGTGTTCGACCCGAGATTTCAAGAGGCAATCCGGTCGCGGTGCGCCAACTCACGCAAGGTTCGCCGGAAAAACCGATCCGATCGCGCAAGCACTGACGGTTTCGGACGCCGATCAGTTACACCTATTGGGGCGCTACTTCTTCCTGAGTGATTCCCCCAGCCAGGGCTGCCAGCTCGCCCCGCATGCACGCAACGCCGCCACGTTCGCACCGGCCCCAGTATTCCACCACCACCCGGGTGGAATCCCGCACGGGCATTGTGTAACGAAGCCTCACGCTCATGGCGTCCACCGCGCGGTATCCCCAGGTCGAATCGGAGCCAAATCGCTTCGTCGTATACGCATACAGCGCAAGAGTGCGCGCCGCTTTGGCCGCGACCGTCAGCCGTACTCCAATAACCGTAAGCTCTTCGCTAAGAGCGGGTTCGGATGATGGTGGAGATGGCGCCTGCACTCGGGCACAGGTCGCTAGCAGAAACGAAAGAGAAGCCAGATACACGACCCGCGCAGTTCTTCCAGGCGTCACGATCCGACACTTCCGAAATCGTATCCCACAAGCGAAATCCTGGGAATAGGCTGGCCAAGCAGCCTCTCGATTGAGCGCACCATTGCAATCTCGTCGGGAGACATGAACGTGAACGCATCACCAGTGGCTGCTGCTCGTCCCGTCCTGCCGATGCGATGCACGTAATCCTCCGCTTCCTGGGGCACGTCGTAATTCACGACATGGCTGATTCCAGCGATGTCCAGCCCGCGCTGCGCAATGTCGGTGGCGACAAGTACGTTGATCGCTCCAGCCTTGAAGTCGGCCAGAGCCTGCATTCTCTCAGCCTGGGAGCGGTCGCCATGCATTACCGCCGCGGAGATACCGGCGCCATGCAGCTCCCGTAGTATACGATCGGCTCCTCCTTTCGTTCGCGCGAACACCAGTACCGAGTCAAGGACCTGGTCTCTCGTCAGCAACTCCAATAGCAGCGCCGTTTTACGCTGACGTGAAACGGGATATACAGCGTGCGTCACCGTGTGCGCGGCCTGCGACCTGCGACCCACCTGCACCACCACTGGCTTCCGCAAATACTTTCGCGCGAGCGCTTCCACTTCCGCCGGCATTGTGGCGCTAAACAGGAGCGTTTGCCTGTACGGTGGAACCTCCCGCACGATTCTGTTGATCTGCGGGGCAAATCCCATGTCCAGCATCCGGTCCGCTTCGTCGAGCACGAGAATCTCGAGATCGTCAAAAACCACGTTCTGCCGTTCCATATGGTCGATCAACCGGCCGGGTGTCGCTATGACGATGTCCACCCCTAGTCTGAGCGCCTTTTCTTGCGGGCCGAGCGCGACCCCTCCAAATACCTCCACCGCTCGCAGATCGGTGTGTACTCCGTACTTTCGAAAGCTTTCCCGAACCTGCGCCGCTAACTCCCGCGTCGGCGTAAGGATGAGCGCTCGCACGCGGCGGGGACCACCAAGCAGCTGATTCAGGATGGGAAGGGTAAACGCCGCTGTTTTCCCGGTTCCGGTCTGGGCCAGACCGATAATATCACGTCCCTTGAGCGCGACGGGGATTGCTTCGGCTTGAATCGGGGTTGGACGTTCGTACCCAGCTTCATGAACCGCCTGCAGCAACTCCGGCGCGAGGTCAAGGTCGTCGAATGTGAGGCCGCTTTCCGCTATGATGGTTTCCATTGCGATGAAAGCTAACTAAGTGTTGCCGAAGGGCCGATGCCGACTAGCCTGGTTGCAGATTTGGCGCGGATAGGAAATCCACAATGGCCCTGTTCACAGCTTCGGGTGCCTCCTCGGTCAACAAGTGGCCGGCGCGAGGTATCTTCGCCACGCGCAATCCAGGCACATCCTGTCTAAAGCGGTCCAGCACACTTAGCGGAACAATGGGATCCGAATCACCTCGAATCACCAGTAGAGGTACTCGAAGCGCGCGCAATCGCCCATCGTCGAATGAGCTCCAGTCGAAATGGTGGATAAGCCGGTGCAATGCTCGCACAAAATTGGGGTCGCTGGCAGGAGCAAAGTATTCATCAATGTCTCGCTCCGATGGCTTTATCAGGTCACCGTACATGGATTTCACGACAAGGTCGAACATCCATCGGGTGGCCAAGGCGGGAAGGTGGCGCGCCACGCCGAGGGGAGCCAAAACGCGAGCAATCGAAACGGGACGAATCGGACCGTAGCCGACCGGAGCGAGAAGTACGAGCCTCTCTACCCGTTCAAAAGCGGTCAAGCTGATCTGGGCGGCGATGGGACCGGCCATGGATTGGCCTATGAGAGATGCTTTCTCCAGATGAAGGGCGTCCAGTACCTCCAGGACGTGCGCCACCATGCCATCCAGGGTGTAGTCATCTGTATCAAGTGGCTTGTCGCTTACACCATGCCCCTTCAAATCGATAGCAATGGCGCGAAAACCAGCGCTCGCGAGGGCAGGAATATTGTGTCGAAAGAGGTATTGCGACCCTCCCCAGCCCGGTAGGCATACTACAGCGGGCGCCCTGGTGCCTCCTTGCTGAGTTACTCCGACCCTGATCCCCGAAGGCAATTCGAGAATGGTGGTGGTAGGCCCTGCAGAGCTTGGCGGCAACTACGATTTTCTATGGGTGTCCAGACTCACTCAAATCAGGTTTACCTGCCGCCCGAGCAACCGCGCAATGAGTCCTAGCCGGAATGTAACATCCGTCCAGCGAGCCTCTCCTGTGAGGGAGGGCTCCAGGGGGAAGTTTGGCCACGCATATGGATTCGTCGATCGCGGGGCCACGGGGTTCTTGCGCGGGTGCCACACGCCGCGCTCGTCCCTGGAGTCAAGGAAGCGATCGAATATGCTCATCCACCCTTCGTTCTTGCGCAGAATGCCAAGCCTGGCAGCGAGCTCGAGCCAGGTCAGCGCCCAGGGAATATCTGCTTCCGCGGCGAACATGCTTGGAAGCGGGTTTCCCATGACAAGATGCGGCATGAGCACCGGGTCCTTTCCAGTCGCCACCGCTGGAGCGCTTCGAGGGGCGGGAGCCGCCAGATAGTCTGCCAGCCGGCCGATTACCTCATACCGCTCATTTCTAAAGAGGGGCATGTAGGCAAGCATGATCAGGGTATAAATGGACGGCGGCGACGCATCCGGTCGAAGAACCCACTGATTACCCGTGCGGACCAGCGGATCTGCAGCGATAGGGGAGGAAAGGAAAGTCAGGAGCCGCGCCCCTATTCTGGCTGCTGCACCTCGCAATCGAGGATCCTTCTCGTAACCCGCCTGGGCCAGGGTTGCCGCAGCTGCCTCTCTGAGGATGGTCCGCGCGCGCCTGCCGGCCCCGGGATCGGCCCCCCGTCTGGGTGTCAGCTCGAAAGCATACGCAGGATCGTCATCCTCAGCCAGCAGTCGAAACATGATGCGCCTGGCCCTGAGCAGGGGTGGCGACTCTCGATCCCAGCCATATTCAACCAGTCTGCGAACCGCGTTGATCGTACCCACACCGTGAAAGCGATCTCCGCGCGCGGATGGGACCGTCAGTATTGCGTGGTTCCAGACCCCATCGGCGGATTGTGAAAGGGCGAGCTCCAAAGCTGGCCCTACGCTATAAGGAAGTCCGTGGAAGCGGGAGGACTCGCCAATGGGAAGTCGGGCTACGTCTACTGTGGCTCTATACTGTATCGATTCTGTCGCATTATCAAGGAGCCAGTGCAATGGGAAATCAATTGCGCTCTCGGGTTCTTCAAATGCCGATGGCAGGACAGTCGCGGGTTGGGTCACGGTTGGCGCTCGCGGGCAAGTCGTTGTCGGATAATGCGGTCAAGCGGCGTTGCGAAGCGTGCGGCACATTGAAAATTGCGCATTTGCGCGGCGATTCGCTAGTGTCATCTCCAATTGCCGTGATGGAACTAATACGAGGGAGCAGCGTGCTAACTTTGAGCTTCGGTGGATGAATCCGGCACCTGACCGGATTCCGATCCTTGTTGCCATGGAAGGCAATTAGCATCTTGCCAGCCTCCCTACCCGCACCCCGGATGATCGCGAGCCTTCTTTCCAGATCTGTAAATACGCTGCCCAACCGCGTCCGCCTGGACGGACGCGTCCTTTTTCTTACGGAAGAGGCTTCGTTGATTCGGCGTCAGCTGGCGGGGGAGGACCTCCAGTTCGACCCTGCGGCACCGGTGGGATCGCCACTGCGTCCTTCACTGCGTGACAACATATCCACAGACGAGATCACACCAGCGTACATCTGCTACTACTTCGACGAGACACTTGGCGATTTCCCCTATCTGGGACTCAAGGCAAGCGATGAGTTTCCGATCGAGCGCGGCTCAGTCCGAAAGGGTGGCTTCGTGTGCAGCGTCTCCGGAAAGCGCCGGGGCAAGGGATCTTCCCGAGAGCAGTCCCCGTACGCCGAGCTCATGGCGGGAATCAAGCTGGTCATCGCTGAGAATATCGAGCGGATATACAGGGAGAACTGCCAGAACCTCGGTGTCCTGACATCCACCGATTTCTCTCTCATCGAGCGTGTACGTGAAGGCGAAGAGATCCCGCTCTCGGTGTTTACCGAAGATGAGGGCGGCATCAGCAGAGGTATTATCGAACACGGCGGGCTGTTCAACTACAATGTCGCTCGGCTTCAGGGCAAAGCATTGGTGCCTGCCGTCGATACCCCTCCCCGCCCCATGACAATCGCGGAGAAGATTTTCGCGCGGCACTGGGTGACGGACGCCACTGCCGGTGAATCAGGTGTCGGCGCTGTTCGGCCAGGAGACCAGGGATTCGTTCGTACTGACATCCGATTCAGCCACGAGTATGTAACCCCCATGGCTGCCATTTTCTTCGATGAGCTTGTTGGCAGGAACGAGCCCGTCAACGATCCGTCGTCCATACTTTTCTTCCGGGACCATCTCACCTTTCTCGATCAGGTAATGCGCCCCGAGCACATCGAAATGGGACTACTCGATGTCGCCAATCAGCTGGAGGCCAAGCAGCGCGCCTTCGCGGCAGACAAGGGCATCAAGTTGTATGGTGAGCTGGAAAAACGCGCTAACATCCATGGAGCGCTGGTATCGCAAGGCTCGGAGGCGATATGTCATTCAAAGATCCTCGAGGCGCACGCGCTTCCGGGTCAGGTAATAATCGGCTCTGATTCTCACACGCCACACGCCGGTGCGGTTGGGTGCGTCGCCTTCGGGGTTGGAACGACGGCAATTTTCAACTCCTGGATCACCAAAGACGTCCGGGTCGAGGTGCCCAAGTCGTTCAAGGTGAACGTGCGCGGGCAAAAGCCCTCCAACGTGACCGCCAAGGATTTCATGCTGGAGATGCTGCGTCACCCGTACATCAAGAATGGTGACGCTATCGGCCAGATCGTGGAATACGCCGGCGATGCCGTCTCCGGTCTCTCGGTTGACGAGCGCGCGACCATGACGAACATGGCGGCAGAAGTCGGAGCATTTACAGGGATCATCGCCCCCGATGAGCGAACTGTGGAGTACCTCGTGGCTCAGCGGGGGATGAGCGTCAAGGAAGCCAGGGCACTATGCGACGGTCTCTTTTCGGACCCCGGCGCGGATTACGTCAAAGTGATCGATATCGACGCCTCTGCACTACGTCCCATGGTTGCTCTCCCGGGAGATCCCGGTAACGGCATGTACGTGGACGAGCTCGAGCACGAAGTCGCGGTTGATATTGCGTATGCGGGGAGCTGCACTGCCGGTAAGAAAGAGGACATGGACATGTACGCAAGCGTATTCCGCGAAGCCGCGGAGCTCGACCGAAAGGTCGCCGTCAGAACCTACATCCAGTGCGGTTCGAGAGATGTGTACCAATACTGTAAGGAACGCGGATATGACGAGATATTCCAGCGGGTTGGCGCGACGTTCATAGAGCCGTCCTGCGGCGCATGCATCAACGCGGGTCCGGGCGTGTCGCGCACGAGAGAGGAAGTCACCATTTCCGCCATCAACCGAAACTTTCCGGGCCGCTCCGGTCCCGGGCAGCTATACCTCGCATCCCCGTACACTGTAGCGGCATCTGCACTCGCCGGCAGGATTGTCGAATGGAAAGCTGGAGGCGGTGGATCGGGAGTACCTCACCGCACACCCCCTGCCGAAGCCGCGATCTCTCCCGACTCCTCACCTGCAGCTTCGCGCACTCCCGCAGTCACTCCCTACCCCCCATCCCCTACTCCCCGCTCTGATGCGCGGTGAGTTCGTCGATCTTGGCGGAGCGCGCCTGTATTACTATGCCGCCGGCACGCGAGGGTCTGGTGAGCCGCTCATCTTTCTGCACGGGTTCCCCACTTCTTCGCATGTTTGGCGCGACGTTGTACCGTTGGTGCCCGATGGCCATCGCGTCGTCGTCGTCGATCTTCTCGGCTTTGGCCGGAGTGACCAACCCCTCGGCAGAGATGTAAGCATCAAGGGGCACGCTGACCGGGTAGTTCAGCTTCTGGATTCTCTTCGTATTGAGCGAGCCGCAATCGTCGGGCACGATGTGGGTGGCGGCATTGCGCAACACCTGGCCATCCGGCATCCACGCGAACATCGAAAATATGTCTGATAAATTCGGTCGCATTCGCTAACTGGCCAACTAGAGACGTGAAGATGGCGAAGGCGTCGCTTCCCCTGACGCGTCACCTGCCTTTCACGTGGATTCTGGGAATCTTGCGCGGCGATCTCCAACGGGGCTACGTCGAACACGAACGAGGACACCATTCCGTCGATCAATACGTGAAGCCCTTCGCTACACCAGAAGGGCGCGACGTTCTAGTGGAGCATCTTCTCGCGCTGGACCCATCTGAAACCGTTGCCCTCGGCGTCAGGCTCAAGGACATTGTTGCGCCCACCGCCATAGTGTGGGGCGCGCACGACCCTTTTCTCCCGACTTCCATCGCGCGGGAACTGCATCAGGCAATTCCTGGATCCACGCTGGATATTGTACCGGACGTTCGGCACTTCACGCCCGAGGAAGCTCCTGAAACGGTTGGCGCAATCATCGAAAACTGGCTGGCCAGATAGAGCGTGGCGAACAAGCGCAGCAGCGCCTGAGCGGAGAATACAAACGCATTTCACAGGGACCGGGTAGCGTTGGGCAGGGTGTGCCAAGTGACGCTGACCGGGTCTGGCGCGTCGTGCGAGCACGAACGTGTCACGAAGGATCCCCCGGTGCACGGACAGAATCCGCGCAATCCTGCTGATCGTTTCGCGACACTCCCTGGAGATACGATGCACCCATACGAGCGACTCGGCCCGTTTCTACGACATGTGCTATCTGGCCGGCCCCCCAAGGCTCGCACGATTTGGGTGACGGTTCTGGCATCGATGGGGGCTTTGATGCTGGCTGCGTGCGCAACAGTGGGTGGGTCCGCGAGCGAAGGCACATCCTTTCGCACCGAGTTGCCCGCCGACTCCGCCATTCGGATCGCCACAACACAGCTACAGATTCACGGTTATACCATTGGCGTTCGGGGCAAGGACATGATAACGACTGCCCCGCGAGCGGTTCCGCAGGACCTTCGGGCAGCCAAAGCCAAGCGTCCTGTTCGTCGCTGGGTTCTGCGCGTTCATGCCTCGCGTGTTATGCTCGGTGGCACCGAGGTTCATGTCGCTGGCTTTCTTGTTCCCGACGGCGCAACCGGAAACGGGAATCCTCCGCAGGGCGCGACGCGCGTAGAACAGGAGGATCGCCAGCTATTCAGCGAGGTACGAGCGGTGGCTGGATGGGTTCGCGACGCTGCTCAGCGGAAGGCGCGCGGCGCGTAGCGGACGTGTCGGCCGGTTCCCCGGCTGGATCCGATCGCAGTGCGGAAAGGGTGTACACACTGCGCGGATTCCAGAGAATCCAGCTCATTATATCGTTGTCGTAGCCGGCCTTGATCTGGGCGCGGATTTCAGCGGCGCCATACCTCGGCTTGCCCAGCGTGAAATCCTGATACCACGGTACGATCTTCCCGGCCTTTGGTATTCCCTGGCTTCGCCGTTTTGCGTCTTTGACCCCGCGATCGATTATGTCGTATGGGTTGGCGTTGGGGTGCGCGATACGATAGCTGCCCGGCGCGTAGTGCGATGGGTACATCATCGGCAGCACTGCGTCAGCCGCGTCCACGAAGCTTTCCCACTTCTGCCCGATGCCCATGTCGGTGGTATCGCTGACCGTAAGACCGAAGACATCGACTGTAAATGGCACGCCTAGCGGACGAATCCATTCGCGTGTTTTCATGATTTGGTCGCGGATAACCTGGGCTCTCGGCCGGCCGGCCGAGAGTGGGAAGGTAGCCTCGCGCCATAACCGCTTCTCGTCTGGAAATCGTACATAATCGAGCTGCACTTCACTGAATCCAAGGTTCACCGCTTCGCAAGCAAGGTCCGCGGCGTACCGCCAAACGTCATCCTGATGGGGATCCAGCCACGGATTTCCATTCTTGTCCAACCACGGTTTGTCGGGGGCGTCCACTCGTTTTATCGACCAGCCGACCTTCTCCTCAGCGAGGAGCGGATCCTTCACAACTACGATGCGGGCAATGGGATAGATGTTATGCGAGCGCATCGTGTCGAGTACCGCTCGCATTCGCTCGGCGCGCATTGGCATGAACGTGTCTGCTCCAATCGCACGAGCGAGGGCTACACGCGATTTGTAAAGCACGTAACCACGATCATCTTTCACGTCTATGACGAGCGCGTTAATCTCCGTTGTTCGAGCGACCCCGATCAGCTGCCACATTTTCTGGCCCAGCGCGGCCCATCGATTCACATATAGACCGCGCACGGCAGGCGGACTCGGAACAAGCGGTGCTGCAGGGCGAAGGAGAGAGTCCGGCGAAGCACTTGAGTCCGCGGCGGCACCGCACGATGACGGCTCTCCGGCATGTGACGCGCCAGGCGCTGCCTGAGATTCCAGCTGGTGTGACAGCATCACCAGCACCGCACTCGCTACAACCACGTTTCGAAGCACGCGCGAAATGTAACTGGCTTGCCGGCGAACCTTGCTTAACGCGCCAACGAACCTTGATCGGTTGTTAACCGCCTCGAGGATCGTCCTCGCCGCCACAAGAAGAGGCACTTGCTCGCCACAAGGAGCCAAACCGCCAGAAGCACCTGACTGATCACGGAGAATGCGGAAAGCTCCGTCGCGGAGCGACCCAGGGCCGTCTGGGCTGCGACAGCGAGAGTGCCTCCTAGCCACGCGATCCCGCTACGTGAACCATCGCTCTGCCGAACTAGGGGTTAATGAGGACCGGTTTAGCAGGAGGGCTATGAGCGGCACCGCCTGGAGGCCATGAAACCCAGGCGCGTGCAGTGGAAGAATATTCCCGCCTTCGCCGGTGAGCCGACTCTGAACCGCGCTCATCCACAGGCCAGCACCAAAGCCCAGCATCGTGGTCGCGGATCCATAGCGCATGCCAAACAGAAGGAGCGGATCTCTTCCGGGCGCAGGGCCGCGGAACAGCTTCACGGCGAGTACGATGAACGTTACGATGAGACCCATGGCGGTCAGGAACAACAGGATCCCAACCGCAACGTCAGTCAATGTGCCCCAACCGGGTGAAACGGGGATCGAGTCCGCGAAGCACCTGAATCGTCTCGGCGCCGTACGCATACAGCGTGAGGCCGATGGTCCATCCTCGCCAATGCGCGCTGCCGCGTGGCGAAAAGGAGGCCAGGGGCGCGTAAAGCGCCAGCGTCAACACGTAGATACCCACCGCCGCGTTGAATGTGATTGCCTTGGTGAGATCACCTTCCGGAGGAATGAAGGAGCTCCCACGCAACCACATCACAAGTGCGCAAACAGCGGACAGAAGTAGACCGAGAACGCCAACAGAGGCGAGCAAGCGCTCTGTTGCAGCTGCGCGGCCTAGTGTCTTTAGCATCAGCTGCCCGCTTGCGTATCGGCGCGCGGGCGCATCAGGCGGAGGAGAAGGTACGTGAGAAATCCAACCGGCCCGAACATGAAGGTGAGGAACAGGATTACTCACTGCACCACGACTGGTACGTACCGGCTCTGCATGTTGTCACGATAGATCACCATTCCGACCACCTGATCGAACGCCAGAATGTGAATCCACGCCAGCATGGCAATGTCTTCGCGCGCCAGAATCCGCATCACGCCGTCCACGCTTCCGAATTCGCTTATGACTCCGAATCCGTGAGATGAAAGTGATGCAACGATCCCGACGACGTACAACAGAGCTAGAAATGCAGGAAAAATCGCCGATCGCGCCACTCGACGCGTGACAGTCCAGTTCGGCAGGAAGATGAGAAGAAGCCAGCCCGGGATCGCGAAAGCAGCGATCTCGAACAGCGAGCGATACAGACTCACAATCTTCGCACTTCGTCCGCCGCTTCCAGCACGTGACCGATTTCCTTTGACAGCGCCCGGGCTTCGCGCGTAGCGGTTGTCACGTCCTCGAGAACAGCACCCACTCCGGAAGAGCGCAGCCTCACGAGATCCAGCCGCAGGTTACCGAGGGTGATACCGGCGCTCTCCAGCTGGCTTGCGACAGAAGCTCTCCTCTGTGCCAGATCGTGCAAGGTTGCCCGCTGTCGCTCGAGCAATGACAAGCGTCTCTCGTGATCGGTCGCTTCCTCGGGCTCACGCTTGACGTCTGTAATCCTTGCATCGATCGCAGCTCGCATTCCAGGTGAGACGTCGGCATCGAGACGGTGAAGCATCTGTGCCAGCGATGCCACCCGGTCCACGAGCGCTTCGACGGTCGGCGCGATCTCCGGTATCAGGGCGCGATCTTCCTTCGAAAGCATCTCGATTATGCCGAGAATGGCGATGCGATCAGACACAGCACGGCGCACCGCGACGCCGTAGCCCCCCTGAAGCACTTCCAGTGGCACCAGCTTCTCAGCCTGCTCCTCTGGTGACGCAATCTGTCGCGCAGAATTTCCCGACACCGAAGGCCTGCCCCCCGCACCGATTCTCCTGGAGCCAAAGATGTCGTTCCAGCCCAATCCATCCGCCCATAGCGTTCCCCATTGCTTTACGACTCCAACACTCATGCCGAGGCCGGGAAAGATGAACCACGGAAAGCCTGGGGACGTGATCATGTTGATAGCGAAAAGAAATCCCGTCGTCGCGCCCGTCGCTACGAGGTTGCGCCTAAACGCGCGAACCCTGTCATCCACGGGCCTGGCTGCGAACGTCTCGAGGCTGTTGTCCTTACCGTCGCGGTGACGTTTCATGTCCTTGCGCCACTGCTTCTCAAGCGAACGCTGTACGTGCCTGGGAACTCCGGGCGCCGGAACTGGATAAGGCGGCGGGAGAACCGCATTGTGATAGGAACGTCCCGAGGCAGCATGCGAGTTTTTCGGAGGTTCAGCTTCCGGCGCGCGCTCCATGTTGCGGCGAGCCGCGGGCTGCTGATCCCGGTATCCCGCCCCTGGGGCTGCCGTGGTCGCACCCGAGACCGCATCCCTGAACGATCCCGCGTCGGGCCAGCGGTCGGCCGGCCGCTTTGAGAGCGATCGCTCGATAGTCGTCGCAAGTTCAGCCGGTGTCTCGGGACGAAGGTCCCGCATGGGACGCGGCCGTTCGCTCAGGTGCTTCATTAGCATGGCCGGCGTGTTCGACGCCTTGAAGGGTGTTTCTCCGGCAAGCATGTGATACGCGACGATTCCGAGCGAGTATATATCGCTGCGACCGTCCAGCTCACGGTCGCCGGTCGCCTGCTCGGGACTCATGTACGCCGGAGTTCCAACGGCGACACCCGTCACAGTGAGCCGCGAATCAGCTTCCGCCGCACGCGCAATACCGAAGTCGGTGACCATCGGACGTCCGCCGTGCCGGTCGAGCAGGATGTTGTCGGGCTTGATATCGCGGTGCACGACGCCGCGTGAGTGCGCATATGCCAATGCATCCGCCACGTCGCGCAGGATTCGGCGCGTCTCATCGATGCCGAGTCTTCCCTCGCGTGCGATGCGCTGGCCCACACTCTCACCATCCACCAGCGCCATGACGAAGAAGACGATGCCCCCTCGCTCGTCCACCGAATAGATGGGCACGATGTTGGGATGGTTCAGCTGCGCCGACGTCTCCGCCTCGCGCATGAAGCGCGCACGAACATCGGAACGGAACGCGAGATCCGGGGGCAGTACTTTCACCGCAACTTCGCGACGGAGGCGCAGATCGGTTGCACGATAGACGACAGCCATCCCGCCTCTTCCAAGCTCGTCGCCGACGTCGTACAAATCGCCAATCGCTGCGACCACGCGATCGTGCATTGGATCGGTCATGCCGGAAGCGTGAGTCGGGCGCCGCGCAGCGCGTGACGGCACTCGGGCACGGATATGAGGGCCGTCACCGCGAACTCGCGAGCGCGGTCATTGCTTCTGCCGCCTCCCACCTCCCACTTCCCGCCTCCCGCTGGTCAGTTTTCCGATCTCGTCCGCAGCGTAAACTGCCGCATCAACATCATCCGCCAGCAGGCGTGCGCGCTCCGTGAGCAAGGTGATCTGACCAACCGATTGCGACACACTTCCGGCTCGAAGCCGGAGGACATCGAGCCGCATGCTTCCCAGCGCGAGTGAGCAACTCTCAAGCTTGGACGCAGCATCTCCGCGTCGCCGTTCCTGGTCGGCGAGAGCACGACGCTGCCGCTTGAGAAGTGCGAGTCGTCGCACGCGGTCTTCGCTCGCAACCCGATCTAGCGGATTGGCCTGCGCCTCGAGTTCCCCTATCTGATCATCCATTTGCCTTGTCGCGTCGGGCACATTGGAGCGCTCCAACTCGGCAAGTGAAGACGCCAGCGATTGAATGCGTCGCATTAGCGCCTCCGCTGACGGCACGACATCCGTTACCAGGGACCGGTCATTCTTGGGAAGCGAGTCGACAATTCGCAGAATCTCGGCGCGATCACTTTCCGCCTTTCTGACGGTATGGGCGTGAGCGCCCAGGCGCGCCGTTTCTGCCGGCGGGGAAATCAGATTTCCGGCTGCGCGGCCGGCGGTCGGTAATGCATTTGCCCCCCCCAGGCGGCCACCGCTCGAGCGCTGACCCGGCTTCCGCTCCCTGTCGAAGACACCACGCACCTCCGCCACAGTCTCGTGCGCGACATCGACGAGCCGCCGGTCACGGTGCTGACGGAAAACATCCCGCCAGTCGTACCCGGAGCTCCACAGCTTGGCGTAATTCGCCGCCATGAACATGCCCCATATCACGGTAATGGAGAGAAATCCTCCTTCTCCGAAGATCGCTGCGAGCAGGATCACGGCGTTGACCGCCGCGAAGGTCGCAAATTTCTTGCGGTACTTCACGACGGGCTCCGCCAGCCAGCGAGCGAGATCGTCACCGGTTGGTGAGTACGAGTCTTCCTCGGCAAGAGCCGGCGGCGCATACGCACCGGGGTACATCGGCGCGGACCCACCCTGCTGGTACCCAGGGCGGGTATCGCGAGAACGTTCGGCCGCGGGCATGTACGCTGGCCGTCCCACGTGGTCCGTCGACTGTAGCTGGGGGTACGCAACCACGTACTCGCCCTGGAGAGCGAGTGACAGCGCCCCCGCGCTGGGGAGACGCCGCTCTGGCTCCTTGGCAAGCAACGTCATGATTGTCGCGTCGAGGTCGGCCGGTACATCGGGCCGGCGCTCGCGAATGGATGTCGGCACTTCCGTAAGATGCTTCATCAGCATCGCGGGCGTGCTGGACGCGATAAAGGGTGGTTCTCCAACGAGCATCTGATACCCGAGCACGCCAAGCGAGTAGAGGTCACTTCGTCCGTCTATCACACGGTCACCTACCGCTTGCTCGGGACTCATGTAGGCGGGAGTTCCGATCGCCATTCCGGTCGCAGTGAGACGCGAGTCTCCACCTTCCTGGATGGCGCGCGCAATTCCGAAATCGGTGACCATCGACCGTCCGCTCTCGGCGTCCAGCAGAATATTGTCCGGCTTGATGTCGCGGTGGATTACTCCTCGTCCATGCGCGTAGGCGAGTGCGTCGCTTACTTCGCGCATGATCTTGCGCGTTTCATCGACGCTCAGCCGCCCGCATTCCTGCAGCCTGCCTCCTAGCGTCTTTCCCGTCACGCATGTCATGACGAAGAACACAAGACCGTCCCGCTCATCGACTGAGTAGATCGGTACGATGTGAGGATGGTTGAGCTGGGCCGCGGTTTCCGCTTCGCGGAGGAAACGAGTCTTTATCTCGCTCCGGAACGCGAGCTCGGGCGGCAGCAGCTTGATCGCCACGGTGCGCTTGAGGCGTTTGTCACGCGCACGGTAAACGATTCCCATGCCGCCGCGTCCGATCTCGTCTTCGAGATCGTAACTCTCCTTTAGCGCACGTTCGACGTGCGAACGCAGTTGGGTGTCGTCGGCGGCGCTCGACAATATTACGTCCCGCAACGAGTGAGATGCCAGGTGCCGGGTGCCGGGTGCCGGTTTAACGGCGCGGTGCCCGGGTAGATAACCTGCATAGTGTAGCATTAATCGCACTTGCTGAAAAGGAGACGAACACAATTGCGAACGGCAAACTGCCAACTGCGAACTGCGAACTGCGAACTGAGAGACTGCCATCTGTGCGGTACTACGCCAAAGCAGCGGTGAAAAGTTGCAAATGTGGCGGGAGACAGGGACGCAGATGTTGTTTCTCTTCGCAGTTCGCAGTTCGCAGTTGGCCTATCTTCTGGCTCAAGTCCTGCTTAGCACACTGTTTTGCACGCGTACGTGCGTGCGATGCCCCTACACTGAGTGATTGCAGATGGCACAACGACAGACGCTTCCCGTCCTCCCATTGCGGGGTACGGTTATTTTCCCCGGCCTCACCGCTCCGATCGCGGCTGGTCGTCCAGGAACTTTGCGGGCGATCGAAAGCGCTCTAAAAGGTGACCGCCTTGTATTCGCGGTCGCACAGCGCGACAACACCGACGAGCCAACCGCGGAAATCCTTTATTCAATGGGAGTTATCGCGCGTATCCAGCAGGTACAGCGCGGGCTCGGTGGTATTCAGCTCCTGCTCGGGGGCGAACAGCGCGCCACTGCGCTCCAATACACTACAACCGACAACTACCTCTCCGCCGTCATAGTGCCGGTGGAAGAAATGAATCCCCTGGATGATCACGACCCCGCCTTTGAGGCGCTCCACAAGGAAACGCGCGAGCGCGCCGGCGAGCTGGGCGAGCGGCGTGGTCTTCCCGAAGAGGTGGTGCATCAGGTGCTGGACTCCGTAACCGATCCCGGACGCTTCGCCGATCTGGTGGCGGGCTACATCGAGCTCAGCGTTCCCGAAAAGCAGGGCTTGCTGGAAACTTTGAGTGTCGAGGAACGGCTGCGCCGTGTTCTGGTGCACGTGCAGCGCCAGATCGGCCTCCTCGAGGCACAGGAAGACATCAAGAGCCAGGTGCAGGAAGAGTTGGGACAGCGGCAGCGCGAAATGTTTCTTCGCGAGCAGATGAAGGCTATCCAGAAGGAGCTCGGCGATGATGACCAGAGCCGGGAGATGTCAGAGCTTCGGGACAAGCTGGCCAAGCTGGAGCTTTCCAAGGTTGCGCGGCAGGAAGTGGAGCGCGAGCTGGGTCGGTTGGAGCGTGCGGGGCGCGAATCGATGGAAGCTCAGGTAATCCGCACCTATCTTGAATGGATCGCCGAGCTGCCGTGGAACAAGCGCAGCGACGACGTGCTCGATCTGAACGGAAGCAAGGATATTCTGGACGAGGACCACTACGGACTTCCGGATGTGAAGGACCGCATCCTGGAATTTCTCGCCGTTCGGCAGCTCAGAGCGAAACAACTCTCGGAAGAAGTCGAGAAGACCGGCGAGGTTCCGGCGGCAAAGGTGAAAGCCAGCAAGGAAGACGCAACACCGTCGCTGTCTCCCGAGAGCGAGGAAGACAAGCCTATCACGGATAGCAAGGAAGCCAAGGCTCGCGCGATGGCGAAGGGGCCAATACTTCTCTTTGTAGGGCCACCAGGCGTGGGCAAAACCTCGATCGCCAAGTCCATTGCGCGTGCACTTGGACGAGAGTACGTGCGCGCGGCACTCGGCGGCATCCGGGATGAAGCTGACATCCGCGGACACCGGCGAACTTATGTTGGAGCGATGCCGGGCCGCATAGTCCAGGGGCTCAAACAGGCAGCGACCAAGAACCCGGTGTTCCTGCTTGATGAGGTGGACAAGCTCGGCGTCTCATTCCAGGGAGATCCCTCGTCAGCTCTTCTGGAGGTGCTCGACCCCGCCCAGAACGACACGTTCACCGATCACTATCTGAACATTCCGTTCGACCTGAGTGAAGTGCTCTTCATCGCGACGGCGAACTTCATTCAGAACATCCCGGGACCTTTGCTTGACCGCATGGAGGTAGTGGAATTCTCGGGATACACCGAGCGCGAGAAGGCGGAGATCGCAAAGAAATACCTCATCCCCCGCCAGCTCGAGGAAAGTGGACTGGGCGACAAGGGGGTGAAGTTCACAGACGAAGCCGTCATGGTCGTGGTGACCAACTACACGCGTGAAAGCGGAGTTCGGCAGTTGGAAAGACAAATCGGAGCTGTGGCGCGCAAGGTGGCGCGAAAGATCGCCTCCGGCGTGACTGGAAGTATCACCGACGAAACGATAACCGCGGATGAAGTGCGCACTCTCCTTGGACGCCCCAGAGTTCATCCGGAACATGCGGCTGAGGAAAACGAGGTCGGCGTTGCAACCGGCATGTATTACACGCCTGCCGGTGGTGATATCATGTTCGTCGAGGCCGCGATTCGGCGGCTACACGGAGTTCAACCTTCCGACAACAACGTTCAGGTGAGCGGATGGGGCAACGTGTCCCTTATTCTCACCGGACAGCTCGGCGATGTCATGAAGGAGAGTGCGCGCGCGGCACTCACATATGCCGCGACACACGCGTCCAAGCTCCAGATTCCGGAAGACAGGCTCGGCTCGATCGAGGTTCATATCCATGTGCCAGCCGGTGCTATTCCGAAGGATGGTCCGTCGGCGGGAGTAACCATGTCGACAGCTCTCGTCAGCGCGATGTCGGGACGTCCGGCTCGCAAGGATGTCGCGATGACCGGTGAAGCGACGCTTCGCGGCCGCGTTCTGCCAATAGGCGGCGTGAAGGAAAAGGTGTTAGGGGCACACCGGGCGGGCATAACGACCATCATCCTTCCCAAAGAGAATGAGGCAGACCTCGAGGACATACCTGAGGAAGTGCGCAACGTGCTCGAGTTTCACTGCGTGGGCACTCTGGAAGAGGTATTCAACATCGCGCTCCTTCCCGCTTCGCGGCCGGTGAACACGCCGAAAACGGAGATGGAGGAAGCCGAAGACGCCGCGGAAGCTGCTGAGGCAACTGCGGGAGTGTAGTCTTCACCGGCGGCGTCGCCTCCGCTCCTCTTGCCGGCTCGAGTGTCACGGACAC
>JACMME010000158.1 GCA_014379205.1 Gemmatimonadaceae bacterium
CTTCGCCCACTCGATGGATCGAGGCGAGATGTTCCATGCGCCCGTACCTGTGGTCTATGGGCGTAACCCATCAGACGCGGGTGTGGCGGGGCGCGGCGACAGCGTTGTAGTCGTCTTCGAAGATCCGAATACGAGCCAGTCACGCGTCGGGTACGCGTTGTCTCACACCAGCGGGCACATCTTCGAGAAGCGAGGATTCGTCACGCCGCACGAAGAGGTTGCTACGGCGCCGTGGGTGCGTATCGACGGCGATCGCGTTACGGTGTGGTGGAAGAGCGGAGATCGCTTATCGGGCAGGCCCGAGCAGAGCGTTGACCGGGTTGGGTTGCGCATTGGCCTATGGAATTAGCTGAAGCCGGGAACTGTCGATGAAAAAAGGGACCGCGACGATTTCGTTGCCGACTATCTCTTCGGCAAATCGGCTCATCAGATGCTCGTCGGCCCTCCTGCTTGCAGGCGTGACCGCCTGCTACGAAACGCGGCACGTCCGGCCCATTCCCGGGACGAGGCTGGAAGGGGATCCAAGGGTGGCAACGGTTACCCGGAGAGTGAACTGCGCTCAGACATCAACAGCAGACTGTTTGAAAGCGCGCCCAATCGCAACCGTGTATAACCCACGCCTGCAGGTCGATAGCCTGATTGGCTATTACGATCGCGCGAACCGCGATCGTTTAGCGATTCCTGTGCGTAACGTCCAAAGTGTTGAGTTCCAGCAGCTGCACAAACTCCGAACCACTGGATTTGTTGTCGCGAGCGTTGTGGCGGTCTATTTCGTGGTGATGTCGCTGATCTGGGGATCGCCCTTTTAGCGAAACCAATTGGGGCTGCTATCGAGCATGGCCCCCTAACGAGCCGGACTGCTCGCGCTTTCCTCGCGACCTGTGATCCCTTTGGGAATGAGCTGCCACTGCTCGGGGCTCAACAATTTCTCGGCTTCGCGCACAGCGCGGTCAGAGTTGGTCGAGGCCTCCTGGAGCATCATGGAGACGGTGCCCGCCATCTCGGACGCGTCGCCGCTCTCCTTCAGTCTCGCGACGAGCGTTTGGATCTGCTGGAACAACGCCGAGTTTTTTGCCTGAAGCGAATCCGCGATACCGGTCAGGCTCACGATCTGTACCGCGCTCAAGTGGAGTGAATCCTTGCGCGCGAGGATCTCGGCCACCGGATTGGGAACAGTCGCGTCTCCCGCGCCCGACTGGTCGTGGCGCGCGCGGATTGGGCGATCGGAGCTACCCGTTATCTCCACCATCGAGAGCGCGAGTGGCGATCCGGTGAACTGGAAGTCGGCGATGAAGACCTCGTCCCGGGTCGAGCCCCGCTGAATCGTTTTCTGCACCGGAGAGAATCCCATCTTCCTCGCCGTCACCTGGTAGCGGGTCGCGTGCTCGGGGAACGTGATCCGGTAGCGGCCCGTCGAATCTGTATGGCGGATGCGAGTGGCTTTCGATCCGAGGGACGTCACCTCGATCTGCGCGTCGGCAACGGGCCGTCCCCCGAGGTCGACGACACGACCCCGCAGCACGTCGGCCGGCGACTCCTGAGCGAGGAGCCGAGCCGGTACGATTAGAATGGAGAGGAGGAAGGCGGGAATGAATCTCATCTGGCGACGGTGGATCCCTGGAATAATCGGCAGATGCACGGGGCGAAGCAACACTTTTTCATGGTCCCAGGTTTGACACCCACGACAACCAGTTTGATCCACCGGAGGTAGACATTTTGCAAGTGGCCGCACCATGACGCATTTCCTCGGCGCCCATACGATCGACAACGGCGGCATCCACATGGCGGTGCTTCGGGCCGGCAACGCGGGGATGACGGCCCTCCAGGTTTTCACGGCCATTCCCAAGTTTTATGGAGACAAGTCCACGATCAAGCCGGAGAGAGTGACCCGCTTCAAGGCGGCGCTGGCAAAGACCAAAATCGAGCCGGCGAACGTGGTCGTGCATGCGGCGTACGTGCTGAGCGTTGCGACTCCGGAAGACGAGAAATGGGAGCGTGCGAGCGCCGGACTGACGA
>JACMME010000159.1 GCA_014379205.1 Gemmatimonadaceae bacterium
GCCGCCGCTTCGGAGTCGAACCGAAAGTAGTTCTCCCAGCTCGTCCCGGTGTGCCTAAGCGCCCCATCGACGTACACCCTGACCACGTCGTTGCTCGGGCCGTCCACAAAGTCCATCGTTATCCTGATCGTGTGCGGTACGCTTCGATCGAGCCCGGATGCGACGCGCGTGGGTCCAACGAAATTTGCTGGGTTGTCCTCGCCCTGCACGTCGAAGAAGTTGATATCCAGCCCGTCGGGCGTATCAGTCATCTGTACCCAACTCATGCGCGCACCGTCGCCGCGATCAGGACTGGCGACGACGGAAAGGCCAGGCTGCTCGGCTCCCGGTACCGTCGAGGCGAAATCCCACTGGGCCTCAAAATGATTCTTAGGTGTACCGGCCGTGAGGGCGAATCCGCCGCCATTCGCGTCCGATTCCCCTGCCGCGTTGGTGAGCCGCTTGGAGAAAGTGTGATCGCCGAAACTGCCGCTCGTCACGGCATTGGATATCCGCAAGCTTTGCAACTCGAACGCTGGATAGTCGTACGACCCTAACGAATTCAGCACCACTTGGTGGTCGTACCCCGGACCGCCGCTCCCGAGGGCACCAGTGCTCGACCAATCATCCTGCGCGTGAATCGGGCCGGCTACATACCAGGGAGGTACTTCCAAGGGCTCAAAGGCGACCGCCACTTGTGCTCCAGGGAGCATGGCGAAAGAGGGCGCGATGCTCCGGGCATCCTTCGCCTGCGGGGTGTCGGTGATACTTCGCTCGCCACACGCCACAGCCGCTAGCGCGATCATGAGAATCCCAGTTCTGTTCAGCATTGCACCCATCGATCCCCCTGGAGTTACCTGCAATTACCAACACTGTCACGAGGCCCCAGAGTCCGCACGGAAGGGGCCAAGGATGCTTGTTTACTCCTTCCTCGCGACCAGGAGCATCTCGGAGGAGGTGCGGCGCATCGGCCGATCGCTGAATCCGTCGTATGCCTGCGCCACGACGAGACCAGCGTCAGCGCAAAGCTCGGCGAGCCGCGTGGGAGTGTAGAGTCTGAGCCTGTGCTCGCGGGTGCCTTTCTTCGAGCCCTTCCTCCAGGTCGAATGCACGGTAAGAATGCCCGACAGGCAATCGAACTCACGCTCCTGTGCGAACAGAGTCCCGTCCGACGACGTCCACCAATCCCTAGCGAGGAATCGCGCCATGACGCCATCCCTGCTTCCTCCGTGCCAGATCAATGTTCCGCCTGGTTTGAGAACGCGAGCGAATTCTCTGATTACGCGAATGTCGTCCGCCGGATGCGCGAAGAACCCGAATGAGGTGAAGAGATTGAGCACCGCGCGTGTAGCGAAGATTCCGACCAGTCCCGCGCTTGCGGGCGACGTTCAGCAGATCTGTCGAGTAGTCGAGACCATCCACGTCATATCCGGACTCCGCCAGCAAATGTGCGTGGCGGCCCTGCCCACACGGCACATCCAGCACCCGCGAGCCCACTGGCAGTTCGAGAAGCTCGACGAGAC
>JACMME010000160.1 GCA_014379205.1 Gemmatimonadaceae bacterium
GAAAACCACCTTCCTCCACGTCCAGCGTGATACCCGTAAAAACGTCGATCTGCTGTGTATCGCGCTGAAACGATTTGTGAACGTCGCGGATCTCGACCAGAGCCAAGATTATGTCACACGTTCGAATAGGAAGGGATGCCTGATTGGCTGGTGGCTGGTGGCTGGTGGCTGGTGGCTGGTGGCTGGTGGCTGATGGTTGACGGCCGATGGCTGATCGACCTTACCTGCAACCTGTCATCCGTTATCCGCCATCAGCTATCTGCCACCTGCTATCTGCCATCTGCTATCCGCCATCAGCTATCTGCCATCAGCCACCTGCCACCTCACGGGTTCGTCACCTTGACGCGCATCCCGGTTTGTGGCCTCTCCACACCACCCACGAGCAACAACTCGCCACCTGCCAGACCACTCCGGATTTCTCTGAAGCCGCCGCTCTCGGGTCCGGCATCGATCACGCGCGAGTCCAAACGTCCCTCGCGCACTACCCACACAACGGAACGCCCACCCTCCTCCCGGACTGCTGCCGCCGGCACCCGAATTCTCGGCGAACCGGCGGACGGCGAAGTCGCGCGGCTGCTATCCGGCTCCAGAAAATCCACCCGCGCGCCCATTTCCGGAAGTATTCGCGGGTCGCGGTCTACAATGGCGACCTTGACCTGAACCGTGGCACGCTGACGGTCGGCCGTGGGTACCACCTGGCGAACGCGGCCCAGGAAGGAGGTGTCAGGGTACGCATCCAGTGTGATTCGCGCACCTTGCCCACTGCCAATACGGGCTATGTACGCCTCGTTCACATCGACGTCCACTTCGAGGCTTTTGAGATCGGCCATCGTCACTACTGCTCCCCGCGTGAGACCGCCGCCCACCGAAGGCGCCACCACCTCCCCCACCTCGGCCTCCTTGCGAAGCACGGTTCCCGTGAACGGCGCCCGGATCTCGGTGTTCTCGAGATTCACGCGCGCGTAACGAAGCGCAGCCTCGGCGGCCGAAACTCCCGCGGCCGCCGATCTCGCACGCGCAGCCGCCGTAGAGGCCCGCGTATCAGCAACGTCAGACTCCTGGGGAGATAACAGCCGCTCGTTTTGCGCACGAATGTCTCGTATCCGGCGAGCTTCTCGCTCCTGCTGGTCTCGCTCGGTTTCCGCCTCATTAAGTTGCGCCCGGCTGCTCGCCACATTGGCCTCGGCCAATGCTACTTGCGCCTGGAAGTCCTCGTTATCCAACCGAGCAATGATTTGTCCACGTTGCACCGCGGATCCTTCGGCCACACCCAGGTATGCGAGCCTTCCCGCAACCTTGGAAGAAACCGAAGCACGCGTGCGTGCGACGACGTACCCGTTGGCCGTAACGCTCGTCGCGTTGCCCGCGCCGCTCGCCGGCGTCGCACCGCCGCTGGCCGTCGCCAATACTGTTTGCACAGGGATGACCGATCTCCCTCGCAAAACAAACCACGCGACCGCGATTGCGACTGCAACGATGAATGCGAAGATCGCGTTACGCTTGAGCGCGCGGCGAATCTTCGGGGGTGGCGCGTCACGATCGATTCGAAGCTTCGACAGGTCGTGCACGGGCGTGCTCATGGCGCAAATGTAGGTGCTGGTGGGTACGGCGCCAGAGATTCCATGGATTTGCTCCCTCGCCCACCGTAATCGCTACCGAGAAGTGACATCACTGTGCCAACACGAGCGGCTAGATTTCCGGCATGACCGTTGACGACTTGCCACGAGCGGGCCGCCGCGAATGGATGGGAATGGCTGTACTGGCGCTCCCGTGCATGCTGCTGGCGATGGACCTCACCGTGCTGCATCTGGCGGTACCTGCACTCAGCGCGGACCTCGAGCCCAGCAGCGCGCAGCTTCTCTGGATCGTTGATATCTACGGATTTCTGATCGCGGGCTCGCTCATAACAATGGGGACGTTGGGCGATCGCATCGGCCGTCGCCGTCTGTTGTTGATTGGCGCGGCAGCGTTCGGTGTTGCATCCACCGCCGCCGCATTCTCGACCAGCGCAGAGATGCTCATCGCTACACGCGCTATGCTTGGAGTCGCGGGCGCAACGCTGATGCCCTCCACTCTCGCTCTGATCCGGAACATGTTCCATGACCCACGCCAGCGCACGGTCGCGATCGCGCTTTGGTTCAACGCGTTCATGGTTGGCGGCGCGCTCGGACCGCTGCTGGGTGGAGTGATGCTCGAATATTTCTGGTGGGGCTCGGTGTTTCTGCTGAACGTCCCGGTCATGGTATTGCTGCTTGTGCTCGGACCGGTCCTGTTGCCGGAGAATCGCGATCCAAATGCGGGCCGACTCGACCTGCCGAGCGCCGGATTGTCGCTCGTCGCAATGCTGCTGATCATTTACGGAATAAAGCAGGTGGCACAGGACGGACTCGGCCTCCAGGCAGCGCTCTCCGTGATCATTGGCCTCGGCCTCACTGCCGTGTTCGTCGTTCGGCAGCGTTCGCTCAGCCACCCACTTATTGACCTGCGTCTCTTTCAGGTGCCCGAATTCAGCACATCGGTGAGTGCACAGCTGATCTCTCTCACCGCAATGGCGGGCATCTATCTCTTCGTCGCCCAGTACATGCAGTTGGTCCTCGGGCTGTCTCCTCTGAAAGCTGGATTGTGGATGCTGCCATGGACCGCGTCCGGTATGATCGCTTCGATGCTGACACCGGCGATCGCGCGCCGCGTTCGCCCCGTTTACGTAATGGGCACGGGGCTGATTCTGTCCGCGCTCGGTATGGCCCTGCTCACAGTGGTTGGAGATGGAGCCGGACTCCCAATCCTCGTGGCGTCGTTCGTCATCGTTTCGGCAGGTCTCAACCCGGCGTTGACGCTGACTACCGACATGATAATGACCGTGGCGCCTCCCGATCGGGCTGGCGCCGCTTCCGCGATCTCGGAAACGAGCAGCGAGCTCGGTCTCGCACTCGGCATGGCCATACTCGGCAGCATCGGGACCGCTTCGTATCGGAGGTCCATGGCCGAGAGCGCTCTGAGCGGCGTTCCCACCGATGCAGCGGAGACGGCGCGCGCCACGCTCGGTGGTGCCGTTGCAGTTGCGGAGCGCCTGGGAAATGACGTCGGCACGCAGTTGGTAACGACAGCGCGCGATGCGTTCGCTCACGCGTTCAACCTGGTCGCCGCGATCAGCGCCCTGGTCGTCCTGCTCATGGCAATCGTCGCGGTTGTCGTCCTGCGACGAGTGCCGCCCCCCTCCGCAGCCGAGACCGACGGAAATCTGACCGCCGCGGCCTGATAAGCCGCTTCCAGCTACCCCTCCACCTTCCCTTCCAACCTGCGCACTTCGGCCCGGACAAATTCCGTGTCTCGCGCGAGCACACGTTCCGGTGAGGAGCGTAGCGCGAGGAAATGCCGGTAAGCAGCCAGCGCCCCCTCACGATCGCCAACTCTGCTGGCGAGCCTGCCTTCTTCACGAAGGTAGGTCGACAGAAATCCCGCGCGCGACATGAAATATTCGCGCCGCCGCACAGCCGCGAGCGCCGTTGCGTAGTCACCCTCGGCTTCCTTGAGTCGCGCGACGACGAGATTGCCCATGAGCTGCAATGGCCCCTGCAGTCCTGTACGCATCAATGAGTCGAGCCGGTTGCTGTGCACGACAGCGTCCGCGCGCTCATGGGCGGAAGCAAGCAGCGCCTCCAGCATGATCGCACAGCCATTCGTGAAGCTCGCGTTGCCCGCGAGCGCTCCAGTCGCACCTTGCCGCAGCCGGGCGATGTTCGCGCTGGCGCTCGCTGCGTCGCCGCGTGCCAGCTTCCACAGCTCAACGTAGCACAGGTTGACGAAGTAAAGTGCACGCGCGGGATTGCTGTCTGGCGGAGTGCCTGCTGTTGCGCGCGCGAGCGTAGCCACGGCGGCTGCAGCGCCTGTTGTGTCGCCGTCCCAGAACAACGCATCCTTGATCCGCTCCCTGAGTTCCACTCCCGCCGGTCCCTGCTCACGGGCGAGCTCACCGGTAAGTGCCAACGCGTTGGATGGGCGCCCGCGATTTAGCTCGAGGTCATGCGCCGCGAGGACTCGATAAGATCGCAGACTCGAGGGCGCGTCACGTGGGGTACGCTCGCGCGAAATGCGCTCCGCGCGATCCACATCCACCCCGTCGAGCTGGCTGATGAACTGTATGGAGTGCACCGTCATCGAATTGAGACTGGAGCGTCGCGCCTCGATGTCGGCCAGCGCAACCGAGTCGCCCAGCGCGACCGCCATGCGCCAACGCACGCCGTCGGCGTTCTCGCTCGCCGAGTCGGTCGCCAGATACAGAGCGCCGAGCCGCCGCACCGACGCAGTGTCCCCAGAGCGCGCGTCCAGCAGGAGTAGATGCTCCAACGCGGGTGAGAATGCTGAATCGAGAGCCAGCACCCGGCGAAAGGCGACGGCCGCGCGGCTGTGCGCATCCACAATGCCAGCCGAGGGACCGAAGTGGAAGAGTCCGTCGCCCAGCTCGAAGAGTGCATCGAGACGATCCGGGGCGAGGGCGAGATACCGTTCCCTGGCTGCGAGAATGCTGGAGGAGCTGGAGAATCCCGGATAATCCGGCCCCACTATCACGTGCAGCATCGCAAGATCGCGCTCGCTCAGGCGTGCGCGATTGGCCCACGCCAATGTCGAGCCGCGCTGGCCCTGAACCGGATCGCCATACCAGCGCGTCGCGGACGCCAGGCCGAGCGCGGCGAGCGCGAAAGTAGAGTCCAGCTCCACTGCTCGGCTGAAGTCGTCCGCGGCGGCTTTGAAACGCGACTTTCGGTAGAGCCACTGCCCGCTGAGATACGCCTGCAACGCGGGAAGCGAGGTGCCCGTGAGTGCACTGAGTCTTTCACCCTCACCAGCGCCCAGCGCGAGAAGCTGCGCCGCGAGTCTGTCCACAAGTTGCGCCAGGCTGTCGGCCGGACCTTCGACCGTTGCTTGCGCACGCGCCCTGCCATCCCGAACACGAAGCAGTGACGCGCTGAGCACAAGCCTGCTCGAGGAGCCGGATATGTCGCCGAGCAACAGTTGTCCGGCGCCAAGATCTTCAGCGACGGTGAGCGCTCGATCTCGCGGCAGGTCAGCGCTGTCGGATCCGGCCGCACGCCTCCACGCGCCGAGCAGAGCGCGCGGATCGGCGGATCGCGGCCCACCGGTGCCAGTGAGCTTTGCGGCGAGCAGGTCGAGCATTCCTTCGCGGAGATACCGCAATGCCGGATCTCCGCTCAGGCGAAATGGCGCGACGGCGACGATATGCTCATCCAACGCCGCAGGACGCGGACGAAAGGCCGCGACGACGATTGCCAGAACAGCGATAGCCGCGACGGCGCCTGCCGCGACTATCCATCTTCCGCGAGCCCGAGCCAGGGTGACAGCGCGCACTGCGGCACCGCTAGGCGTCGCGAGTGCGTCCAGATCTCTGCAGACCTCGAGCGCCGATTGCGGACGGTCTGAAGGCCGCTTCTCCAGACACTTGGCAATAATTGTCGCCAGAGCGAGTGGCGTATCAGGACGAAGGGAGTCCACCCGCTTCGGTCGCTCTGTCAGGTGCGCGGCCAGCGTCTCGTGCGGTGCATAACCGCCGAAGGGTGACTTGCCCGCCAGAAGCTCATACGCGAGTACGCCCACCGAGTAAATGTCGGAGCGGTGATCACTGGCCGGATCGCCGGCGGCCTGCTCCGGAGCCATGTACGCGGGCGTCCCAATGGCGAAGCCAATACCGGTGACTGCGCTGCCTCCCTTGCCATGATTCATGGCGTGGCCGAGCGCCTTTGCCACGCCAAAATCGGTAACGACAGCATGCTGCCCGCTCATTAGAACGTTGTCAGGCTTGATGTCCCGATGCACTACGCCCCGCTCGTGCGCATAAGCCAATGCATCCGTCACGTGGTGAAGAATGCGCACGGCCTCAGTGATTGAGATGAGCTCCCCGCGCTCGAGCCGGGCGCGGAGGGACTCGCCCTCGATGAACGGCATCACATAATACGGCATCCCATCGACCTCACCTGCCGAATGAACAGGCACGATGTGCGGATGCTGAAGCTGAGCGGCGAGCTGAATCTCCCGGCGGAAGCGCTCCATGTTGACGCCAGCTGCAAGCTCCTGCGGAAGCAGCTTGAGGACAACGCGCCTGCCGAGTACTGAATCGTGCGCGAGAAACACACGGCTCATGCCTCCGCCACCCAGTTCGCGCTCGATGGAATATTGAGCTCCAAGCGCGGCGTGCAGCCGCTCCTGAAGCTCGTTTACTCCCAGAGGATTAGCGAAATCAAGCATGAACACACTAGAACTGGATTACGGACACCGGATTGCGGATTAACGACGTGCGCGAATGGGCTAGCCACTCAATAGACTTTTGGTATTGGACACCGGGAGACGGAAGAACGATTCCCTACCCACTACGGAAGATCGAAGGGGGTATGTGTCAGGGCTATTGTCAGGGAGTGGTCATGCACGGATTGGACGCAGCTGCGTAACCCGTCAACAAGCGTCCGGTAGACGAGTGCATCTACCGTTGCGTCGCATCACTTACCAGCTTCCGCTACCGCAACATCAAAGGTCGCATCCAAACTCATCTTGTACTCGCCCAGGTCCAGCACCGCCTCCTTGCTCCTGATGCGCCCCGTAAGCCTCGGGGCAATACTCTTGACCTCGAGCACCAGGTCGTCCGGCGAAATCGAGAATATCTTGTCCTGCCCGCCAACGAGGATCTGGTTCGTGAGAATACGACGATCTGTATCGATCGAAAACGTGAATCCCGAGAACCCCTTCTCCATGTGCAACGAAGCCCATGCGCCCTCGAACGTCCCCGGGACGTAGCGCTCGCCTGCCCCTATCCTGGTGTACTCAGCGAATGCCTTGGTGTTCGCCGCCTTATCCGACAACAGCACGCTCACAAAGCGTCCCGTCCCGCCCGGGTAGGAGACGGCGGACGCGGACTTGAGGGTAACTTCGACATCGTTCGAGATGAGTGTTCCAGTAACAGACGCGGGCGTCTGAGCCGGCAGGTTTGTGGCGATGCATAGAGCCAGACCAGCCAGGCGCATCCGATGAGCCCCTGAAAGCGGCAACCGTCTGGTCATCCCCGGATCACGGCTTCGTTCGTGGATCATCGGCGGCGTTCACGTAAGTGATGCCCCACGGTCCCTGGCCGTGCAGCTGTACCACGGTCTCGCCTGTGGACCACGCGTAATGCGGCATCCGCGCCGGCATGTATGAGAAGCTGCCGGCGGTGAGCGCGCGGCCCGAGCCGGCATCGAACCGCTCACCCATGCCGAGATGGAACGTTCCCGATATCACAGTGACGTGCTCCACTCCCGGGTGCTGATGCGGGGGTATCCGGTATTTGTCGGGAAGCATGACGCGCATCGTGAAGGGGCCTGGCTCGGCGGGATTTCCCTCGATTGCGGCGACCTTGGCGCCGCGCGGCAATGACGGCGGAGCATCGGTCCATTTAAGCTCGCTCGGCGCCACCATGCCGTGTGCTGTGGAGCTTGCTGCGGGTGCAGCAGGTGCGGCTGCTACAGGGGACTGCATTGGCAGGTCGCTGTTGAACATGTCAGCCGCAACCTTCCACTGACCGTCGACCTTCTTCCAGATAGTGATGTATTTCCCGTTGTCGGTTATCCGGCCGCCGGGAGTGTCAATTCCGAACCGGTAGGTGCCGATGTCGTACGCCACATCGCCTGCGGATCCCACAGTGATCTCAGTGGGCTCGAACGTGAGGGAGAGGTTGTTTTCTGGCCGCATCATGTCGGCGTTGGCGGCGGTAATGGCCGCCTTCCCTTTAGCGGGCGGCGCGTTGGGAGCCATTGCTACGCCGTCGTCAGCATACAGTTCGGCAACGCCGCCCGCATTTCTTGCGGCGATCTGCTGGTTCCAGCGCCTGTCGAGCTCCCGAATGGCGTCCTGGTCGATGCGCGGATCAACCCGTGGTGTTGTCGCGCATGCAGCCAGCACAAGTAGCAACATCGCGAACCCGTGACGGCAGCGAGACATACACACCTCCTGGTCTATGACAGCGTGCCTGAACAGCCAACCGCTGATACGCTAGGAGTCCTTGCTCGACTGTCAAGATCCGCAGGTACAGTCGGCCTGCGATGCGCTGCATCGGGGGCGGCTCCTCCCTAAGCCGCCGCCTTTTTCGGGGTGCCGACTTCCTTTGCGAAGCAAATCTCAATGCACGCGAATCTCCGCGCGCAGCCGATGCAATCGCGGCGAATCTTTTCCGGATAGCGCGCACGCTCCACGCGCTGAAAACCGACTGCCTCGAAAAAACCTGGCTCGAGGGTGAGTGCAAAGATTTCCGTCGTGCCCCGCTTTAAAGCGAGTTCCTCGACCGCGCGCACGATCGCCTTCCCGAGCCCCTTGCCGTGCGCCTCCGGAGCGACCGCGATCGCGGCCACCTCCGCCAGGCTGGGTGCGTATTCCTTGAGCGCCCCACATGCGATCACCGTTCCGCGCACGTTGGTCGCGACGATGTAATCGTCGATCGACAAGGCAATCTGGTCAGGCTTGCGAAACAGCATGACCCCTTCGCTCGCGAATCGATTGTTGAGCGCGGCGATCGCGCCGGCGTCGGAAAAGCGCGCTGAACGGATGCGCATGCCGCTCGCAAGACTTGGCGTCATCACAGCACCCTCTCGAGAATTGCCAGCCCGTCGGCAAGCTCGTCACGCGTCGCTACGAGCGGTGGCAGCAAGCGGATGGTGTAATCTCCCGCGGTGCACATCAGCAGTCCGGACTGAAGTGCTTCGCTGACCACGTGACCCGCCATGCCCAAAACGTCCGCGCCCCATATGTAACCGACGCCGCGCACAGCACGGATGCGACCGGTACGCCGCCCGATCTCCTCGAGTTCCTTGCCCATCCACTCGCCGTTTGTTGTCACCTGCGCGAGCAGCTTCTCGTCGGCAAGTCGCTCCAGCACATGCAACGCAACAGTAGCGACGAAAGGGCCACCTCCGAAGGTCGTCGCGTGATCGCCAGGCTGAATCGCGGCAGCAATACTGTCGGTGAGAAGAACAGCGCCCATCGGAAGCCCACCGGCCATTGGCTTGGCAAGCGTGAGAACGTCCGGCTCGACGCCGAGTTGCTCGTATGCGAAAAGGGAGCCGGTGCGTCCGAGGCCGCATTGTATCTCGTCGAAAATGAGTGCAATGCGCCGCTCTTGCGTCAGTGCGCGGATCTCGCGCACGAATCCGGCGTCGAGCACACGCACGCCGCCCTCACCCTGTACTGGCTCGAGAATGAGCGCCGCCACGGTCTCGGCATCCAGCGCGAGCGCGAGATCCTCGATGTTCCGTTCAACGATGGCGATGCCACCAGCCAGGGGCCGAAATGGCAGGCGGTACGCCGGACGGTCGGTCGCGGCGAGCGTCCCGAACAGCCGGCCGTGAAAGCTGCCACGCAGTGCGATGATCTCATGCTTCGCCAGATTCTCGCCGATGAGCGAGCGCGCCCAGCGCCGAGCGAACTTGAAAGCGCCTTCATTGGCTTCTGCGCCCGAGTTGCAAAAGAACACCTTGTCTGCAAAGGAGCGCGCGACCAATGCCTCCGCAAGCTTAAATGCGGGCGACGTGCCAAAGAGGTTTGACGTGTGCACCAACCCGTCGGCCGCGGCATGCAGTGCACTCGTGAGACCAACGTCCCCGTAGCCAAGCGCGTTCACCGCAATACCGCTCACGAAATCCAGATAGCGATGTCCGGCGGCGTCGAACAGGTAGACGCCTTCACCGCGCACAAGATCGACGGCGGGTTGCTTGTACGTGCCAAGAAGCGGCGACGATTGAACCGTTGGGGCAGGTGAATTAAAGGGTGCGCGCCGCGATGGGCTGGCTGCTCTGCCCATTCCGACTGCGCTGTCCAGCATCTCAGTGCTCCGCGTTGGGTAAGTCATGACGCCCCTGCAACGCTCGTGTCAGCCGTTGAAAGCACATCCCGCAACGCGGAAAAGGCCGAGCCACCCGCGAAATGCGTCCTTGCTGTCAGCGTCGTGCCGGCAGTGACATTGGTGACCCCCGCCAGATCGCATATCCGGACGCTCGCGACACCACCTTCGATTGCCACCACCGCGGCCTCGAGCTTGGCGATCATTCCGTTTGTAGCAATGCCGCCGGCGATCAGTGTACGCGCATCGTCGGCGGTGAGCGTACCGACAACTTCGTCGTTCAGCAGCACAGCGGGGACGTCGGACAGTAGCACCAGCTCGGTCGCTTCGAGCGCGATGGCGATCAACGCAGCGGCATCGTCACCATTCACGTTCAACGCGGGACCGAGTGTACTGCTGACGTTTCGGCTCACAGGAGAAATCACGGGCAGATAGCCGGCGCCGAGCAGCGTATGCAGGATCGCCGGGCGAATGGTCATTACTTCGCCCACATGACCCAGCTTCTCAGGATTTGTCGGCGTGGCTCCGATGAGCCCATCGTCTTCACCCGAGATGCCGACGGCATGTACACCCTCTGAGACCAGTGCTGATACGAGCTGCTTGTTGGCGACACCGGACAGCGCCATCCGCACGATGTCTACGTCCTTTGAAGAAGTGACCCGGCGGCCTCCCACGAAGCGCGCCTCGGTGCCGAACGCGCGCTGCAGCTGGGTCACGGCATCTCCGCCGCCATGCACCAGGACCAGCGGTTGGGCACCGTGGTCCCACTGTTCGGCGATTACAGCGGCGAACGACTTGTCGCGCTGCACCCGGCCGCCAACCTTGATGACGCGAGTCACGCTGGAAGCCCCGCGCACTCGGCCAGGCCGAGCATGAGGTTGGCGTTCTGGATTGCCTGTCCGGCTGCGCCCTTCATCAGGTTGTCGAGTGCAGATAACACGAGCAGAGTCGGGACGCGCGTTTCTCGCAGTGCGATCACCGCGATCCGGATCACGTTGCGATGCACCACTTCACGGAGCGTCGGTGGGTCGGATGCGAGCTCCACAAACGGCTCGTCCGAGTAAGCGTCGCGCCATGGCTGAAGCACGTCGTCCAGGGGGGCTTTGATCGGCACGGTAATGGTGGACAGAATTCCACGCGCGACGGGAAGCAGGTGCGGCGTGAAAACGAGGTCGACGTCGGCGCCCATGCTCCTGGTGAAGGCTCGCATCTCACTGAGATGCGAGTGCGTGTTTCCCACCCCATAAGCGCGGTAATCCTCGGACACCTCGGCGAACATGAGCTCCCGCCGTGGGGAGCGTCCTGCTCCGCTGACGCCACTCGCGGAGTTGATCGTGATCGTGGAGCCTTCTAGAACAAGTGCCTGCGCGAAGAGTGGCGCGAGCGCAAGCAGCACCGAGGTCGGATAGCATCCGGGATTCGCGACGATTCCTGCTCCTGCTACCTGGGTACGACTGAGCTCAGTGAGCCCGTAAGCGGCACCATCGACACCGCTGCCCGGCCGCAGGTCGGCCGAGAGATCGACCACACGCGCACCGGCCTGACGCGCGCGCGTGACCCACTCGTGCGAGGAGCCGTGCGGAAGCGCGCTGAAGACGATCTCGGCCTCACCAAGCTTTGCATCGTCCGGGGCGAGCAGAGGGATGGTCTGTCCATCGATGCGCGCCGTTGTCCCGCGTTGGTCATGCGCGGTGGCGAACTTGAGGCTCAGCGAAGGATGGCGCTGAATGAGAGAGCAAAGCTGGTGGCCAGCGTACCCGCTTGCCCCAAGTACACCCACTGGAATTGTATGCACATATAATGCATAATCATGCAGCTTAGCCGCGTCAATGGATTGCTGTCTCTTGTTCGGATTGGTATTGATGCTCGCCAGAGAAGGCGTGTGCGCTGAAGCTGCGCGATTCTCCGACGGATCGGTTTCCCGACAGGCGCTTCATGTGGGAGAATTCGTGTCGAACAAACCCGAGCGGCAGCAGGCGATAATCCACCTGGTTTCGACGCAGGCCATCGCGAGTCAGCGCGAGCTCGAGCAGATACTCCGCAAAGCCGGCTGGGACGTAACGCAGGCAACACTCTCGCGTGATCTTCGAGAGCTCGGCATCGTGCGCGCGCAAGCGGAGGACGGAGCGCGGTATGTCCCAGGCGACCAGCTAGCGGGGCAGGACAAGCCGCAACTGCTGACCCTGCTCCCCGAGCTTTTCTCGAGCATGGAAGGAGTAGGCGAACTTCTGGTGCTGCGAACGCTGCCGAGCGGAGCTCAACCGATCGCCGAGGCGATCGACGATCAGAGGTGGCCCGAGATCCTCGGCACCATCGGCGGAGAGAACACCATTCTCATTATCTGCCGGTCGCCTTCGGCGCGAGACATAGTCACGCAGCGACTCAGAAAGATTGCAGAAGGAAGGTGAGGAGAGTGGGATGGTGGTTGGAGCGGGAGTGGCCGCCAGACTGCGTACGCCCCAGGATGTCATTGCGAGCCTCCCAGCGGCGAAGCGATCTCCTCGGTTCTGGCTAAGGCGAGAATTGTCGGGGACGCTACTCGTCCTTGCAATTACACTGTTGACAGATGCACGTGCTTTTGCTTAATTATGCATTCACTATGCATAATGAGCGCCCATGAAGACAATTGCACTTGCCTATTCCGGTGGACTCGACACTTCCATAATCGTCCCCTGGCTTCGCGAGAACTATGACGCGCGCGTCATCTGCGTCGCCGCGGATATCGGCCAGGGACATGAAGAGCTCGCGGGTGTCCGTGAAAAAGCGATCTCGTCCGGTGCCGAGGAGTGCTTCGTCGAAGATCTGCGCGAGGAGTTCATCCGGGACTTCATCTTTCCCACGCTTCGCGCCGGTGCAGTCTACAGTCGCAAATACCTGCTCGGTACCTCGATGGCGCGGCCCCTCATCGCCAGACGTCAGGTCGAAGTCGCGCGAAAGGTCGGCGCGGATGCGCTTGCGCACGGCTGCACGGGCAAGGGGAATGATCAGGTTCGATTTGAGCTGACCTACGCGGCGTTCGCCCCCGATCTCCCAGTAATCGCGCCGTGGCGTGAGTGGGATATCCGGAGCCGGGAAGACGCGATCGACTACGCCAACGCGCGCGGCATTCCGATCGCGGCGACCAAGGCCAAGATCTACTCACGCGACGCCAATATCTGGCACCTCTCGCACGAGGGCGGCTGTCTCGAGGATCCGAACTGCGCGCCCCCCGATGACATCCTCATGCGGACTTTACCGGCAGCGATCGCCCCCGACACCCCCGAAGCTGTAACGATCGGCTTCAATTGCGGTAATCCAATCTCGGTCAACGGAGAAGTGCTGGGTCCGGTCGATCTTCTCACCACGCTCAATCAGATAGCCGGCAAGCACGGCGTCGGAGTTATCGACCTCGTCGAGGACCGGATGGTCGGCATGAAGTCGCGCGGCATCTACGAGACACCGGGCGGCACCCTTCTTTACCTCGCGCACAGCGAGCTCGAGCAGCTCGTCCTCGACCGGCGGACGCTCTCGGCAAAGGATGTCATCGCGCCTCGCTATGCGGATCTGGTATACGAGGGCCGCTGGTGGACGACGGAGCGCGAAGCATACGACGCCTTTGTCACAGCGACACAGGGCCGCGTGACCGGCAGCGTCACGCTAAAACTCTACAAGGGTTCGGCGGCTGTCGCGGGACGCACCAGTGAGTTTGCCCTGTATGATGAGCGCTTCGTCACTTTTGGAGAGGACGATGTCTACGAGCAGAGCGACGCGGCCGGATTTATCCGGCTGTTCGCTCTGCCCGCTCGCGTGCGCGCGCTCAAGGATCAGGAGCTTGCTCGCAAGAATGCGGGGTCGGCCAGAACGGAAAAGTCCGCCAGGAAACAGCATACCGGCGGCATCGAGAAAAAAAGTGGCAGGAAGAGTATCGCCACGGCCTCCGAAAAGGCGCGCAAGGAGCCTTCCCTCGATGACGCCATGGTGGGCGCGTGACCACGGTCGCGTTCCGCGGTGCCGCGGCGAAGTCGCACCGCCTCTGGGGCGGGCGATTCCGGGAGGCAAGCGGCGGTTCGGCGCCCGAATTCGACGCGCTCAATAACTCCATCGGCGTCGATCTGCGGCTGTGGCCGTTCGACATCGAGTTGTCCAAGGCATGGGCAATGGGACTGTACGGCGTCGGCGTGCTTACGCTGGCCGAGGTGAATGAGATCGAGCGCGGTCTCGACGCGGTGGCTGAGCGCCTGGAAGCGGGTGAGCCGGCGGTGGCTTCGGATGAGGATGTGCACACCTTCATTGACCGTCTGCTGCATGACGAAATCGGGGCAGCCGCCTCAAAGCTGCACACCGGTCGTAGCCGCAACGACCAGGTTGCGACTGCCACGCGGATGTGGACAATGGATGCAGCGTCGCGACTCGACGGCGCCGTGCGTGCTCTGCAGCACGCGATCCTCGATAAGGCAACCATGCTCGAGGACGCGATCATGCCGTCCTACACACATCTGCAGCGCTCGATTCCCATTCTGGGTGCGCATTGGCTTCTGTCGCACTTCTGGCCGCTGGACCGTGATCACGCCCGCCTTCGCAGCGTGCGTCAAAGTGCAGCGGTCCTTCCACTGGGTGCTGGCGCCGTTGCCGGTTCGGCGTACCCCATATCGCGCACGCTCCTGCAGGGGACGCTCGGATTTGAGGCGGTCAGTGCAAACTCGGTTGACGCGGTCAGCGATCGCGACTTCATCGCCGAGATGCTGTTCGCCGCCACACTCATCGCGACACATTTGTCGCGGCTGGCTGAAGATCTCCTGATCTACGGGTCGAGCGAGTTCGGTTTCGTGAAGTTCGGCGAGCGCTTCACCTCCGGCTCCAGCATGATGCCGCAGAAGCGCAACCCGGACGCGCTCGAGCTGGCCCGCGGTTCGGCCGCACGGATGCTCGGCAACCTCACGTCGCTGCTAGCGACGCTCAAGGGACTTCCGTCCAGCTACAACAAGGATTTGCAGGACGACAAGCGAACGCTATTCGATGCGGTGGACACGCTGCTCCTGGTGTTGCCGGCGGTCGCCGGCACGCTGGAGGAGTGCGACTTTCAGCCGCGCAAGATGCTCGCGGCATGCTCCAGCAGTATGATGGCCACGGATCTGGCCGATTACCTCGTCCGGAAGGGAGCGACCTTCCGCGATGCGCATGGTGCCGTGGGCACAATGATACGGCGCGCGGAGTCGCGCGGCGGAGACCTCGCGTCGCTTCCCTTCTCAGCCTTTCAGGAAGCGCACGACTTGTTCGAGCCTGACGTGACAGAGGCGCTGTCACCCGCGCGCTCGGTGCGCCAGCGCGAAATAGCTGGCGGCACCGGTCCGAACGCGGTGCGTGAGCAGATTGAGAAGGCGCGTGCGACGCTCGTGGTCATCGATCAGAAGCCGAACGCGCCGTAGCCTGGTTCATTCGGCAAGGGTTCGCTAATTTCGCCCATAGCGCCGCACTTCTCAGCAGCCCAAAAACTGACTAGCAAGGTGAGATATGATGCGAACACGCACCACCGTCCGGCTGTTGCTCGCTCTGCTGAGCATGGCCGTAGCCTTGCCAGCTTCAGCGCACTCACAGGCAGGCGCGCCCGGAGCTCCCGAGCCTTACGTTGTCGAGTACTACTACAAAGTGAAATGGGGTTATCAGAGCGAGTTCATCGAGCTGTTTCGTAAGAACCACTACCCGGTGCTGAAGCGTGAAATGGAGAGGGGAATTATACAGGAGGTGACCGGAACCGCTCCCCGCTACCATGGGACGGAAGATGTTCGTTGGGATTACAGAGTTACGATCGTGTTCAAGAGCGTCGCCGCGGCACACGCTCCGGCGATGACGGAAGAGGAGTTGCGAAAAATCTTTCCGGATAAGGTGACGTTCGAGAAAGAGGAGCAGCGACGCTTCGAGCTTCTGGAAGCCCATTGGGATTTGCCACTCGTCGCGGTTCGTCTGCCGCGCTGAGACATTGATACGCTTGGCGTCGCCCAGCCACTAAGCACTGGGCGTGGTAGGCTGCTTCAGGTGGCGCGCGAGGCGAATCGCACCGGCCTCGCGCCCTACCACGGCCTATGGTCTCCCTCCCAATTCCACTATCCACGTCACTGGCTCGAGCAGCTCTCCGAACAGCTGAAACACTGTTTCCACGAATCCCAGCATTCGCCGCAAGGCGAGACCTTCCTCAAGCGTAAGCACTCGCCCGCCAGCACCACGGACTTCGGGATGATGACGCTGTCCGGATATGGTGGCGAAGATCTGGTTGTTGACGCGAACGGTCGCGTTCACTGTCGTGTCGTCCTCCTCCACATCGAACCGGAGCGTGGTGATCCCGCTGCGAATGAGCAGCTCTATCTCCTGCGATGTGCCGAGGGCCGACTGCTCGGCAGCGACATCGGCCTCAACGCGGAAGTCGCGGGCGGGAATGGCGAAGTCGAACTCGACGTTCAGCGCGCGCCCGGACGCGGTCGCTCTTCCCTCAGCACCGATGTCGAAGTTGAGACGTGTGTCTCCGTCAGTCAGGTATCCGGCCACGTTCAGGGAACCCGACTCTTCCGAGCCAGTTGCCGTGACTGAATAATCGAGATGGGTCACGTTGCCCGACACCACGATCAGTTGCAGGGCGAGGCTGGACGGACGCGTATCGCCCTTGTCGATGAGGTCAGCGTACCCGACTTCCGTCGTCACGATGGGCTGCTGCGTCACCGGATTCACGGCATACAGAATGAAGCGCACGCCGTTGCCGGGAGCGCCGCTGCGGTCCGGAGCCGGGACATATTCTTGCCGCACGGGATCGTAAATGAGCGTGACACCCAGTACCTCGGGTGGAATCACGCGCTGATCGTTCGGGGACGCCGGTATGCCCGACATGACGCGTTCCGCCAGCGTCCTGGTCACTCTTTTCGCGTCGGTTACCGCCAGGGCGGAGCCGGATGCCAGCAGATCCACCGAGCCCTGAACCGCTGCGCGCGTGGAAGGTCCAACAGACAGATGCCCCGCCATCACGGCGAAGCTTCGCAGCGCCGGCGCTCCGAGCGCGCTTTCCATCGCCTGCGCATCGGCCTGGACGCGCGCGGCGTCGAATGAAACCTCGTCGGGCTCTGTGCCCAGGTTGGCTGTGTCACCACACGCTGCCGCGGCGAGCGCGAGCATGAGTGCGCCTAGTCGTTTGTATCTCATCTGCGACAACATGATTGTTCCTCCTGCAACGGGATTAGTGTTCGGGTCTTTAGATTGATGGCTGATAGCTGATAGCTGATGGCTGATGGCTGATAGCGGATGGCGGATGGCTGATAGCTGAGTGACCATCTGCTATCCGCTATTTGCTATCTGCCATTTGCCAATTGCCGATCTACCGCAGCGCCTTGAGCGCGTTCTGCTGCTCCCGTGTAAGCGCGTTCTTGATTCGCACCAGAAGTGTCATGTGCGCGCGCTTGATCTCCCGCTCCGTGGCGAGCACACGATCCACTTGCGCAAGCACAGCTTCCTCGTTCGGCGACGGTGCCTGAACCAGCTCCGAAAGCTTCTGCGCCTCCTCCTGAATGCGCCATTGCAGCTCGACGACCCTGGCCTGAACTTGCTGAATCGCCTCGGTAATCGCCGCTCGCTGAGCAGGCTTCAGCTCGATTTTTTGCTGATGCTGCATCACGAGCTCTGGTGGGAAGAGGTACTGCCCGAGCAGTTTCTCAACACCCTCCTGCGCGAAGGTCACTCTCGCCGTCGCGAGCATGAGCGTGAGCATCACAACGAGATGGCGAGTGCGGATCACGATGGAGTCCTCCCCTGTGAGTCTGGCCCAACTGGCCGTGCACCTTCAGCATCACCAGTGAGACCCCAGCCCCTCGTACGACCGATCGAGGGTAGAGTGTTGAGCAACTGTGCGCCTGGCGTCTTCAGCAGAAAGTCTGTTGGCGCGTCCCAACTGCCGATCGGCAGCGCGCTCATGGCCGTTACGGCACCCGGAACCACGCTGGCGGTCCCGCGACGATCGCTGACCCGTGTGACCGTAACGAATGCGAATGCGATCACGGCCGCGGCAGCCATGACCACGCGCATCGATGCTGTCCAGCCACGGTCCAGTGCGCGACTGGATCTCGTTCGCACACGGAGGAAAGAACCGGCGCGCACCCGTTCGTCTTCCCGCAGGCGAGCGAAACGCTCGCGCAGATCACCATCCATGTCCTCGCGATTCATTCGTCGTCCTCCGGCTTCAGCGTGCTGCGCAAGCGAGTCTTTCCTCTCTCATAGTGAGTGCGAGCGGTACCGACCGAGACGCCCAGAACCTGCGCCGCTTCGGCGATCGTCAAATCCTGATAGAACACCAGATGCAGAACCTCACGCTGCCGCGGCGGCAACATTCCCAGCGCGGCCACCAGCCGCTCGCTCGACTCCGCGCTTCGAAGCATGGAAGCGGCATCGGGCGCGGGATCCGCGGTCTCAGGTATGTTGTCGAGCGAACCACCAGACCAGAGCCGATGCAGCAGGCTCCGTCGCCGATGCTCGGCGGCTGTACGGCGAATGACCCCGAAGAGCCACGTCTTGAAGGTCGACCGCGACCCATACGATGCGCGACCGTCGATCACCTTGAGATAACTGCTGTTAAGCACGTCCTCCGCCTCGCTTCTGTCCCACCTGCAACAGGTCAGCGCCCAGCCATAACACGCTTCGTGATGCCGCTCCAGCTGCGCTTCGAGATCACTCCGCTCCAACTCCAATTGGACGACTCCAGCGCGACGTGGACGATCTAGCTATTGGTGCGCATGCAGTGCTGTTTATATGACAAGAGGCGGAACGTTGCGCGAATCTGCGCAGGGGAACCGGAGAAGCACGACGTGCGATAGGGCTGGTTTGTCGCGGAATGATTCTCTCGGGGAAGACTATTTACCCGTCGCATCCCGACGAAATGCCCGACCGAAGGTGAACAGATACGGCGCTTGGCTAACGCGACCCCGCACTGTAACGAACTCCATTACAATCGTGCCTTCCGCGTCTGTGGCCGCGATCCGGTCCGTACCCGTCCTCACCACGGTGTACCGCTCGCCCTCGTCAACAAGTGCAAGAGTATCGCGTCGCAACACCAGCTCGAGCACCTGACCCTCGCCGTTCCGATACGTCCCGGCAAGTCGCCGAACGTCGGCCACTGAAAGCGGAGCACGAGTGGCCGGCCTTGGCGACGGAGCGGCGGCGGTGGTACCTCTGAGAAGCGTGGCGAATGCCGAATCCGCTGTCTTCGTCAACAGCGCGCTGTTGCGATTCGCGAGAATTATCACTGCCACCCGCGCTTCCGGCACCATCCGCACGACACTGCCGTACCCAAACCCTCCGCCGTAGTGGCCCAGCTCCCGCATTCCCCGGTTCAGCACAACGCGCATCCCAAGGCCGTAATGACTGGCGGTGTCGCCAGGTACGTCGCCGCGGGGCCGCATCACCGAGTCAACCGCCGCTGCGGGAATTAGCTGCTCGCTCCCACGACGCCCGCGACTCATCACCGCCATCGCGAAGCGAGCCATGTCCTCCGCTGTCGACAGGAGCCCGCCGCGCGGAAACACCTCGGCGTAATCAGCGAACGGCCGCATGACCCGCGCAGTGTCCCGCGCGCTCGCCGGCGCCGTGTGACCGAGGGCGATCGGATAAGTCATCGCGATTGTCGTGCGAAACGTGGATCGGGACATTCCCAGGGGACGCAACAGCACCGAGTCGACCACATCCGCGTATGGCGCACCGGCGGCGCGCTGGATCACGTAGCCAGCCAGTGTGAACCCGGAATTGGAGTACGAATACACGTCACCGGCGGGAGACATCACCGCGCTCGCCCCCAACTTTCTCACTGCCGCCGCGAGTCCAGCATCATCGCTGCCTCCCGATGCACTGGAGTTGTCTCGCAGTCCAGCGGTATGACTCAGCAGGCTCGCCATCGTCCGGCTTCCGATACTGGGCGTCAGAAACGGCGCGTACCGGCGTACCGGGGCAGAGAGGTCCAGCTGTCGGCGTTCGGCAAGTATGGCGGCTGCAAGTCCGGTGAACATCTTCGTCGCGGACGCGACACGGAACACCATGTCGGTGGTGACTGGAGCGCCCGTTGCTGTGCTCGCGACTCCAAGCGCAGCGAGGTGAACGATGCTGTCGTTTCGGACAATCGCCAGCACCGCACCTGGCGTCCCGGTGCTCCTCAACTCGCCAGCGAGAGTCGAGTCCAGACCAGACCAGCTATCAGGTTGACTCCTGCACTCTGCCTCGCTCCCCATGTCGGCGAGCACTTTCCAGCGTCCGTCCTTCTGCCTTCCCCAAACCGTCATGAAAGTGCCGCAGCCGAGCACGGTCTTCCGGCCCACGGAATCCAGCGCAACGAACTCGGATGGTCCGTACGTGTATCCCATCTCGCCGCTGGGCGACACTTCGACGATGGTCGGGTGCCAGAGGAGCCTGCGCTTTGGATTGTTGAGTGTGGCAGTCATGAGCTCGCGGATGGCCGCGTGGCCGCGTACTATTCGCCCGGTCTTGAGGAGCTGAGTACCGCTATCGCTGAAGTACGACAGCCATCCCTCGATGCCCCGTTCCGCGGTTGCAGCCGCGAACGCCAGCTCCGTCTGACGGAGCTGCTCGCGCAAGGAATCCACGCGCGCATTGGAGCGCGCAGGCGCAGAGGCCGCTTGGGCATGGCCTTGTGGAGCTACCATGCTCACAATGCAAGCGACTGACAGGCATCGCGAAAGGAAAATGCCACGGTTCATTTCAAGTGTCTCGAATCGCTGGTTTATGTATCTTAGCCCACGCGTCAGCGTGACGACGCACTTTGATTTCGTCGAAGGCCAAGACGGCCCAACAACTTCGGAGTTTCACCTTCAATTCAACAACTATATATTCTGTCGTTTGTCGGGCCGTAAAATTGGAGCCGCTAGCAGTGAGTGAGGTCCCCGAATACCTGAAGGAAGCTGTCGGTAGCCACTACGCACTCGACCGGGAACTCGGTCGAGGCGGGATGGCGACGGTGTATCATGCCCGCGACCTGAAGCACGACAGATCGGTCGCTGTGAAAGTGCTGCGCCCCGAGCTGGGCGTTCTGCTCGGCACCGAGCGCTTTCTACGCGAGATCAAGCTGGTGGCGAACCTGCAGCACCCGCACATTCTTCCCTTGTACGATTCGGGAGAGGCGGAAGGCGCGTTGTACTATGTCATGCCGTACGTTCCCGGAGACTCCCTGCGGGACCGGCTCCGGCGCGAACATCGCCTTCCGCTGCATGACGCGCTCCGCATCGCTCGCGAAGTTGCTGATGCGTTGTATTACGCGCATGCCAATGGCCTCGTTCACCGGGACGTAAAACCCGAGAACATCCTCCTCTCCAACGGCCACGCGATGGTTTGCGACTTCGGGATCGCACGCGCCATCCACGCCTCCGGGGGAGGCAAATGGCAAGCGCTCACCGAAACAGGCGTCGCTATCGGAACGCCCGCCTACATGAGTCCGGAGCAGATAGTAGGCGAGGTCGAAATCGACAGTCGGAGCGATATCTACAGCCTGGGTTGCGTTGTATACGAGATGCTGACGGGGTCGCCACCCGGTACGGGAGCCGACGGAGAGATTAATCTCGCCCGCCGATTTACCCATCCTCCGCCAGTACTCAGCGAGGTACTGCCCGATATCCCGCCGGGGGTTGAGAGCGCGGTTACCCGGGCGCTTGCACGGCTTCCCGCCGATCGTTTCGCGAACGCACGCGAATTCGCGGATGCCTTATGGTCCGAGTCCATAACGGGACAGAGGACGGCTCCTCTTGTAGTTCCCACTGCTGCGCCTTTCCGGCGATCAAGGGCGCCGTGGTTGGCTGGCGGTGTCACCGCGGCGCTAGGTGTCGTCGCAATCGTGTGGTTCGCAATGTCATCCGACAGCTTGGACCGCGAGAGCGGAACGCGCTCGATGGCAACGGACAGTCCACGCGCGTCCCCCGTTGCGGACATGCCCGCCGTATCGGATACGACGCAGGTGCAGCCTCGCGCAACCAACGATCCAGCGCCGGCGCCGACAGTTCCAACTGAGCGAGAAATTCAGCCTGAAACGCAGGCCGAGGTTCCCGTGCGCCTTGCCCCGCGCACTCCCGCGCCCAGACGAGTAACGCCGAGGCCGGCAGCTGAGATCGCCCGTGCCAACGTCGCAGCTCGAGAGGACAGCATTCTCGCGGCACTTCGAACCGATGCGTTGAGAGCGCGAACCCGCGGAGTTGCCATCGGTGCGTCGCCGTCGCACATGGCCGCCGGCGACGCGCTGCTCAAGGCCGCCGATGCCGCCGCCAGCCAGGACCGCTTTTCGGAAGCGGTCAACAAATTCTCCAGTGCGGCGTCTGCATGGCTGGACGCTGAGCGTGCGGCCGCTGCCGCCAGGGATAGCCAGCAGCGGCGTGAAGTAGTCGCCCCCAAGCCCGCTGTTGACTCCCCACCTCCAGCACCCTCGCAGCCAGTCGTAATAGATCAGCGACCGGCGATTCGCGCAGCCGTCGCCGAGTACGCGCGAGCCATCGAGTCTCGCAACGTTCAGGCGATCCGCGAAGTGTACCCGGCGATGACCGCCGCACAACAGCGGGAGTGGCGAGCTTTTTTCTCGGTGGTTCGCGACGTCAAGGTGCGACTCGAGGTCTCACAACTCGACATCGCCGAGAATACCGCTGAAGTGCGCGCGAACGGCGTGTATCACTATGAAAACACCAGCACGCGACGGATCGAGGAGCAGCCCGTTGTGCTGCGAGTATCGCTTCGTCGAGAAGGCGACAGCTGGCGATTGAGCGCTGTTCGCTAACCGCTCGTTTGAATGGGTGCGGCAACGAACCAGACGGTTACAAGCGCCTCGGTGTCACGATCACAGCTACGTATGATCCCTCCTCGCGCCTTGCGGGCGTGGTGCAGCGCCCACTTCTGTGCACAAGAACTTCCAACTCACGACACTAGAAGTTGTACTCTAGCCCCGCGGTCCAGAACATGTTGGGCCGTAGGCCGCCACGGTTCAGCGGCCACGCGGCGTTTGCGAGAACGGTTAGGCCGGGAGCCGCGCTGAGTTTGATGCCGAGGGACGCATTCACGATGTCGTCGCTCCGACTGGGGATTGTCGTCGGAGCGATCGTTCGACGAAACGGAGCCTCGATTTGTACCAACTCCGGTTCGTGAAGGTTGCTATTCCCCACCTGTAGCTCGGACAGGAGATCCGCCGCCAGCGTCGCCCACGGAGCAAGAAGGTGATCGAAGCCGATCGTCGCCAACACGGCATCCGTAGCGATGTCATCAGCACGATAGAGGTAGCCGAGATTCGCATGCGGCGAGAAATCGCCAAAGCGCGCCGAAACAATCCCAAGCCCCCGCGCCGAGAAGTAGCCCGACCCCAGGAGATCATCCTCGCTACCGGTGGGTAGTCGCACATCGCCAAGTAATGCGATGCCGAGTTGCCCGGACTCGCGGACATTCACCTTGATTCGAGTCGAAACGTCCCCGATACCAGTAGCGGAGCCTTCCTCCGAGCGAGACGTGTGCAGAACCGGGTTGCTTGCGGTGCCGCCAAAAAAATGCGCCACAGCCCCTGGGCCAAAAGGCACCACCTGCGCCTCGCTTTGGCCTCTCAGCGATGTGGAAACGACCGGAAGCGCCACCCCCACATCAACCTTGTCCCATAGCCCGTAGGTGAGGAAGAGAGACGTAACCGTGAGCTCCACGCTGAGCGCAAGATTGAATTCAATGACGTCATTCTCAAACGCGGGCAGTCCGCGTCTCGCACAGTCCGCCGCGAAGATCGAGTCGCAGCCGGGAAAGTCCACATTCGAGTGTGTGAAGTTGAGACGTATGTCATCCAGCTCGGCTCCTCGCAACGACTTGAACTTGATGCCTGTCCTGTTCAATCCCACCAGTACACGTCCCTTCCCCAGCGTCTGCGCACGCTCGCCATACACCGGTCCTGCCGAGAGAGACGTTCTAACAGGCACACCACCCTCGAAGCGGAAGGTCGAACCACCGCTTGTTGCGCTTATCGGAATATTTGCGACGTTGCCGCTGATCGAATTGGTGATGAAGGCGATTATTATGGCGTTCCCGTCCTCCGCCGCCGGAATGAAATGGCTCCCGTGAGCCTGAATGAATGCGGGGTTGCTCGGATCCCCGGAGCCCGCGAGGAAAAGGGGATCGTTGCCGGAACCCAGGATGAAGAGATTGGAGAGCTTGTCCCGGAGGCTCTGCGCGCGGAGCGGCGAGATGACCGTGAACAGCAGTGCGAAAGCCAGCAGAACGCGTTGCATTGCTCCTCCCAAAGTGGTGAATGGCGGCACACATCATAGGCCAGCCACTCTGGTTCCGCAAATCCGAACGCGAAGCTGACAGCACTGGCGCTGGGTAGGCTCGCGATCAGTCGTCGGTGATTCTTACTTCCTGCCGAGCCACCGCCGGTGCCTGAAAGGGCATTACGTTGAGGCACATCCCATCCAGCGAAGCATCTCTGCCCTTTCATGAAAGGATTAGTGGATATTTTTTCCGGCGAAAACTCCCGCAAGGCTGCCGTGATTGTCCCTGGGGGAAGCACGTCCAGCTACGCCGCGATCCAGGAGCAGGTCGAGTGCCTGGCAGTTGATTTCGAGAAAGGTCAGCCCGTTGCAATCGTAATCGGAAATAGTCTGGAGTTCCTCGTCACCTTCCTTGCTGTCACACGTGCCGGCGGGATCGCGGCGCCGCTGAATCCCGCGTACGCCGAGGATGAGTTCCACTACTACATGAAGGATCTTGAATGTCGTTCGCTTGTCACCACACCCGATAGCACCGCGGCGATTTCGGCGGCGCGGCATCTGGGGATTCCTGTTCGACAGCCGATCGCCGATTCAACAGCGCGGCGCACAGGTGATCTTCCACCGCCACACCCGGACGACATCGCGCTGCTATTGCACACATCCGGGACTACGAGCCGGCCGAAAGCGGTGCCGCTTACCCATGCCAACGTGATGGCATCGGTGCAGAACATTGTGGCGACCTATGCGCTGAGCTCAGATGACGTGGCTCTCCTGGTCATGCCGTTGTTCCACGTGCACGGACTGATTGGTGTCGCGTTGGCGACGCTGGCTTCGAATGGCACGCTGGTTGTGATTCCGAAGTTCAGTGCCGGGCGTTTCTGGCCTGTTCAGCACGAGACACGAGCAACCTGGTACTCGGCAGTCCCCACGATTCACCAGGTGTTGCTGCAACGAGCGGAGGAAGACGGCGCGCCGCACACTAGTTTTCGGTTCATTCGTTCCTCGAGCGCCGCGTTGGCGCCGGCCATCCAGCACCATCTCGAAACTCGTTTCGGAACCCCTGTGTTGCAGGCTTATGGAATGACGGAGGCGTCCCACCAGATCGCGTCCACCCCGCTGCCGCCGGGCGAACGACCCGCCGGATCCGTCGGGAGAGGCACCGGGTTGGAAATTTCAATCGGAGCCGGGAGTGAAGTGCTGATACGAGGGCGCAGCGTTACATCGGGCTATCTTCGCAACCCGGTGGCGAACGCTGATGCGTTCGTCAATGGCTGGTTCCGCACTGGCGATCAAGGCGTGTTGAATGATCGCGGTGAGTTGACACTGACGGGTCGCATCAAGGAAATCATCAAGCGGGGTGGGGAAAACATTTCACCGATGGAAGTGGATGCGGTCCTGCTGCAGCATCCGGCGGTCGCCCAGGCCGTCGCCTTCGCCGCGCCGGATTCCAAGTACGGTGAAGTCGTTCATGCGGCCGTTGTTCTGCGCGCGGAATGCGACCCGGAAACGCTGCGAACGCATTGCCGGCAGCATTTGGCGGATTTCAAGGTTCCGGTCATCATCCATGTCACCGATCAGGTGCCGCGCACGGCGACGGGTAAAATTCAGCGGCGTCACGTGGCAAGGGTGTTCCAGCGCGATGAATCGTGAGCAATGGTCGCGAGATCCACTTGATCTTGACGGCGGCAGCGCGCTGTTGACTGCGTGAAGGAATCCCTGCAAGGATCGGATTGGGACACGACGGTACTCGGCCTCGACCCGAACAGACATTACCTCGATGCTTTTCTCGGCGATCTCAAGCGCCGGGCTCACCTCGGATTGATCGAGCGCTGGGGCGGCCTGCCGGCGTCAGGCCGGGTGCTCAAGACCGATCTGTTCGAGGAAGCGATGGGCCCCGATGCCTACCTCCCCAATCTTGGCAATGCGGGAGGAATGGTTGTCGGCATGGACATCTCGCCCGCGGCCGCAGGCAAAGCTCATGTCCGCTTTCCCGGATGCGACGCGATCGCCGCCGACGCGCGCGCGCTGCCTTTCGCCGATGGCTGCTTCGCGCTCATCGTTTCTCCTTCCACGCTCGATCACTTCCCCGAGCCCGCCGATCTCCACCGCAGCCTGCAGGAGATTGCGCGAGTGCTCGAGCCTGGCGGCCGCCTGATCATCACGCTCGATAATCGACAGAACATCTTCGATCCACTGCTGCGGCTCGCCAATCGTTTGGGGCTGGTGCCCTATTACCTCGGCCGCTCGTACGCGGTGCGCGAACTGCGCGAAGGGCTGGAACAAGCGGGATTTCGCGTGCAGGAAACAACGGCAATACTGCACAATCCGCGACTGACAGCGGTCGGGGCCATAGCATTGGCGAAGACTCTGCGCTGGAAGCCGCTAATGAGGCTGGTGCAACGGGCAATCACCTCTGCGCAGCGTCTCGAGCAAACGCGATTGTGCTACTACACCGGAAGCTTCATCGCCGCCAGGGCTGTACGTCGTTGATGCTCCACCTCGCCGAACATGTGCACACGCTTAACGCGATCTGGCGCAATCCCCACGCCAGTCGTGCGACACTCGACGAGTTTCGGAATCGCAAGCTACGCCGCCTCGCCGCCCACGCGCACAAGAACGTAACGCACTATCGCCAGCTGTTCGACAGCGCCCGGATCAGGACGGGCGATGTCCAAAACGTTCAGCATCTCGAGCGCCTGCCGCTAACCTCGAAGGATGATTTGCGCTTGCGTCCGCTGCAGGAGATCCTGAGCGCGGGCACTGATCCCGCGACGCTGGTCACGCACATGACCAGCGGCTCCTCGGGGAAGCCATTCACGGTCCATCGCTCCCGCCTCGAAGAACGACTGATCAATCTCTTTCGTTTACGCGCGCTAGGACAGGCCGGGCGAAGAGTGTCCGATCGAATCGCCAGAATTGGGGAAGTGCCGCTCGGAGGGCATCGGCGCGGCCGCGCCGACCGCCTGCGCCGTGCGCTGAAGATCTATCGGGACTATCACATTGACTGCTTTCAATCTGCCGAGAGCATAGCGGCCGAGCTGGAAGCACTGAATCCCGACATGATCAACGGATATCCGTCAGCGTTGGGATACGTAGCATCAAGGCGAGAGCTTCTGGCGAGAGTGCACCCGCGCCTGGTAGTTACCGGCGGAGAGCTCCTGAGCGCGCCGGTCAGGGGCGAGATCGAACGCGCTTTCGGCGTTTCGCCCATCGACTTCTATGGCGCCCATGAATTCAACCTGATCGCATGGGAATGTCCCGCGCAGGGAGTTTATCACGTGTGCGATGACAATGTCATCGTGGAGCTTCTGCGTGAGGGAAAACCGGCGGCGGAAGGAGAAACGGGAGAAGTCGTGGTAACCGGTCTGCATACCTACACAATGCCGTTCATCCGGTATCGCACCGGCGATATCGCAACCAGAGGAAGCGACAGCTGCGCCTGCGGCCAGCCTTACTCGACACTCCTAGAGATTCAGGGCCGGGTGGTCGATTACTTTCGCTTCGCAGGGAACCGACGCATTCATCCGTACGAGATCACCGGTCCGCTCATAGAGTCTGAAAGCGAGTGGGTCTTTCAACATCAGATAGTTCAGGAATCCGAAGATGCTGTGCGACTGAAAGTGGCCCCGCGACGGCAGCCGGGGCCGCACGAGATGGATCGCCTGCAGAAACTCGGGCGCGACAAACTGGGGCCGCAGGTCCGCTTCACGGTGGAGCTGGTTGACAGTTTCCCGTTGGTCGCCGGCAGGAAATTCAGCCCTTATCCAAACGCCGACTACGACGGGAGCCACTGACGCAGATGGAATTCAGGTCCGACTACGCAGAGTTTTCCGCGATCCCGCAGGCGGTGATCGTTCACGATCCTGTCGCGACTGGTGCATTCGCGACGATGGAAGACATTGACGATCCGGCGCAGCTCGTCCGCGAGCTGTTGTTTCGCGAACGCCCCGAAGCGCGCCTGTACGCACGGCAGCATCTAGCCTTCGTCGAGCTTCTGCGCGAGCACGTGGAGAGAGTCATTTACCTGAGCGAGATCATTGGCGAACACGAGTTTTTCGACGCTGCCCGCGCCAATCCCAATCAGGTTTTTACGCGTGACTCGATCATCACTCTTCCCTGGCTTCCCGGCGGCTACATCACGCCGCACATGGCGAAAGCGCTCCGCCGGCCTGAAAGCGCCGCAACGGGGCTCGCCCTGCAGCGGCTGGGACTGAGTGAGATAATCCGTCTGCCAGAGCACCTGTTCCTCGAAGGCGGCGACGTCATTCCCTACTCGCGCGAAGGCCGCCGCACTCTTCTCGTCGGATACGGGCGGCGCACGCAGGTGGAGACGCTTTTTTACCTGCAGCAGATGCTGATTCCCGAATATGCCGATGAGATAATCGGACTCGAGCTCGCACCGTGGAGGATGAATCTCGACGGCGGCTTCGTGCCCATTGCCGAGGACGTTGTGGTCAGCAACAGCGAAAGTATCATTGCGGCGATACACTTCGACGCCCACACGCATCGCGCACTCAATGTCTTCGACATGCTGCGTGATCTTGGAACGAAGGTCATCGACACAACGGCTGACGAATCGGTATTCGGCCAGGCGTGCAACTGTCTGTGTCTCGGCGAGCGAAGAGTGATCTACTATGATCTCAACCCGAGAGTCCGTGCGGAGCTCGAGCGGCATGGCATCGAAGTCCACTCCACGCCCGGCTCGGAGCTGGTCAAGGGACGCGGCGGCCCGCGCTGCATGAGCCGGCCCATCTATCAGTCGCCGCTTTCGTAGCCCCATGAAGCGCGGTTTCAAGGACCTGCCTTCCCTGCGCACACCGCTCGGCCGCTTCGAGCTCGCGCGACGGATTTATCATCTGGCGTGGCCGCTGCTGTCCGTTCTTGCGACCCTGCACCGGCGCACGCTGGCGCGGAATACGCGCGTCATCGCCGTCGTCGGCTCGTTCGGCAAGTCGACCACGATGCGCGCGACACACGCGGCGCTCGGCGTCACCCGTCCCTCTTCCATTGCCAACGCCGGCAGCTCGGTCGCCCGTGCCGTACTTCGCATCGTCCCTGGGCAACGCCATGCGGTGATCGAGGTAGGGATCGACAGGCCTGGCGAGATGGCGCCGCACTCGCGGACGGTGCGCCCGGATGTCACCGTTGTCACCTCCATAGGCAGCGATCACAACCGATCGTTCAAGACTCTTTCGGACACACGTGCTGAAAAAGTCGAAATGGTGCGTGCTCTTCCTGCGGACGGCATTGCCGTGCTGAACGGCGATGACCCCAACGTTCTGTGGATGCGAAGCCAGACGCGCGCGCGGGTAATCACGTTTGGGATGCACGAGGCGAACGACGTACGGGGTAGCGATATCGCGCTCGACTGGCCACATGGCAGCCGTTTCATGCTGCACGTGCCGGGTGAAAGCCGCCAGTTGCGCATTCGGCTTGTTGGAAAGCCGCCGGTGTACGCCATGTTGGCGGCGGTCGCGGTCGCGCAATCTCTGGGCCTTTCTCTCGACCAGATCGTTCCCGCGCTCGAAGCGCTGGCTGCAACTCCAGGGCGTCTCGAACTGGTGCGGCTCGCCAGCGGCGCGATCATCCTGCGAGACGACTACAAGGCGAGTCTGGAGACGGTTGACGCAGCGCTCGATGTAATGGCCGAAATTCCGGGGCGGCGTTTAGTGGTCATCGGTGAAATTGCCGAACCGGTTGGGAGCACGCGGCCTATCTACCGCCGGATGGGCGAACGTGTCGGTCAACTTGCGTCGCGCGCGATCTTCTTGGGCGGGCAAACCGCAAGCAGTTTCATGGCGGGTGCGCGACAGGCAGGACTTGTTCGCGACAGCGTGATCCACGCCAGGGACGTGCACCAGGTAATCGCCCTGCTGCGCGACGAGCTCGCTCCTGGCGATACGGTGCTGATCAAGGGACGCGACACGCAACGCCTCGATCGTATTACCCTGGCTCTGACCGGTAGTGACGTACGTTGCGAGCTTCGTTTCTGCAACGCCTATTTGCGCTGTGCGCAGTGCCCTATGCTCAATCGCGCAACTCAAGCCACACAGTCGGTGCCAACGGCACATACTCCGTGACTGCGCGGTCCCGGGCCGCCTCTGCAACTTGCGGCGTATGAGTGAGGCGCCGGCGATGCGGGGGAGCCCGATTCGAAAAGCATACTGGAATGCGTTCACGCTGTGGCATGTACGCGGTGAGGCCAGACTCCCCTTTCGGCCGGTGGAAGAGATCACCGCGATTCAAAACAGACGCGTGCGGCGAATCGTCGCGCACGCCTACGACAGCGTTCAGCACTATCGCGACGTCATGGATGCGGCAGGTATGCATCCTCGCGATCTTCGCACCGCCGACGATCTCGCCAGGCTGCCGATACTCACCAGCGCCGAGATTGCGCGCGATCCCTCCCGGTTCCTGTCGCGGCACTACGCGAACGGGCGCGCGCTCAGGCTGCACTCGAGCGGAACCTCGGGGTTCTCCAAGCCGATATACTATGACGCCGCGGCGCTTTTTCTCACGCTCGCCCATGGCCATCGCCAGCGTCATGTCATCGCTCGCTTCGTCGGCCGTAAATTTGGCTATCGGGAGATGCGATTGGCGCGCGAGGGCGGGCTTCCTTTCCAGATCCGCGCGTTCTACGAAGCGAATTCCTGGGTTCCGCGCAAGGTCGATCTGGAACGGAGCCACGCTTCTCCCGGCGAGCGCTTCGAGGAGACGATCGCGCGCTGGAACGCGTTCAAACCCGAGGTGGTGCATGGCTACGGAGCGCATGTCGGCGCGCTTTTTCGTCATGCCGCACAGCACGGGCTCGCGCTGCACCGGCCGTTCTGTGTGACCTACGGCGCCGACCGCATGAGCGAAGCCGATCGCGCGCTGATAGAGAACGATTTCGGAGTGCCCATTGTCTCCACCTACCAGGCCGCCGAGGCGCTGCGCCTCGGGTTCCAGTGCGAGGAGCGCAAGGCATTTCACATGAGCATCGACCACACCGCGGTGCGCGTCGTCAATTCAGGCGGGCAACCTGTCGCGCCTGGTGGCACAGGCGAGATCGTCATCTCGAACCTCGTCAATCGCGCGACCGTGCTGCTGAACTACAAGCTCGGTGATGTCGTATCACTGCCGGCCGCGGCGTGCGCGTGCGGCCGCACGCTGCCAACCATCGGGTCAATCGACGGCCGCGCCGACGATTTTCTTTTTCTCGAGGGCGGACACAAGGTACACGCTTTGGTGGCGCTCCCGCCGCTGCTGCGCGTTGACGGCGTGGTTCAGGTGCAACTCACACAGAATGACACGCACCGCTTTTCAGTGCGCGTCGTGTGCGCCCGAGACAGGGAGTGGGAGCGCGTCCGCCATGACCTTGCCGCCGCGCTGCGCTCGACTTTGGGCGAGGCGCTGGTGATCGAAATCGAGCGAACCGAAACGATCGCGCCGGAAGCCAGCGGCAAGTTCAAATCGGTCATCTCTCACTGTCGAGCCTCATGAACAGGTGGTCCCACAGCTGAACAAGCAGGACCGACATCAGGGCTCGGTCCAGGCTGTCGTTGCCGCGATCGAAATCAGTTCGCAGTCGCCTAACCGCAACGGCATCAAAATACCCCGTGCGGCGCAGCTGCTCCTCCGACAGGAGCTCGGCGGCAAAATCCGGCAATGGAGCGCGCAACCAGTGTTTCACGGGTGCGCGCAGCGGCCGCTTTTCTCGCTGAGCGATTTCCGCCGGCAGAACGTCGCGTAGCGCCTCGCGCAGAATGTATTTCTCTTGCAGTCCTCGCATTTTCAGAGACGGCGGAATGCGCGCGCAAAACTCTACCAGTTTGTGGTCGAGAAAGGGGACCCGAGCCTCGAGCGAAAAGGCCATCGATGCGCGGTCGAGACTGAGCTCAATGCGGTCTGGAAGACGAATTTTGGTTTCGTAATATTGAAGCTGCGAGAAGGGGTGCCATCCGGCAAATCTCTCAGGCAGCCGCAAGTCAGCGATGCCTCCGTCAGGGCTACCTTCCAGCAACCGGCGCACATCCGCGGAGAGAAACCTCGTGCTGATATTGAGCGGAGCCGTCAGACGCGCGTACCGCTCCATCCTCATTTCGGAGGGGCCGACGTGAACGCGGCTCGCGCGCGGGTGGCGGCTTGATCCGGCGGCGCCGATCAGACGGCGTAAACGGGACGGTAGCCGCGCGAGCGGACGCAACGCCTTATCGATTCTGAAATAGTCGTAGCCTCCAAATATCTCGTCAGCGCCTTCGCCGGTCAGAACTACCTTGACACGCTCTGCCGAGGATGCCGATAGGAGCATGCGTGGAATTTCGGACACAGAGGCAAGCGGATCTTCGCAGTGCCAGAGCGCCTTTGGGAGCAAACCGATATCCTGCGCGGTGCACACGGAGCGATGGCTGGTGAGATTGTAGCTCGGAAAACTGTGGAGCATTCGCCCTGATCGTCCTTCGTCGAAATCGGCGTGCTCGAAGCCCAGCGTGAACGTGTCGATTGCTTGCTCGGTCTGCCTGCTCATTAACGCAACAATGGCGCTCGAATCGAGCCCGGCACTCAACCATGCTCCCACCGGAACATCGCTCATGAGATGCAGGCGCACCGACTCGTTCAGTTGCTCCAGCAGCGCCTCGGCCCAATCGGCGGGCTTGAGAACCTCTTCACGCGGCGAGAAATCGAGATCCCAGTACTCGTGCAGCGTCGCCTTTCCGTCCTCATAGAGCAGGTAGTGGGCGGGCGGAAGCCGGCGGATTTCGGTAAGGAACGTCTTTGGTGTGCGCGTGAGGCCGAGCGTGAACAGGTCGGCTAGCGCGTGCACGTCGAGCCTCCGTTCTATGCGATCGGTGGCGAGGATCGCTTTCTGCTCCGAACCGAAGTAGCACGCATCGCCCGCCAACGAGTAATGCAGAGGTTTGATGCCGAGCCGATCGCGAGCGAGCAGCAAACGGTTCCGGGGCGCATCCCACAGCGCCAGAGCAAACATGCCGCGGAGGTATTGCAGGCATTCTACTCCGTGGTCTTCATACAGATGAACGATTACCTCGACGTCGGATTGCGTGCGGAAACGGTGCCCGCCGGCGATCAACCGCTCGCGCAGTTCGCGCTGATTGTAAATTTCGCCGTTACAGACAAGAACCAGCGTGCCGTCTTCGTTTGCAATCGGCTGGTCGCCCGTTTCGATATCGATAATGCTGAGCCGGGTAATACCAAGGCCCACGCCCGGAGCAATATGGAAACCGCGGCTGTCGGGACCGCGGTGATGCAAACTCTCGGTCATGCGCTCCAGCATCACCTGATCCACCGGCCGCTCCGGCTCGGCATGCGCCACACCGCAAATTCCACACATTCCGTATTTCCCTGCGAGTAAATTCGCTAGCTTAATCGAACGTGTAGCAGGGCCAGCCGATCGCGCCGCGGCTGGCAAACCGGCAACCGCGGGCAGGCAGAACAGCCGTTCGTGATTTGGCACTCTTCGAAATCAAGTGGCTGACTCTCTCCTTTCGCGAACCCGTGTCAAGATCCGCTACTACCGCAAGGGGCTGCCCTGGTACGGGTTTACACTGCGCCTGTTGATCGACGCTCTGTCGCAAGCGGGGCTGAGGATCGAGCCGTACCATCTTTTCCTGGAGGGCCTGGCGGCCGCGCCGCGCCCGGATGGCGAGTTCGACAAGTATGACGTCGGATTTCTCAGCGCACAGGACATGCCTGAGATCGCCATCATACCCGGCCGGAATTTTTCGCACGGCGATCTGTTACGCCGGCTCAACGACGGCAAGCGCTGTCTGGGTATAAAGCACGAAGGCCGAATTGCCGCCTTTACATGGTGCGATTACGAATGGTGCCTGTTTGAAAACGATCGTCTCTTTCCGCTCGCGGCCAACGAGGCATGTCTGTTCGATGCCTACACTCTCGAAGCTTTCCGTGGGCAAGACCTGGCGCCGTTCATGCGCTATCGCTGTTACGAAGAGCTCGCGGAGATCGGGCGTACGCACTGCTACAGCGTCACAGTTTTGTTCAATGCCCCAGCACTGCGCTTCAAGAAGAAACTAAACGCCAAGGTGATCGAGTTGCGGGTGCTTATTGAAATCTTGGGGCGCTGGCGGTTCCACCGACGTCTCAAAATCTACGTACGCCAAGCGGGCTCGGGACGCGCTTGATGAAATACAAGACCCAACTCAGGCCTCAGGATTAGTCGCCTGCTCCGTGCTGCCGCGCTTTGGCAGGATCACGCTTCCTGACGATGGCCTTCCGGCGGCAGAGAACATTGTCGCGGCTTCCAGGACTTCAGCCCTCAGAGCTCGATCTCCGTTCCCAACTCACACACCCGGTCGGGGGGAAGACGGAAAAACTTTGTGGCACGCCGCGCGTTGCGCGAGAGCAGCGCAAACAGTCGCTCCCGCCACACCGCCATTCCGGGACGGTCCGTCGCGTGCAGCGTCTCCCTGCCCAAGAAGAAAGTTGCGTGCGAGAGGTCGATCTCCAGCCCCTGGAGGCGAAGCTGTTCCATTACCGCGGGAACCTCGGGGTCTTCAGCGAAACCATGGCGTGCCACCACGCGGTACATGTCCGGGGTGAGCGACTCCACACGCACGCGCTCTTCGTCAGGCACGTGAGCATTCCCATCCGTAAGTAGCGCCAGCAGCACCACGCGCTCGTGCAGCACCTTGTTGTGCTTCAGATTGTGAAGCAGCGCGTGCGGTACTGTCGCCGGGCTACGCGCGAGGTAGATCGCAGTACCTGGAACCCTGACCGGGGGTGCGGACGCGAGACCCTCAAGGAACTGCTCGAATGACATCGCGCGCTCTCGGAGCCGTTCAGCGAGGATCCCGCGCCCGGTGTTCCAGGTGGTCATGGCCGTGAAAACCACCGCCGCGATGACAAGCGGGAACCAGCCGCCGCTCGGGATTTTCAACAGGCTGGCTCCCCAGAACGCGAGGTCCACGGTGAGAAAGGCCGCGGCCAACGCGACGACGGCAGGCAGGCTCCACTGCCATCGCGTACGAGCGACCACCGCGAACAGGATGGTGGTGAACACCATGTCGGTCGTGACAGCAACGCCGTAAGCGGCCGCAAGGTTGCTCGATGTGCGGAAGCCAAGCACCAACCCGATGCAGGCCAGCATGAGCAACCAGTTCAGCCCTGGGATGTAGATCTGACCGATCTGCGTAACCGAGGTGTGCTCGATATCAACTCGCGGTAGATAGCCAAGCTGGACGGCCTGTCGTGTCAGCGAGAACGCGCCCGAAATCACTGCCTGCGAGGCGATCACGGTCGCCAGCGCGGTCAACGCTACCAGCGGAATCAGTGCCCAGCTCGGTGCGAGCCGGAAGAAAGGATGCTCGGCGGCCGCGGGGTCTCCGAGCACCAGTGCGCCCTGACCGAAATAGTTGAGCAGCAGAGCGGGAAGGACGAAGCCGAACCAGGAAAGCCTGATTGGCTGAATTCCAAAGTGACCCATATCGGCGTACAGCGCTTCGCCGCCGGTCACCACGAGGAACACCGAGCCGAGCACGAGATAGCCGTGCCAGCCGTTGTTGGCGAAGAAGCGCACTGCGTGCATCGGATTCACTGCCTGAAGCACGCCTGGATGCTGCACGACTTGCACTGCTCCCAGGATGCCCAGTGTCAGAAACCAGAGCAGCATGACGGGCCCGAACACTGACCCGATTCTAGCCGTGCCCCGGCTCTGAACCATGAAGAGCCCGATCAGGATGGCGATCGTGATCGGGATGACGTACGGTCGGAAGACGGGTGTGACGACTTCGAGACCCTCTACCGCGCTCAGTACGGAAATCGCGGGCGTGATCATGCCGTCGCCGTAGAGCAGCGACGCGCCGAAAAGTCCCACCAGCACGAGAACCCGGTGCCGCCGGCGCGCGCGCTCGGCAGTCGGAGTTACGAGTGCAGTGAGAGCGATCATTCCACCCTCGCCGCAGTTGTCGGCACGCATGACGAAGGCGAGATACTTGATCGAGATGACGATGATGAGCGCCCAGAGGATGAGTGACAAGAGGCCGAGCACATTCGCCGGCGTTGGCGGCACGCCATGCACGCCGTGGAGGGACTCACGCATCGCGTATATGGGACTCGTGCCGATATCGCCGTACACAACGCCGAGAGCAGCGAGCGACATGGCAGCAAGGCCCGCGCGAGCGTGCGGGGTTGCGTGAGCGTCTGCCGAGCTCAAGACAGAATTCGTACCGAGAATCCTCTCACTTCCCTCCCCTTGCCGGATGAGAACTGCGCCGCGCAGCCGAAGCATTATCGGCCGGATATGACCGCGCTGCGCATGCCACAGATCTGGCGCTCAGCGCAAAATTGCGTCCGGCGTGCGCCCGGCGCCACCCAGTACCGTCCGGTCAGCCAGCGCCAAACAGAAAACAACCAGCTCTCAACCGCTCGCAAGATTCACCGAACACGCCATACCGCTATCTGGCTTGCGCTTGCTCCCGGGCAACCCATTTCGCGATAATCGAGCGAAGCGTGCCAAGAGGAACTGGTCCGCTCGAAAGTACGGCATCATGAAAGCGCCGCACGTCGAAGCGCGATCCCAGCTGTAGTTTCGCATCAGTGCGCAATCGATCAATCGCGCGTGCGCCAACCGGGTAGGCGAGTGCATGAGCAGGAGCCGCTATGTAGTAGTCCACTTCCTGTTCAACCTCCGCACGAGAATCGGCCGAGTATGCGAGCATGGTGTCTATCGCCTGCGTTCGCGACCAACCATGCGC
>JACMME010000161.1 GCA_014379205.1 Gemmatimonadaceae bacterium
CAGAAGCGCGCGCAGGCGCAGCAGCGCATCCAGGAAACGATGTCCGGCATGTCCGAGTCATCGGCATTCGAGGCGTTCTCGCGCATGGAGGAGAAGATCGCCGATAACGAGCGCCGCCTTATCGCCGGCGCGGAAATCGACGAGGAGTTTTCCGGCGACCGCCTCGCGCGAGACTTCAAGCAGCTGGAAAAGAGTAGCTCTGTGGGTAATGCGGACATGCAGCTTCTCGCGCTCAAGCAGAAGATGGGGATGCTCGGCGCCGGCTCACAATCGCCGGACAAGAGGCAGTTGGGCGCGGGAGCCGCGGGTCAGGACGATACTGTCCACGACGCGGAGATCGAGGACGTTCCAGCAAGGGAGCAGAAGCCGAAGTGAGCACTACCGCAATAGGGAGATTTCGGTTCGGCGCGGTGCTCACCGCGATTGTTTTCACCATACTGCTGCTTTGGCTGGCCGGATCGGCGGCAGAGGTTTTTCTGTTGCTCTTTCTCGGTATTCTGTTTGGGCTGTTTCTTAGCGCGCTCGCCGACATACTGGAGCGGCGGGTGCGCGTTGGCAGGCCGTTCGCGCTCTCTCTGGCCGTCCTTCTCACCTTCGCCGGAATTATCGGCCTGTTCTGGCTGCTCGTGCCGCCGGTCATTCAGCAGACACAGGCGCTGGTGCGTGTTCTCCCAACGTATATCACAAACTGGGAAGCCGGCATCGAAAGGTTTGTCGCGAGCTTTCCCGCGCTGCAGGCGGTGTGGACCCCTGGCGAGCACAAGGTGCTCGTCGCCGTATACCAGCAGCTCGCCGGCACTTTCAACAACGTTCTGCCGAAGCTTGCGTCGGTTCTGCATGGCGCAATCAATATCTTCAGCGTCGTGATCATGGGATTGTACCTCTCGGCGCATCCCGCGATGTACCGCGAGTTTCTCATCGCGCTTTTTCCGCCGATCCATCGTGATCTCGTGCGAAATGTCCTCACCGATCTGGGCACCACGTTGCGGGCATGGATCGTCGGGCAGCTCATAGCCATGGCGCTGCTCGGAGCGTTGACCGCGCTCGGCCTCTATCTGCTCAATGTTCCGTACTGGCTCACATTCGGAGTCTTCACTGGAGCGGTGGCCATTGTGCCGTTCTTCGGCTCCCTCGTTTCCACTGTTCTTCCAGCCATATTCGTTTTAGGAGGGACGGGAGGTCCCGCGCGTGCGCTCGCGGTAATCGCTCTGGGGGTTCTTGTCCACATATTCGAGGCGAACATCGTTCTTCCGCGCATCATGGAGAAGCAGATCGATCTTCCACCTGTTCTCACCATCATGGCGGTACTGATAATGGGTAAGCTACTTGGGCCAACGGGGCTTCTGGTCGCGGTGCCGACTGTCGCCGTCATCATGGTAGTGCTGCGCCGTATTCTTATTAACCGGATATATGAGGGGCAGGGCTTCCGCCGGACGGCGCGAGATGCGGCAATGCTGCTGCGGGTGCCGGTGCCCGATGGCAATATTCTGTTGCCACCAACGCGGCTGGATGTTGTATCACTGGCCGAGGCGCGAGGTCAACGCCGAATCGCCTGATTCCTTTTCTCGTCTCGAAATGAGTCGCGATTTGAAGTTTGTTGCTCTCGCCGAGGGGCTTTTTGGCCCTTTGACATCAAAGACGGCTGCGTCCTGCATCCGCTATACGCCCGAGCGAGTCGTCGCCGTGCTGGACTCGTCGCATGCCGGCGAGACTGCGCAGGATGTACTCGGCTTTGGAGGCGCCATACCTATAGTCGCTTCACTGCAGGAGTCATTTCGTTTCGGACCTAACGCGCTCCTCATCGGGATAGCTCCGCAGGGCGGCAAGCTGCCGGAGTCCTGGCGCGACACCATTCGCAGCGCTATCGAGCAAAAGCTCGACATCTGGAGCGGCCTGCACACGTTCATCAGCGAAGACACGGAGCTCGCGCAGATCGCGGCGGCAAGTGGCGTCGAGATACACGATCTGCGCAAACCACCCGGACAAATCCCGGTATCTCGGGGACTGACCCGCGATACCACGGCCACCATAGTCCTCACCGTAGGCACGGATTGCAACATTGGAAAAATGACGAGCGCTCTGCAGCTACGAGATGGCCTCAAGCGTATCGGGCGTCGAGTGGCGTTCGCCGGAACCGGTCAGACCGGCATACTGATCGAGGGGTGGGGGATTTCGGTGGACGCGGTAGTGGCGGATTTTATCGGCGGTGCGGCCGAGCAGCTTACACTGGATGCGGCGAAGGAAGCCGATATTGTTCTTGTGGAGGGACAGGGATCGCTGATACACCCAAGCTATTCCGGCGTCACACTCGGACTAATGCACGGCTCGCTTCCGCACGCCATGGTCATGTGCGCGCAGCCCTCGCGGACTCATCTTCGCAATCACGACTGGGTCAAGATCCCGCCGCTGACTGATCTGATCCGGCTTCACGAGACGATGGCTGCCGCGTTGCGACCCGCCCCCGTGCTTGCCGTCGCCCTGAACACGTATGATCTCAGCGACGCCGAGGCGAAGAAAGCCATCGCGCGCGCGGCGGAAGAGACCGGACTTCCCGCCACCGATGCGGTCCGCTACGATCCCGCACCCATCGTCGATGCACTCGAAGCGTTTCACCAAACGCGACTGAGTGCCTCCAGCGTGAGCGCGTGATGGCGACCCCGGAGTTTCGGCTCTATAACACTCTCACGCGCCGAGTGGAGCCTTTCGCTCCTGCGGACGGCGAAACAGTGCGGCTGTACACCTGCGGACCGACAGTGTACAACCCGGCGCATCTTGGAAACTTTCGTACCTTCCTGTTCGAGGACTTGCTACGCCGCACTCTGCGCTTGCGCGGTTGGAAAGTAAAGCAGGTGATGAATCTCACCGACGTTGATGACAAGATCATCAAGCGCGCGCAGGAGCAGGGCAAGCGCATCAGCGAGATCACGGAGCCCATAACCGAAATCTTCTTTCGCGATCTCGAGTATCTGCGAATCGAGCCGGCTGAAGTGTATCCCAGGGCAACGGAGCACATCCCGGAGATGATTGCACTCGTGCAGTCGCTGTTGGAGCGCGAGATAGCATATCAGGCGGAGGATGGCTCGGTGTATTTCGCGATTGCGCGCTTCCCGGGATACGGCAAGCTGTCGCGCCTCGATACGCGCTCGATTCGAGCGGGTGCGCGTGTTGCCGCCGATGACTATAACAAGGAGGACGTGCGCGATTTTGCGCTCTGGAAAGCCGCCAAAGAGGAAGACGAAGCAGCCGGTGCGGCGTGGGATTCGCCATGGGGGCGTGGCCGGCCGGGCTGGCATCTGGAGTGCTCCGCGATGGCACGGAAGCACCTTGGCGACACGCTTGACATCCACTGTGGCGGCGTGGATCTGGTATTTCCGCACCACGAGGACGAAATCGCGCAGTCCGAGGGCGCAACGGGTGTGGAGTTCTCGCGGGTCTGGTGTCACGGTGAGTTTTTGCTCACCGAGGGTGCAAAGATGGCCAAGCGGGTTGGGAACGTGACGAACGTGGACGGTCTGCGAGAGGCGGGAATCTCTACCAGCGCGTTCCGCCATTTTGTATTCTCGACCCACTACAGGAAGCAGCTCAATCTGACTGAGGTAGCACTCGAGGCGTCGGTCAGCGCTGTGCGACGCGTGGATGAGTTCGCGGACCGTCTCTACGCGACTCGCGGAGGTACGGCTGCTCTCGCTGTGGCAGCTGATGAGCTTGAACAGGACGCGACAGCCGCTCTGTTCGATGACCTGAATGCTCCGGAAGCGATGGGAGCGCTGTTCACTTTTATCCGAAAGGCCAACGCGGAGCTGGATGCAGGTGGCAAAGGAGACGGAGAGCTCGAGCGAGCCAGGAACGCTTTCGGAGCGATAAACAAAGTCCTGGAAATCGCGCCAATAAAGCGACTGCCGGGAGAGGTATCGATGTCGCCGCAGGAGCTCATCGCTGATGAAGAAACAGCTTTCGACAGAGGAGTTCGCGACTGGGCGGAGGAGCGCGTCGCGGCGAGGCGTGCAGCGCGAGAACGACGGGATTTCGCCACGTCTGATGCGATTCGCAAGGAACTCGAATCTCGCGGCATAGAGATCAAGGACACCGCATCCGGCACGCAGTGGAAGAAGGTGCGCTGAGTGTTCGTAACTCTCTGCACGAGCGCAGCTTGACTTCCAGTTTGACCCCGGTTATCCTAAGTGTCTCGCAAAAAAAGGGCCGAGTGCTGACGTAGCTCAATTGGCGGAGCAGCTGATTTGTAATCAGCAGGTTGCGAGTTCGATTCTCGCCGTCAGCTCTCA
>JACMME010000162.1 GCA_014379205.1 Gemmatimonadaceae bacterium
CAGGAACTGCCGCGGTACACATGTCTGGTGAGCTGCGCAAAGATGTGATCGTGCGGCGTGCCGCTGATCTTCGCGCCCTGGGGTCGCGCAAGGCAATGCAGTACCAGAATGCGCGCATTGGAGGCGAAGCAGAGATCGTTGTGACTGAAGGCGGACCTCAACCGCGCGGCGTCACCGAGGACTTTCTGACGGTTGCGGTTACGGATGCTAAATACACAAGAGGATCACGCTTCCGCGCGAGATTGGAAGCAGGTGACACTGGCCTTCGCACCAAACCGCTGGTCAGCCAGACCTGAGACTGGATGGTGCCTTCCGATGCGCTTTCCCAGTATCGGAGCGTAGCCGTTTTGGTCAGTTCACGATTTGGAGGGGCGTACAACACACTACTGGCAGTTACATCGACTGACTCTCTCCGACCGTTTTGACGCGTTCGGCGTTAAATTGCGAAAATGACTACCCACGCCTCCGGCACAGTCTACATCGAAACCTACGGTTGCCAGATGAACGTCAGCGATTCCGAGCTGATGTACGGACGGCTTGCCGAATTCGGTTATGTCGCCGTTGGTAGTCCTGACGAAGCCGACGTCATCCTCGTCAATACTTGCGCCATTCGAGACCACGCGGAACAACGTGTCATCGGGCGATTGGGAGAGCTCAAGCGGCACATGAAGCCGAATTCGGTACTCGGAGTAACCGGATGCATGGCGCAACGACTTGGGCCACGCCTGCTCAAGAGCGCAAAGCACGTTCAGCTCGTCATCGGTCCCGATGGCTATCGCGCGCTTCCTTCTCTCGTCGAAGGAGCCCGCAACGGAGTGCGCGCATCGTCCGTAGAGTTCGACCTCGAAGAACACTACGAAGACTTCCGCGCCCAGCGCTTCGACGGTGTAAAGGCATGGATTCCTGTGCAACGCGGCTGCGATTACAAATGCACCTATTGCATAGTTCCGATGACGCGCGGCCCGGAGCGCAGCCGTAGACTGCTGGACGTGGTTCGTGAAGCACGCGGAATCGCGGAGTCAGGAATCACGGAAATAACTCTCCTCGGTCAAACGGTCAACTCATACAACGACGGACAGCATGATTTTGCCGCGCTGTTAAGAGCGGTTGGCGCGGTTTCGGGAGTGAGGCGACTGCGCTTTACGAGCCCGCATCCGAACGACTTCAGCGAAAGAGTCATCGATGCGATGGCTGAGACGCCAGCCGTCTGCGAGCACGTGCACCTTCCCATGCAGTCAGGATCGTCGAACGTGCTCAAACGCATGTTACGTCGTTATACCCGGGAGTCGTATCTGGACTGCGTGGCTCGGCTCCGCAGCGCAATTCCCGGGATGGGATTGACTACCGACATCATCGTCGGGTTTCCGGGTGAGACTGACCAGGACTTTGAGGACACGCTGAGCGCGGTTCGCGAAATCGGGTTCGACGATGCGTTCACTTTCAAGTTCTCCGCGCGGGAAGGCACGGCTGCGACCCGCATGCCGGAGAGCCTTACCGTGCCGGACGCTACTGCGAGCAAAAGATTGGCGAGGCTGATCGAGACGGTTCGCGATGGTATGAGGGCTCAAAACCTCGGACTTCTTGGAGCGCGCAGGGAAATTTTGATCGAGAAAGTATCGCGCCGAGGTACGCTTCTGCAGGGAAGAACTCGCGATTTCAGAACCGTGCTGGTTCCTGGCGATGATTCGATGATCGGACAGTATCAAACGGTGGAGCTTACCGGCACCACTGGTTCGACCTTCACCGGCGGAGTGGTCAGCGAACGCCTGCAACTCCCGGTGGCCGTATGAAGAACATGCTGGAGAAGGTCGTAGGTGAGATTTACGACGAGCTGCTCGCGCGCGACCCGGGTTACTGCAGGTGCGAACAGTGCCGCACGGACGTCCTGTCCAAAGCGCTGAATCAGGCCCGTCCGAAGTACAGCGGGGGCGGACCGAAGGGTGAGGCAATTGCCGGATTTGAATTGCAGCAGGACGCGACCCGGGCGGCGCTGGCGGTTGTGCTGCTGGACGCGATGCGCCGCGTTGCGGGAAGTCCGCGCCACGCGCCGAGCAAGGAGGAAAAGAGTCAGTGAGTTGAGTTCACCAAGGGGGAGCAATGCCGCTCGTGGCAATCGCGCTGACCGCATACGCCGCCGGACTCCTGCTCGGGTTCGGCGGCGATTTTGCGCTCGGCGCGGCCGCAGCGGTCATCTGCTTCGCGATGGGCGCAGGCCGTCGCGATGCGACATTGGCTGCTACCGGCTGCCTGTGCGTTGCAGGGATGCTTACAGCTGCAGCGCACGTCGCGGCTGAGCGCGATTGCCGCACTCGCATCCTTTCGGCTGGCGAATGGCGGGTAACTCTCCTCGGCCGCGCGACTGAAGGCGCATACGTCCGGGGAATCGTCCGTTACGCAGAATGTTCGCTTCCTGTGGCGATATCCGTGGAAAGCGGAAATGCCAGTGCCGGAGAGGTAGTAACCGCTCGCGGAACAGGCGCTACCGCGCGCAGGGGCCTTCTGATGCAACGCGCAATGATCGTCGTCACCGGCGAGAAGAATTGGATGGTGCGAGCTCGCGAGAGAGCAGGGCAGGCGATTGACCGAACTTTCAGAGCGGACGCTCCACTTGTGCGTGCTCTCTTGATCGCCGACATGAGCAGTGTGTCTCCAGACGTGCGCGAAAAATTTGCTTCGGCTGGCCTGGTTCACATGCTTTCAATCTCGGGCCTCCACGTCGCGATCATTGCATTGGCAGCGGAGCTCCTTCTTCAGGCGTGCCGGATACCCCGCGTGGTGGCTACCATTTCGGCCGTCGTGGTGACTGCAGCCTACGTCGCAATCATCGGAGCCCCGTCTCCCGCTGTGCGAGCTGGTGCCATGCTGTTCGTCGGCGCCGTTTGTAAATTGGCTGGCCGACCCACGTCTCCCTGGGCTTCGCTGGCTGTTGGGGCATGGGTGCCGCTTCTCATTGACGCGCGCGCCGTTACCGATCTTGGATACCAGCTCAGCGTGGTCGGAATAGCGGGCTTGATCGCGAGTGGCGCTCTCGCAGCAAAATGGCTGTCACCCCGCATGGAAGGAATGCGGCTATCGCTCGCCAGCGTGCTGCTGGCTTCGACTGTGGCGACGGTCGTAAGCGCGCCACTTGTTACCTGGCACTTCGGACGGCTTAGTCTGGTCGCGCCGCTTACCAATCTTGTCGCTACCCCCCTGATAGCGGTCGCTCAACCGGCCCTTTTTCTGGCGTTGCTCCTCGCGCCGCTGGCACCGCTAGCCGCGTTCGTCGCCGACGCTGCGCATCCCCTGCTTGCAACTTTCGATCGCATCGCGACCGTCGGAGCGGCATTGCCTCTTGCATCGGTGACCGTTGCTCCCACCCTGACCTCAGCGGTGCTTGCGGGCATTGCGAGTGGCGCGATAGTGGTGGCCTGCATCAGCTATTACCCCGCCCGCGCAATGATCGTCGTCGGAGCGGCGCTGGTACTGGCCGTCTGGATTCCCGCTGCTCCCACGCCTGGAGGCGATGCCGAGCTGCACTTGATCGATGTAGGGCAGGGGGACGCGGTTGCATTTCGAACTCCGCGAGGCCGTTGGCTGCTTTTCGACGCAGGGCGATCGTGGAGAGGCGGCGATGACGGCCAGCGAGTCATCATTCCCTATCTTAGGCGGCGCGGAGGCGATCTTGCCGCATTCGTGCTTTCCCACCCGCACAGCGATCACATGGGTGGAGCGGAGGCGGTGTTGCGCTCGTTGCGCCCCGGTGTTTTCTGGGATGGTGCCTATCTCGCGGCAAGCGCACAGTACTCACAGTCCCTGTCGGAGGCGGATAGACTCGGGGTGCCATGGCGCCGCGTGCATCCGGACGACTCCCTGCAGGTTGACGGCGTGACAGTCCGTTTCCTGGCGCCGGACTCAGCATGGATGCGAACGCTGACGGACGCGAACGAAGCGAGCGTCGTCGCACTGGTGCGATATGGTTCGGTTCGATTTCTGCTAGTGGGGGATGCGGAACGGCTCGAGGAAGAATGGCTGCTGCTGAACCATGCAGAAGCTCTGCGCGCGGAGGTCTTGAAGGTGGGTCACCACGGAAGCAACACCAGCACTTCTCCGGCATTCCTCGCTGCGGTGCGGCCACGTCTGGCGCTTATTTCAGTTGGTGCGGACAACAGGTACGGCCATCCGAGTCCAGGCGTGGTTAAAGCCCTCGCGGCTGCCGGTGCAACCGTAATGCGTACCGACAAGCTTGGCAGCGTCATAGTGCGAACCGACGGGCGAACAATCGATGTGACCGCGGGAGCTGGGACATGGGGCTTCTCGCCGTAATCCGTGCTGCCGTGGTCGGCGACGCAATGGATCTCCCGTCGCACATCCTTACCGACTTCCCGGATCTGGCTGCGGCGAGCTACAGGCGGGGCGGCCTGCCGGTGCGCGTTGGTGGGTGGGCTCTTGGACAGCGCACGGCGTGCGCTATTACGCTCTGGAATACTGTATTTCTCGCACCGGACACGCACGCGACCGCGGAACTGCTCTTGCACGAATTACAGCACGTCTACCAGTTTCAAGCAAGTCGCGCGTTTCCCTTTCTATACCTGTGGGAAAGTCTTCGGCGTGGCTACAGTCACAACCGTTTTGAAGTCGACGCGAACGCCTTTGCCGAGGCACGCTTGAGCTCCTTACCATCCGCCCTCCGCCAGGGAGATACATAGCCGTGGTTCAGCACACCGCCACCTCCGTAGTCACGATCGAGCGCTATATCATCGAGCAGGAACGGCTCCATCCCGAAGCGACCGGGGAGCTGTCGGGAATTCTCTACGATGTTGCGCTGGCGGCGAAGATGATCGCCAGCAAAGTGCGTCGTGCGGGGCTCGCCGACATCCTGGGATCCGCCGACGCCGAGAACGTTCAGGGGGAGATCCAGCAGAAGCTGGATGTGTTTGCCAACGAGACGCTGATCAGGGCAATGGATCATGGCGGCAGACTCTGCGCCATGGCTTCCGAGGAAGAGCCAGGGATCATTCAGATTCCCGACAACTTCCGGTGCGGAAAGTACGTGCTCCTCTTCGACCCATTGGACGGTTCGTCCAACATAGATGTCAACGTACCTGTCGGGACGATCTTTTCCGTAATGCGGAAGATCACGCGTGGGACGCGTGGCGAGATGGAAGACATGCTGCAGCCGGGCCGTCGTCAGGTTGCTGCGGGCTACATCATTTATGGATCCAGCACCATGCTCGTTTACACCACGGGCCAGGGCGCGCATGGATTCACGCTCGATCCGTCCATCGGAGAGTTCCTGCTGTCCCACCCCGACATTCGCATACCGGCCGTGGGACGCTACTTGTCCGTGAACGATTCGTACGAACAATTCTGGGAGGAGCCGGTCAAGGCGCTAATGCGGCGCTATCGCGGTCTGGATGGAGAGCGGAAACCGCTCAATGTCCGCTATGTGGGATCGCTGGTGGCCGACATTCACCGTAATCTCCTCGGTGGCGGCGTTTTCGCGTATCCTGCAAATCAGAAGTCGCCGAAAGGGAAGCTGCGTTTGCTTTACGAAGCCAATCCGCTGTCGTTCATAGTCGAGCAGGCGGGAGGTGCCGCCACGAACGGCACAAATCGTATTCTGGATATCTACCCGACTGATCTGCATCAGCGTACACCGTTGTACATCGGGGGCGTCGACGAGGTGGAGCAGGCAACGGCGATGTTGGGCGGAGCGTTAAGCAACGTAGGGGCATGAGCCGACCGCCGGGCGACAGTGCAACGACGCCGTCCGGAATCCCGATCGATGTAGTGTACCGGCCCCAGGACGGCGCCTTCGACTATGCGCGCGACCTGGGAGACCCCGGACAGTTTCCGTACACGCGCGGCGTGCAGCCGACAATGTTCCGGACGAGGCTGTGGACCATGCGGCAATACGCGGGCTTTGGGACAGCCGCGGAGACCAACAGCCGGTTCAAGCACCTTCTCGAGGCGGGTCAGACCGGTCTCTCGGTCGCATTCGATCTGCCCACACAGATGGGCATTGACTCCGACTCTCCGCGCGCGCTCGGCGAGGTAGGGCGTGTGGGTGTAGCGATAGACACCGTTGAGGACATGCATACGCTCCTGGACGGAATTCCCCTCACCGACGTATCCACGTCGATGACCATCAACGCGACCGCTTCAACGCTTCTCGCGATGTACATCGTGGTGGCCGAGGAGCGGGGGATCGGGCGCGAGTCTCTGAGCGGTACCATTCAAAACGACATCCTCAAGGAATACATCGCGCGCGGGACCTACATCTATCCGCCGGCGCCAAGCCTCGCGCTCATCGCCGAGGTCTTTCGATTCTGCGCAGCCGAGATGCCGAGCTGGAATCCCATCTCGATTTCGGGCTACCACATACGTGAAGCGGGAGCTACCGCGGCTCAGGAGCTGGCTTTTACCTTTGCGAACACGGTGGAGTACGTCACACGAGCCGTAGCCGCCGGGCTGCACATCGACCAGTTCGCCCCCCGCCTCTCATTTTTTTTTGCTGCGCACAACGATCTCTTCGAGGAGATAGCAAAGTTCCGAGCCGCCCGCCGGATTTACGCTCGAATAATGCGGGACCGCTTCGGCGCCAGCGACGCGAGCTGCCGAATGCGCTTCCATACCCAGACGGGCGGAGTGACACTGCAGGCGCAACAGCCTCTCAACAACGTCGTTCGCGTCACAATCCAGGCGCTCGCAGCGGTGCTTGGAGGCACGCAGTCACTGCATACGAATGGATATGACGAGGCCCTGGCCCTTCCCACGGCCGACGCGGCTACCCTGGCTCTCAGAACGCAACAGATCGTGGCGTACGAATCGGGTGTTACGGGAACCGTTGATCCGCTGGCGGGAAGCTACTACGTGGAGTATCTGACGACGGAGCTGGAGCGCGCGGCTATGGAACTGATCGTAAAGGTCGATGGCATCGGCGGCGCGGAGCGCGCCATTGCCGCAACCTTCTTTCAGGAGGAGATCGCCCGCAGCGCTTACGAGCAGCAACTTTCCGTTGAGCGCGGCCACACCACCGTGGTCAGCGTCAACATGTTTGGCGATGCCGAGCCACCACCCGTGCTGCCGGCGCCGGAGTACGCACGTCTGGAACGCGAGCAGGTGGGACGTCTCACGGCGGTGCGTTCCGCCCGAAACTCGCGCGCTGTAGAGACCGCTCTGGATGCCGTGCGTAACGGTGCCGCGACTTACGCCAGCCATCGCGGCGGAATTCCCATCAGGGGACAGGCGCAGCTCATGTCGCGAATTATCGACGCCGTGCGTGCCCGAGCGAGTGTCGGTGAAATTTCCGATGCATTGGAAGCGGAATGGGGGCGATATATGCCTGCGAATGGATGAGAATTTCGGAAACGGATTGCGGATTGCGGACTGCGGATTGAACAGAACCGAACTGCGAAGAACGCTGGGCAGTGTTCACTTCGATATGTGCGGTTAGTTGCGGGCACCGAGCACCGCTGTTCCAACCGCGCACCGAACACCGCGCTGTACCAACCGGGCACCGGGCACCGAATACCGAGCACCTGGCTGTTACCACCGAACACCTGGCTGTTACCATCGAGCACCGATCAGTTACCTTGAACGCCCCTAGGCGCGCGGGTAGCTTGCGTGAGTTAGGGCCTTCCACCTCATTCACACGAAATGCCCACGTACGATTTTCGCTGCCCCAAGGGGCATGTTTTTGAGAAGTTCTATCGCAACATGAGCGAGGCGCTGCTAACGGTGCCTTGCCCCAAATGTGATGCTGCCGCCGAGCGTCAGATGTCGGGAGGTGCCGGCCTCGTATTCAAGGGATCTGGCTTTTACTCGACGGACTATGGCAAGAATGCGCACCGTAAAGTTGCTCCTGCGGCCAGCGGCGAAGGCAATAAATCAGACGGGGCGGGAGAATCGGGAGGCGAGAGGAAGGTGGAGTCCAGCGCGGACAAACCCAGCACCGGCTCCGACTCAAAATCGGATTCGAAAGGCGAGGGGAAACCAGCCGAGTCGAAGCCATCTGAGAGTAAATCCAACGCGGCTTCCGGTAAGGAATCGGGTAGCGAGTGAACCAACGTGAACGCCTCCGCGACGCGCTTGTCGGCGCGGCGCGGCAATTGGGCGCTCCGGAGCCGATAGATCCGCCGCTGGAGCGCCCCCGCGAAACGTCTCACGGAGACTGGTCTACCAATCTCGCGATGACGCTTGCTCGTCCGTTGAAGCGCAAGCCGCGCGAAATCGCTGACGATCTGGTGGGCAAGCTCGCGCTTTCGGACGCGGGCGTGGATCGCATTGAAATAGCCGGACCCGGATTCATCAATTTTTACATGCGGGCCGCCGACACGGCCGGTGCTTTGCCCGCGTTGATTGCGGCGGATGCTCTTTACGGACGTCATGCCATTGGAGAGAAGCGCCGCGTAAACATCGAGTTTGTCTCCGCTAATCCAACTGGGCCTCTGCATGTGGGGCACGGTAGACAGGCGGGTTTGGGCGATGCTATTGCATCACTGCTCGAGTGGACCGGCTGGGACGTCGCGCGTGAGTTCTACTACAACGATGCAGGCGCGCAGATAGCGAATCTCGGACTCAGTGTGCAGGCAAGGCTCGCTCAGATGTCCGGCCGTGACGTTGCGATTCCCGAGGGTGGATATCACGGTGACTATGTCGGTGAGATAGCGGAGCGGTACGCCGCCGAGCATCCAAATGACCGGGAAGGATCGCATCTCCCGGACGTAACGCGCTTCGCCGTTCGAGCGATGCGCAAGGAGCAGGACCTGGATCTCCAGGCCTTCGGCGTCAGCTTTGATACGTACTTTCTCGAATCTTCGCTGTACACCGACGGCAAGGTTGACGAAACAGTCGCGGCGCTCGTGCGCGCTGGCCATACCTACGAGCACGAGGGCGCGCTCTTTCTTCGCACCACCGACTTTGGCGACGACAAGGATCGGGTCATGCGGAAGAGCGCCGGCAAGGGCGGCGAGTTCACGTATTTCCTCCCCGATGTTGCGTACCACGTAACGAAATGGCAGCGGGGATTTCATCGGGCGATCAACGTGCAGGGCGCGGACCATCATAGCACGGTGACCCGTGTGCGTGCCGGGCTCCAGGCAGTCGGCATGGGTGTTACGCCCGGCTATCCGGAATACGTGCTGCATCAGATGGTAACTGTCATGCGCGGCGGCCAGGAGATGAAAATCTCGAAACGTGCCGGCAGTTATGTCACCGTTCGCGATCTGGTGGATGAGGTGGGCCGAGACGCGGTGCGTTACTTCTTTCTCATGCGCAAAGGCGACTCGCAGCTCATTTTTGACGTCGATCTGGCGCGCTCGCAAAGCGAGGACAATCCGGTCTACTATATCCAGATGGCGCACGCTCGAATCAGCGGAATATTTCGCGTTGGTGAGATCGATCCTGTGTCGGTCACGGGCATTGACGTCGATCTTGGCACGCTCAACGAGCCCGAAGAGCAGGAGCTCATCAAGGCGCTTCTGGACTTTCCCAAGCTGGTTGCCGTCGCCGCCGAGTCGCTCGAGCCGCACCGCATCGCCAGTTACCTGCTGGAGACCGCGCGGCTTGTGCATCTCTGGTATCACAAGCATCACGTCCTGAATGAACCGGATGAGATCACACGTGCCCGGCTCGTCCTTGCGCGGGCTGCGCGGATAGTACTGCGCAACGGCCTGACGATACTGGGCATTTCAGCGCCGGACCGTATGTGAATTGCGAACTGCGAACTGCGGACTGCGTACGGACGGCGAACTGCGAACTGCGTACGAGTGTTAGAATCCGCTTGAATCAACGCGATAGCAGCATTTCGACGTTCACAGCTGTGCTCGAATGACAGACAACCCAGTACGCAGTGCGTAGTACGCAGCAAGCACTTCGCAGTCCGTCGTTCACCACTCACCATTCCCACTTCATGTCGCTTCTGGTTGTTGGTTCAGTTGCACTGGATTCGGTTGAGACGCCTTTTGGAAAGGCGGATAACGTTCTTGGCGGATCAGCAACTTTTTTCGCGGCCGCGGCCAGCCTGCTCACGCCTGTGCAGCTGGTCGGAGTGGTTGGCAGTGATTACCCGATGGAGAAACTGGAACCGCTGGCGGTGCGTGGCGTTGACCTCGCCGGCCTTGAGCGCGCGGACGGTGCGTCGTTTCGTTGGCGCGGACGTTACCGCCACGATCTCAACAGTGCGGAGACGCTTGAAACCCATCTCGGAGTTTTCTCGCATTTTTCGCCCAAAATTCCGGATCAGTTCCGTCGCGCGCCCTTTGTTTTCCTCGCGAATATCGACCCCAGGCTGCAGCGCGAGGTGCTCCGCCAGGTAGAGCGCCCTCGTCTGGTTGCGTGTGATACCATGAACTTCTGGATCGAGAGCCGCCGTCCGGAGCTGCTCGATCTTCTCGAACACGTGGACCTCATAACGCTGAACGACGGCGAAGCGCGGCAGCTCACGGAACAGTCCAATCTGGTAAAAGCTGCGCGCTGGATTCTGGCCAGGGGACCCAGGCACGTCGTCATTAAGAAGGGGGAGCACGGTGCGTTCATGTTCACCGAGAGCACCGTCTTTTTCGCACCAGCCTATCCGTTGGAAAATGTCTTCGATCCCACGGGGGCCGGAGATGCGTTTGCGGGCGGATTCATGGGCTACCTTGCGCGGACAGGCGACTTGAGCGAGCCGAACTTGCGTCGGGCTGTGATTTACGGCTCAGCGATGGGGTCTTTCGCGGTCGAGCAATTCTCCATTAGCCGCCTGCTGGATCTAACCCACAAGGAAATCGACCAGCGTGTACGCGATTTTCACCGACTCGTCTCTTTCGATCAGGATCTGAACGAGTGAGCGTACCGCTCGACTACCGCGGCGCTGGCGTCTCCATCGACGCGGCCGACGAGGCCAAGCAACGCATCAAGGCGCTGGTTGAATCGACTGTCACCGAAGGCTCGAGAGGCTCCTTCGGGGGATTCGGCGGCATGTTCCGCATGCCGGAGCAGACTCGCCAACCGTTGCTCGTCGCAAGTGCGGACGGTGTGGGAACGAAAGTGAAGGTGGCGATTGAGGCGGGTCGTCATGATACCGTTGGCCATGACCTGGTCAATCACTGCGTAAACGACATTCTGGTTCAGGGCGCCACGCCACTTTTCTTTCTCGACTACGTTGCCTTCGGCGAGTTGATTCCTTCTGTGGTCGAAGCGGTGGTTCACGGCGTCGCCGCGGGTTGCAGGGAGAACCATTGCGCGCTTCTGGGTGGCGAGACCGCTGAGATGCCGGGCGTCTATACACCGCCGGACTACGATCTCGCGGGGTTTGTCGTCGGACTGGTAGAGGAATCCAATGTCATCGGGCCGGCCGGCGTGAAGAGCAACGATGTGCTTGTTGGGCTGGCAAGCTCCGGACTGCATACGAATGGATACTCTCTCGCGCGCCGGATAGTATCCGAACGACTTCGTCTTGGCGTGCACGACCGATTCCCGGATACCGCATTCTCGGTGGCGGATGTCCTGCTTCGGGTGCATCGCTCGTATCTCGCGGCGCTACACCCGGTGCTTTCCGGCATTCATGCCATGGCTCACATAACAGGTGGCGGAATTCCCGGCAATCTCGTGCGTGCACTGCCGCCGCATCTCGATGCCGTAGTAGAGACTGCCAGTTGGGAAATCCCGGCGGAGTTTCGCGTTCTGAAAAAAGCAGGAGCGATCGAGCAGCCGGAAATGTTGCGCACGTTCAACATGGGCGTCGGTATCATTATAGTTACCGGTGCACCTAACGCCGAAACGATCATTAAAAGCGCACGCGATGCGGGCGTCCAAGGGTGGGTTCTCGGATCCATCGTTCCCGGTCACGGCCGGGTGCTAATGCAGTAGATTCTCGCAGAACAGGAGTACATCCGATCATGACTTTTCGTCACACAATGCGCGCAGCGACGCTCTGTGCCGTCCTTCCTGTCGTAGCGCTAGCGCAAGGAACGGTGGATGCTCGGTGTCAGCCTGGCACGCCGTCGTCGGTCGTCGGCACTTCAGGCGAGGGCGGGGATGCATGCCAGAAGGGCATCGACCTGTTCAACTTCATGGCTCCGCAGCTTGGAATGGTGATCTCAAGCGGGAATGCAACACTAGGTCAGGCGGGCGCGCTCGGCGGGCTCGGCCGTTTCACCTTCTCCCTTCGCGGTAATGCCCTCCAGGGCGGCGTTCCTGATATCGGCGATGTTGCGGTTTCGACAGGCAGCGCCAACTCGTCCGCGTACGGAGTGGATAAGCAAGTCATTCCCATGGTTGGAGCTGAAGGTGCAATTGGTCTGTTCGGCGGAATTCCGGTTGGCCTGAGCAGTGTTCTTGGTGTAGATGCTCTGGTAAGCGCGTTTTACGTTCCGGAGTACAACGCCGGTTTCAAGGACGAGAGTGAGCGGTTCGCCATCGAGACGCCGGACGAGAAAATCAAAGTGGGTTACGGCGTACGTATCGGCCTCATCGGTGAATCTCTTTCGCTCCCCGGTGTGTCCTTCACATGGCTCAAGCGCGACCTGCCAGGCACCAACATCCTCGCCCGGCCGAACAGCAATTCCGAGATATCGCTTCTCAACTTTGACAACAACACCACAGCGTGGCGCCTCGTGGCCGGAAAGAGATTGGGCCCGGCAGGCATAGCGCTCGGCTATGGCAAGGACGTATACAAATCCAATACGGACCTGACGTACGGCATTACGGATGAGGCATGTTCGATTGTATGCGTGCCGACGATGCCACGTGAAGGGTCGTTTCGCTTTGACCGAAAGACGAAAGCAACCACTTTCTTCGGTGACCTCATGCTCAACGTTGGTCTCTTCACGATCGTTGGCGAAATCGGCCAGGTGAAAGCCGACGATGTCGATGCGGGTGATTTCTTCAATACGTTCTCCGAGTCGCCGGCCAAGTCGCGCTTGTATGGCTCTGTCGGGTTTCGTCTTGGAAGGTAGGCTCTGAGTTGCAGGCTGAGCGTTCGGACATGTCGCGCGACAGCGCGTTCATGCGCCGGGCGCTCGAACTCGCCCTGAGAGGGTGGGGACAGACGGCGCCGAACCCAATGGTCGGCGCCGTCGTCGTCAGTGATGGGAAAGTTGTCGGCGAAGGTTATCACGCTCGTTTCGGCGGAGCTCACGCTGAGGTTTCCGCACTTGCCGAAGCTGGCGAGCGCGCGCGCGGGAGCACCGTGTACGTGACACTGGAGCCATGCGCGCACTCAGGAAAAACGCCGCCGTGTACCGACGCTCTGATTGCATCCGGAGTCGCGCGCGTAGTCTGCGCAACGCTTGATCCAAACCCGGTAGCGGCCGGTGGTATGGCACGGCTGGCCGAACGTAGAATTGCCGTTGCGGAGAGTGTAGAAGAGAAGTCGGCCCGCGAGCTCAACGCTCCTTTCTTTCACGCGTTCCGCTCGACGCGCCCATGGATCACTGTAAAGCTGGCCATTTCGCTCGACGGTGCAATCGCGGACGCACACGGCAATTCCCGGTGGATTACCGGCGAGGAATCCCGCCGACAGGTGCACCACCTTAGGGCGGGGCAAGACGCGATTGCCGTGGGAATCGGCACAGCGATCGCGGATGATCCATCTCTTACGGTTCGCGAGGCGCCAGCGCCTCGCGTGGCGCCTCTCCGAGTAGTGTTCGACCGTCGCGCGCGGCTACCCCTCACGTCGGAGCTTGCGCGCACCGCGCGGATCATACCTACCGTTGTCATCGCTGAGTCTGCTGATGCATCGCGCGTCGCCACTCTCGAGAATGCTGGCGTGGTGGTATTGCGCGCTGCGACTCTCGCCGAAGGTCTCGACGAGCTGGGAAGACTCCAGGTGCGCTCTGTTCTGGTTGAGGGTGGCGCCCGCCTCGCTGGCGCTCTGCTCGATGCGGCTCTCGTAGATCGACTGGTTATCTTTCAGGCGCCGGTCATTCTTGGTTCGGGAGCGATCGGTGCGTTTGCGCAAACGTCGAGCGCCGTTCTCACAACAGCGTCCCGATTCAGCATCGTGGAGCAGCGTACATTTGGAGATGATTCAATGACGGTGTACGCGCCTCAGGGTGCCTGATGTTTACCGGACTGATAGAGCAGGTGGGACATATCGAGCAGGTGAGAGCGACGGATGCGGGGAAGGAGTTCCGTGTTCGGGCGGCCTACGCCGGACTTATGAATGGGGAGAGTATAGCCCTGAACGGGGCATGTCTCACGGTGCGCGAACATGGTAGCGGGTGGTTTGCGGTAGCGGCCGTCGCGACGACGCTGGGCAGGACAACGATGGGAGACTGGCATGAAGGGAAGCCAGTGAATCTGGAGCGCTCAGTCCGAGTGGGTGATCGGCTTGGCGGTCATCTCGTTCAGGGTCACGTCGACGGTGTCGGAACAGTAAAGGCAGTGACGTGGGAACAGGACGCGCTGCTAATCGACGTGGCACTCACCGAAGATTTGCAGGATTTCATGGTTCCGCACGGCTCTGTCTGCATCGACGGCGTGAGTCTTACCGTCAACGAACTGCTTGCGGAGGATGTGTTGCAGGTATCGATCATCGAGTATACACGCCGGCATACTACGCTCGCAGATCTCAAAGAAGGCCAACGGGTTCACGTGGAGGCTGACATCATAGGAAAATATGTGCAGCGTCTTGTCGCGCCTTACATTACCCGCGCGCGGCAATAGCATGCGATTCGGGACGGTTGAGCAGGCAATCGAGGATATTCGCGAGGGGAAATTCATCATCGTGGCGGATGATGAGGATCGCGAGAACGAAGGCGACCTCATCTGTGCGGCGCAGCTCGTAACGCCGGCCAAGATCCATTTTCTCATCAAGCGGGCGGGCGGTCAGATATGCCTGGCGCTCACACCTGAACGTTGCGATCAGCTTGGGCTGCCCGCGCAGGCGGATGAAGACCGTGATCGGTATCGAACCGCCTTCACTGTGAGCATCGATGCCGCGCATCGTTTTGGAGTCACCACGGGTGTCGGAGCCGCGGACCGCGCGAAAACAATTCAGGTCGCGGTCGATCCCGCCACGGTTCCTTCCGATCTCCGACGGGGCGGACACGTCTTTCCCCTTCGTGCTCGCGAGGGTGGTGTCCTTCAGCGCGTCGGCCATACGGAAACCGCAGTGGATCTGGCCAGATTCGCCGGTCTGTATCCGGCGGGAGTCATCTGCGAGATCCTGAACGACGACGATAGCGCACCAGCACGCCGGCCTCAGCTGGAGCGCTTCGCAGAGGAGCATAAGCTCACATTCATTACTGTCGCGCAGGTCGTCGCGCACCGGCTGCGCACCGAGCGCCTGGTGCACCGCGTCGCCGAGGCGAGGCTTCCAACGGAGACCGGGGACTGGCGCATCATAGGATACCGAAACGATGTGGATACTCACGAGCACGTCGCTCTCGTGCATGGCGACGTGGGTGACGGCGAGAATGTGCTGGTGCGGATGCACTCCAAGTGCCTCACCGGTGACGTTTTCGGCTCGCGCCGGTGCGACTGCCAGTGGCAGCTCCACGCGGCAATGGACATGATCGCCGAGCAAGGGCGCGGTGTGGTGGTGTATCTGGATCAGGAAGGGCGCGGTATCGGACTTCTCAACAAGCTCAAGGCATACGAGCTACAGGACGCGGGCATCGACACTGTGGAAGCAAATGAACGGCTTGGCTTCAAGCCGGATCTGCGCAACTACGGAATTGGCGCACAAATCCTGCTCGACCTCGGCCTCAAGTCCATCCGGCCCATGACCAACAATCCGAAGAAGCTTGTGGGACTGGAAGGATATGGACTGAGAGTCGACGAGGGCGTTCGCATCCAGGGCCCGGTCACGGCGGAGAATCGCGGCTACCTCGATGCCAAGCGATTGAAGCTCGGCCACCTGTTCTCGCACTGATGCCGGAATTCACCGGAGCACCCGCCAGCACCGGCGGGCGTTTTGCCATTATCGCGAGCCGGTTCAATGAGACGATTACTCAGCGGCTGGTAGATGGTGCGATGGACGCGCTAACGCGTCATGGCGTTGCCTTCGATGACGTGGATATCGTCTGGGTTCCTGGAGCGTGGGAGCTTCCTTTCGGGGCGAGACGCCTCCTGGTGACCGACAGATATCGCGCGCTTGTCGCGGTTGGCGCAGTGATTCGCGGCGAGACACCGCATTTCGATTACGTCGCTGGTGAGGCGTCGCGCGGATTGGCAGACGCGAGCAAGGAGTTCGACGCGCCCATCGGATTCGGACTGCTTACTTGCGACACCTTTGCGCAGGCCGAAGCCCGGGCAGGAGGTGCATTCGGCAACAAGGGCTGGGACGCCGCGCTTGCCGCGCTCGAGATGGCCGATCTGTTCGACCGACTGGATGCAGCGCCGGAAGAGTGAGATTCGGTCCAGGGTTCGAGCGCTGCAGGCGCTCTACGCCTGGGATCTGAGAGATGGACAGTCACTGGAGCGCGTCGCTGAGCAGATGTGGGACGACTTGCGGGTCGCTCCCACCGAACGCGCGCGCGCGGGAAAAATTGTGCGCACCGTCGCCGTCAGCGGAAAGGAGATCGACGCCGCACTTCGCGAAATCACCACAAATTGGCGGCTGGAGCGGCTGGGTGTAATCGAGCGATCTGTGCTCCGGCTGGCTGCCGCCGAGCTCATGGGTGGCGAAACTCCGCCTCGCGTTGTGATTCAGGAGGCTGTCAGGCTGGCCGAACGGTTTGGAAGCCCGCAGAGCGCGAAGTTCGTTAATGGAGTAATCGACGCGCTGGCGAGGGAGATGGGCAAACTGTAGCTGACCCAGGGCCTTCCAACGCAACCCTTCCCGCGCTCCTCGTGTCACAGGTTCGAGTTAGCACGCACAGACCTCCAGAGCCTCGAGACTAGGTGGATGAACGCCAACTGATCGCCAGAGTACTGGCCGGCGAAGCGGCCGCCGAGCGCGCGCTTTATGACGCGCATGTCGACCGCATCTACCGATTGGCGTACCGGCTGGCCGGCGACGACGATCTGGCGCGCGAATTCACGCAGGACACGTTCATTCGCGCGTTCCAGCGACTCGGCGATTTTCGTGGCCAGTCGGCTTTCTCGACCTGGCTGCACAGCATCGCTGTTTCGGTGAGCCTGAACGGTCTGCGGAAGAGCAAGCGCATTCGCTTGCGTGAAGTCGAGCTCGAGGAGGCAGGCACCGTTGGAGTTGCAACACGTCATGCGGAGCCTGACCTCAAGATAAAGCTCAAGCTGGCGATCGACGCACTTTCGGAGGGATATCGCACTGTGTTCGTCATGCACGACATCGAAGGCTACACACATGAAGAGATTGGTGCCGCGCTCGGCGTCGAGACCGGTACCTCCAAGGCGAATCTCAGCCGGGCGCGCGCAAAGCTTCGCGTGGCGCTGGCTGATTTCGCGGGAGAATGGGCAGTATGACTGAAAATGACCGTTTCGATGACATGCTGGCCGAAGCGGCGCGGAGCTACAATGCTCCGCCGGAGACGCCGCGCGAGGTGATGTGGAACTCCGTGCGTCAGGGTTTGGAAGAGCAGAGGAGCACCGCCTTTGGCGATCTCTCCAATCTCGAGAACAGTGATGCGAAGGTTACGCCCTTGCGAGCCCCGAGACGTGACTGGTTGCGCTGGGCCGCCGGCATGGCTGCGGCATTGGTGATCGGCTTTGGGATCGGGAGATGGCAAGGCGCCGACCGAGCCGACGTGACCGGAAGCACAGCTCGCGGTCAAGATACCCGAGGCAGCGTTGCGACGGCTTCGCCTCGAGCTCCCGGATCCCCGACTGACAGCAGGCCGGAATCGACGGCCAGCCCGCGCGCAGGCATCAGGAGCACCGATCCGGCAATCACCCGTGAACGGTCAACTTCTTCCGCTTATCAGATAGCCGCGATTCAACACCTGACGCAGATGGAGGTGTTGCTGACTTCGTTTCGCTCCGAGGCTCAGGGCGGACGTGTAATGGATGATCAGCTGTCCGTGTGGGCCGCTGACCTCCTCGGTACTACTCGTTTACTGATCGACTCGCCCGCCGGTGAAGATCAGCGCTTGAAGAGATTGCTTGAAGACCTGGAGCTCGTTCTTGCGCAAATCGCGCAGCTCGGCCCCCGCAGGGCTGGTCAGGAAGTTGAGATGATCAATGAAGCCGTGGAGTGGCGCAATGTGTTGCCGCGGCTACGCAGCGCTATTCCCGCCGGCTCGGTTGTGGCCGGTACATAAGGAGAATTTTTGTGCGAAACATGATTACAGTCGCAGTCGTGGCAGCCAGCCTTGTTCTCGGGCACACGCCAATTGATGCGCAACGAGCGGTTCCCGCGAACCGAACCGCGGGATTTGCCAACCGGGCACCGGGCACCGAGCTCCGGGCACCACGCTCGTTCCGCACCAATGCTGAGGCCACATACCCAGGAGATCCGGCCGACTCGCTCTACCGGGCCGCGCGATCCGCGATGAATCGCAGCGAGTACGGACGGGCTGCTGAGCTCTTCCGACAGGTAACGGACCGCTTTCCCAAATCAGCGTACGCTGGAGACGCTCTCTACTGGCAAGGTTTTGCATTGTATCGCCGTGGTTCCAACAATGGCGATCTGGAGAATGCCGTGAAGGCGCTGGAGCTGCAGGGAGAGCGGTATCCGAAGGCGAGCACCCGAAGTGACGCACAGGCGCTGCTCGTACGCATCCGGGGCGAGCTCGCCCGCCGCGGTGATGAGGGTTCCGGCAGACGCATCGCGCAGGATGCTGGACGCGCGACCGCGCGATGCCCGGCGGACGATGACGATGACGACATGCGAATTGCCGCTCTCAACGCGCTTCAGCAGATGGATTCGGACCAGGCGCTGCCCATCCTCCGTGAAGTTCTGGATCGTCGCGATGCCTGTTCTGTGGCCCTACGCCGCAAAGCTGTCTTTCTCGTTGCTCAGACCAACACCGAGGCAGGTGGAGAGCTTCTGGTGAAGGTGATCGGGTCAGACCCCGACGCAGAGGTGCGGCGTCAAGCCGTCTTCTGGCTGTCGGAAGTACCAGGTGAGCGCGCCGTTACAGTGCTCGACTCAATCCTCCGCAATACCAGGGATACAGACATTCAGGAGAAGGCGGTGTTTGCTCTGTCACAGCATGAGAGCTCGCGTGCGCGCGTGCTCCTGCGCGGAATCGCTGAGAGCGGAAACATCACCGAGGAGCTGAGGTCCAGAGCGATCTTCGCCATTGGCCACCATTCCGGAACGCGCGAAGACGGTGTCTTTCTCCGTTCGCTCTATCCCAGGCTTACCAGCGAGCGCCTGAGAGAAACGCTCATCCAGTCCGTCGCCCAGATCGAGTCGGCCGATGTCAGGGCGTGGTTGTTGTCGCTCGTGTCGAATGATGAACAACCACTCGAGGTACGCAAGAAAGCTCTCTTCTGGGCCGGGCAGAACGTGACCGCGGTGAGCGATCTCATCAACCTGTACGAGGAACTTTCAGACCAGGAAATGCGCGAGCAGCTGATCTGGGTTCTGTCTGATCGCAAAGAGACTAAAGCGACGGACAAGCTGATCGACATCGCCAGGAACGACAAGAATCGCGAATCGCGCAAGAAGGCGATTTTCTGGCTCGGCCAACAAAACGATCCTCGTGTAAAGAAACTTCTGCTGGAGATCATCAACCAATGATGCGGTCTACTTTTGACAAGAGTGTGCGACTGAGAGCGCCGCTTTGCCTCGCGGCGGTGCTTGCCCTGGCTGCTCCGTCGGTTGCCGGCGCGCAGACGATCGCATCGCGCGTGGCCGCCATTCAGAACGGCACGGTGGAGATGTCGATTCCTGCAAAAAGCGGCGTCTGCGGCGACGACAGGGACATAGTAGGATTTCGGCGTACACTGTACATCTGGCCGTCGCTGGAGACGCACGGTACCTGGTCGGGAGTAAACTGCGTTCCCGGGAATCTTCGTGTGAGGCTCACGCTCAAGGGCGGCTCCATCACCACTATCCGAACGCACGTGGGTGATGGGAAGCGATCGAATTCGAAAGCCACCGCTGATCTCGGTGTCGTCCCGGCAGCCGAAGCCGCGGATTACTTCCTCTCGCTGGCGTCCCGGCTGGATGGCCGCGCCAGCAAGGATGCAATCATTCCAGCGGTGCTCGCCGACGACGTAAAGATCTTGCCCGCCTTGTCACGAATAAGTCGCGACGCAAGTCGACCCAAGGAAACGCGCCATCAAGCCATCCGGTGGATTGGCGAGATGGGCGAAGACGGTGCCTTGCTGTTCCTGAATGAACTGGCTGCTGCCAGCGAGCAGGATATGAATATCCGTGAGCACGCACTCATGGGCCTGGCATACCTGCCCGACGGGCAGGGCGTGACCTCGCTGATCCGGATTGCCCGATCCTCACCCGATAGGAAGCTTCGCGAGAAAGGCATTTTCTGGCTCAGTCAGGCGGAAGATCCGGCAGCGCGGCGAACGTTGCGAGAGATGGCGTCGTCGAACGACGTTCCCGAGGACGAACGCGGTCACGTGATCTTCGCTCTCGGGCATCACGATCCGACTGAAGAAGACGGCGTTTTCCTCCGTTCACTGTACAGCCGCACCACTCACACACTGAAGGACAAAATCATTCAGTCGGTTGCACAGGGAGACGAGGGTGACGATAGCGGCGGGCGCTGGTTGTTGGCGCTTGCCGCCAATGAAGCGGAACCGATGGAGCTTCGGAAAAACGCGCTGTTTTGGGCCGGTCAGTCCGAGCAGACCTCCGTGGAAGACCTGATAAAGGGATACAGCGTCGCCACCGAACCGCAGCTGAAGGAGCATCACGTTTTCGTCCTGTCGCAACGTGAGGAGAGCAAGGCGACGGACAAGCTGATGGACATTGCGCGCAACGACGACGACCCTGAAGCCAGAAAAAAGGCGCTCTTTTGGCTCGGCCAGACGGATGATCCGCGCGTAGCCAAGTTCCTTCAACAGATGATACTAAAGAGATGAGAAATGCCTTGGCTGGTGCCGCCATTTGCATTTTGAGTGCGATCACGAATGCAACCGGCCAGTCACTCGCCCGCCGAGTGGCAGACGCGCCTGATGGCGCTGTTCAGTTCAACTTCGCCGCTCGGGCTGGCGTGTGCGGCGGAGGCCCGGATGTAATACGAATTGGAAGGAGCACATTCGGATCTTTTTCCATGCGGAATCTCAGGCGAGAAACCTGTGAACCCGGGCCTGTTCACATCGTGCTGAAACGACAAGCAGGAGAGATCACGGGTCTCAAGACATACGTAGGGGACGCAGTCTCGGATGGGGGAACCAATCTCGGCTCCGTTTCAACGAAGGACGCGACCGACTACTTACTCGCGCTAGCGCCGCGCCTGCCGGGCGGCGCGGGCAGCCGTGCTGTTCTCGCAGCGGCGATCGCCGACAGCGCGGTTATCTGGCCCGCGCTTCTCACACTTGCGCGTGACTCGGGCATTCCTCGTCCGACTCATGAAGCGGCGACATTCTGGCTCGGACGAGCGGCGTCGGTTGCCGCCACCGGTCAGTCCGATGCCGCATTGGATGAAGATGTTGAGGATGACGCGACATCGGTCCGCACGCAGGCGGTTTTCGCCTTGTCGCAGCTGTCCCACAACGACGGTGTTCCCGAGCTTCTACAAGTCGCTCGAACGCACCGTGACGCGCTTATCCGCAAGCGTGCCATCTTCTGGCTCGGTCAGTCAGGCGATCCACGCGCATTGCAACTGTTTGAAGAGCTTCTGAGCGGTAAATAGCTCGCGGGCCATCTCGCGTCACGAGGGGAGCGGGGTAGCGCTGTCCACTTGCGTCGCCGATCCTCCGGGATGGCGGTATCTTTTCCCACATGAGCCGAGCTTGTCGTTCGAACCGCAGGCGAAGGGAGAAAAGTCCGACCAGAAGTAAGCTTGGGGAAGCCAGGGTCGGAGAGGTTCAGTTGCACCTACCTCGTCAAACTCGTTCAGGCAGCTAGTGCGGCTTCTCCTGGTCAACTGGAACGATCGCGAGAATCCGCACGCCGGTGGTGCCGAGCTTCACCTGCACCAGATTTTCGGGCGGCTTGCCTCTCGCGGTCACGATGTTACTCTGCTATGCAGCGGATGGAAGGGCTGCCAGCGTCGAGTAACGCTCGATGGAATCAATATCCATCGGATCGGCACCAGATATACCTTCCCGTTCACCGCGCGGCGTTACTACAGCGCTACCTTCGCCACAGCCGGGTTTGACGTCCTCATCGAGGACCTCAACAAGATCCCTCTGTTCACGCCGCGCTGGAGAGGGCCGCGCGTGTTGGCACTCGTGCACCACCTGTTCGGTGTGACAGCGTTCCGGGAAGCTTCGCTTCCTGTAGCCGCTGCCGTGTGGCTCGCTGAACGGCCGCTCGCACGCGCTTATCGCGGTGTACCTTTCCAAGCTGTGAGCGAGAGCACTGCCATGGACCTGGTGACGCGAGGTGTGCCCCGCCAAGCCATTCGCGTCATCTTCAATGGAATCGAAACGGAGCGCTTCACGCCTGACCCGAGTCAACGATCGGCAACGCCGCTGTTTGCTTACCTCGGACGCCTGAAAAAGTACAAAGGGGTGGAGCTGGTCTTGCGCGCCTTCGCGCAGCTCGCGCACCCGACAGCTTCGCTGGTAATCGCCGGAAGCGGCGACTATCGGCCACGACTCGAAAGTATCTCCCGTTCGCTTGACCTCGGTGACCGCGTGCGGTTTCTTGGATTCATCCCCGAAACGGAGAAGTTGGCGCTGCTGAGGCGCGCATGGGCGCTTGTTTTCGCTTCACCAAAGGAAGGCTGGGGACTTACGAATCTGGAGGGTGCGGCGTGCGGAACGCCAGCTGTGGTCTCGGATTCGCCCGGGCTGCGCGAATCGGTAATCGGTGGCCGAACGGGAATTCTTGTCCCCCATGGCGATATTTCAGCGATGGCGGCAGCGCTTGGCAAGTTTGCTGCATCGTCGGATATGGTTCGTGTGATGGGTGCGGCCGCACGAACTTTTGCCGAACGGTTTACCTGGGATGCGGCCGCCACGGAGACAGAAGAGCATTTGTTGGAAGTTGTGAGAGCAGAGAAGGGTAACCGAGGTACGGGGAGGTGAGTTCGTGGAGATAATCTTTCATGCGCACAATGCGGTGATCTCGGACAACATGCGGCTTCGGGCGGAGCGTGTAGTGCGGAAGCTCTCGCGCCGGATCACCCGTGCGGTCGATGCCATCGTGCGGTTTGAGCAGGACGGACCAATAAGACGCGTGGAAGTAATGTTGCACGCTTCGGGCAAGCCTGCGCTGGTCGCCGAGGGCCGGGGCCGCAACTACGGGCCCGCGCTTGGCGAAGCCATCGACCGTATCGAGTCTCAGCTGCGCCACGTGAAGAGGACACCCAAGGCGCGAGCGAAAACCTTGCAGCGAGCGTGAACAGAAAGCGCTTCACAGTGGGGTGGCTGTTCGAGCTGATGCAAGACACGTTGCAGCTCGAACTGGTTGGAAGTGATGCCGGGATGACTCGCGAGATTACCAGCAACGAGGTGGCGAGCCCCGGGCTGGTGTTGGCCGGTTACACTGACCGCTTCGTCGCGCAGCGCATACAGGTGCTCGGCGAGACTGAAATTTCGTATTTGCACTCACTCACGCTCGACCGGCGGCGTGAGGTCCTTACGCGGTATCTGTCCTTTCCGCTACCATGCCTTTTTGTAACGAAGGCGCAGGAGCTTCCCGAAGGACTGGAGGAGATCGCTGGTAACTCCGGAGTTCCGATCCTGAGATCGGCGCTCAAGACCAACGAGTTCTACAGGCGCATGAAGCCGGCGATCGAGGAGGAATTCGCGCCGAGCGTAACGCTCCATGGGTCGTTGGCCGACGTTTATGGAGTCGGTCTTTTCTTCGTGGGTCAGAGCGGTATCGGAAAGTCGGAATGCGTGCTCGATCTTGTCGAGCGTGGCCACCGCCTTGTTGCGGATGATCTCGTAATAGCGACCAAGCGCGGAAACGACATCATAATCGGACGTGGCCACGAGTTGCAGAGACACCATATGGAGATCCGTGGCGTTGGCGTTATTGACGTCCAATCTATCTTTGGCATTCGCTCCGTAAGGCAGCAGAAGCGCCTCGAAGTGGTGGTTCAGCTCGAGGAATGGGACAAGGCCGCGGAGATCGACAGGACCGGGCTGGACGGCCAGACAGCCATGATACTCGATGTCCCGATACCCAAGGTGGTTATTCCCCTGAATCCGGGAAAGAACATCACGGTCGTGGCGGAAGTCGTAGCTATGAACCATCTCATGCGCTACAGTGGCGTAGATCCGGCTCAGCTCTTCAATGACCGTCTGATCAGCCGAATGCGCGCAGCGGCTGAAGTGCGGCAATATTTACGCGAGGATGATGAGTAACGCCGCCCCCGCTCTCGTGGCAGGTCATGGCGATTACGCGTCAGGTCTGGTTTCCGCAGCTGCCGAGATTATCGGAGAGGTCGCCGCGTTCGTCACGATGTCGAATCGAAACCTTGGGGCTGACGAAATCGAGCGAGTCATGCGTGAGCTGGTTAGCTCCAGAGGCGTGCGCGTAATCTTTACGGATCTCCCTGCCGGTAGCTGCACCATAGCGGCCCGGCGCGTTGTTCGGGATCATCCGGATGTGATCCTTATTACCGGAGCCAATCTGGCTGCGCTCCTGCACTTCGCATCGCACGAAGCCGGTACTGCGTACGAGGCCGCGGCCAGCGCGGCCGAGCGCGCCAAGGCGTCGGTTCTCGTGGTGGGGTTGCCTGGTGGCGATTGAGCTCTTCCGAATCGATGACCGCCTGATCCATGGACAGGTCGTCGTGGGTTGGGGTCAGTCCATGGGGCTTGGATTCATTGCTCTGGTAGATGACGAAGTGGCTGCCAGCGAGTGGGAGCAGGAGCTTTATCGTATGGGGGTGCCGCCGGAGATGGACGTCTATTTCAAGACAGTCGAAGACGCTGCAGTCGCCCTGGATGACTGGTTCGCCGATGAGCGCCCCGGAATCCTACTGACTGGCGATATTGACACCATGCTCAGGCTAATCGAGTTGGCGCCCGCCGTGCGTTCCGTCAACCTGGGCGGCATACATTACCGGGCCGGACGTGATCTCAGGTTGCGTTATGTATATCTCACCACCGACGAGGAAGCCGCTCTCAGGTTGATGCAGCAACGCGGGGTTCAGGTGACGGCGCAGGACGTTCCATCTGCTCGCCCGGTCTCACTCGATGACTTGCTCGCCACCGAAACCGCGAAATGAGTATTGCGGAGCTGCTTCCCGTGGCTTTACTCGGCGCCGTACTGGGGCTCGATGTGGTGAGCTTTCCGCAGGCGATGATTTCACGTCCGATAGTGGCGTCAACGCTCGCGGGGGCCCTCGCTGGCAGCGCGGCATCAGGGGTTCTGGCAGGAGCCATACTTGAGCTTTTCGCGTTGGAAATGCTCGCCGTTGGAGCCTCTCGCTATCCCGAGTGGGGAACTGCCTCGGTTGTCGGGGGCGCATTATTCGCTAGAATGGAACTGGCTGGCTGGGCTGGCGCGCTTCCGGTCTCCATCGCTACAGCTCTGCTCACTGCTTGGCTGGGTGGGTGGTCGATGTACTTGCTCCGGCGCGTGAATGGCGTGCTTGCTCGAAAGCGGCTGAAGGAGCTCGATGCGGGTTCACGGTCTGCCGTGCTGTTTCTGCAGCTAACGGGACTCACAGCGGACCTCGTTAGAGGAGGGTTGCTGACGCTGCTAGCAATGATTGCCTTCGCACCAGCTGCCCAGTATGCCGGCCGTGAATGGGCGTTCGGAGCGGCACGATCCGAGGCGGTGCTACTGGCGCTGGCGGTGGCCACCGCGGGCGCTGCCGGCTGGCGGCTGTTTCACGCTGCTGCCGGCGCTCGCTGGCTTTTTCTCGGCGGTGCGGCTGCGGGTACCGCCCTTATTGCGCTAAGATGACAGCAAATTTGACCGTTCCGCTTCCGTTTCTAACGCGCGCCGCAATGCTGACGCGGCTGCTCGCAGTGCAGGGATCCTGGAATTACGAGATTCTATTGGGCACCGGAATTGGTTTTTGCACCGAGCCCGCTCTTAGGCTGCTGCCTGGCGGAGCGCAGGGAACCGCGTATCGCCAAGCGCTCGCGAGGCAGGTTCGCTATTTCAATTCGCATCCGTATCTGGCGGCGGTCGCCGTCGGCGCGCTCTCCCGCGCCGAGCTGGATGGGGCGCCGCCGGAGCAGATAGAGCGCTTCAGAACTGCCCTGTGCGGACCACTCGGAAGCGTGGGAGACAGACTTGTCTGGGCCGGCTGGCTTCCTCTGTGTTCGGTCGTTGGACTCGTGACATTTACACTCGGCGCGGAGCCCCTCACTACGCTGCTCGTATTCCTGGCGTTATACAACGTCGGACATCTCGGATTGAGGATCTGGGGTCTCAATGTTGGTTGGAATCAGGGCATGCGTGTCGCCTCAGCACTCGACCATCCGGCGTTGCGACACGGTCCGGTTCATATCACGCGTGCGGCGGCGGTTCTGGCAGGCGTTGCGCTTCCACTTCTGTTGCACCGATTTCTGGAAGAGTCCAGGCCACTGATAGGCCTCACGGCGATCGCGGCCGTGATTGTAGCTGCTGGGTTGGTCAGGCTGAATGGACGCATCGAAGGTTCCCGTCTCGCCTTGGTCGGTCTCGCTCTTCTGGCGGGTTTTTCGGTCATCCCATGGTAACCGAACGGGAGCTACAGATCGTCAACCGAAACGGACTCCACGCGCGTCCAGCGGCGGAGATCGTCAAAGTCGCAGCTAAATACCAGAGCGACATCACCATGATCCGCGACGATCTCGAGGTGAACGGCAAGAGCATAATGGGCGTCATGATGCTCGCCGCCGAGTACGGATCCACCCTGCTCGTTCGAGCGGCTGGGCCCGACGCCGAAGCTGCGGTCGCCGCCATTGCGGATCTCGTGGCCCGCAAGTTCGGGGAAGCATAGTGGAGCGCACGCTTCAGGGCATATCGGCATCCCCCGGCATCGTTGTGGGACCCGTGCATTTCCTGCGGTGGGAGGTTCCTGACATCCCCCAGCATATTCTCGCAGATGATGCTGTGGAAGATGAGATACTGCGCTTTCATGATGCCCGGGAACGAGCGCGCGAGAGGCTGCATCACGTTCGTGACCGTGCCGCGAAGCGCGCGGGACCGGAGGAAGCCCAAATCTTCGAGATGCAGGAGTTGTTGCTCGACGATCCCGAGATGTTGAAGCACGTCGAATCGCTCATCCGTCACAGCCTTGGCGCCGAGCAGGCCTTCCACCAGCACATGTCGGATTGGCGCCAGGCGTTTTCGCGTCACGCGAGCGCGGAGTTGCGTGAGCGTGTCGGCGACATCCTGGATGTTGAGATCCGCGTGCTTTCGCTCCTGCTTGGTCTCCCCGATCATGATCCGGTAGATGTCCCAAAGGGCGCCAACGCCGTCCTCGTCACTCACGATTTGACTCCCAGCCTCACTGTTCAGCTGGACAGAGAAGCAATCGCCGGAATCGCCACTGACGCGGGCACGCGCACCTCCCACATAGCGATTCTCACGCGTTCGCTCGGCATTCCCGCGGTGGTCGGTCTGCGCGATGCAACCGCCAGGCTTCGCGGCGATGAGCTGGTGATCCTCGATGGCACGGCCGGAACTCTCAACGTCAATCCGACCGCCGAAGAGATTCAGCGTTATCGAGAGCGAGCGGCGGACGAAGCCATTCGCGAAAGCGAGCTTTCGTCGCTTGTAGATGTGGAAGCAGTGACGCTGGACGGCGTGCGGCTTACTCTCCGGGTGAACCTCGACCTCCCCGAGGAGGCGGAGCTCGCTTCGCGCAGCGGAGCAGATGGAGTTGGGTTGATGCGTACCGAGTTTCTGGTACTCAGCCGAACGACCATGCCGGATGAGGACGAACAGTACGACGCCTACAGCCGCGTCGTTCGGTGCTTCCCAGGTCAGGCCGTAATCATCCGAACCTTCGACCTGGGAGGCGACAAGCTGCCGGTCGGTGGATACCCTCACGAAGCGAATCCCTTTCTGGGCTGGCGCGCAATCAGGATGTGCCTCGATCAGCCCGATATGTTCAAGACACAGCTTCGCGCCATGTTGCGAGCCGCAGAGCACGGCGATCTGCGGATCCTCCTGCCGCTGGTCGTTTCCATCGACGAGGTTCTGGCAACCCGAACGCTTCTACGGGAAGCCGCTTCCGAGCTTGCCTCAAATGGGGTGCCCCACAAGACCTCTGTTCCATTGGGGGTCATGGTCGAGACACCCGCTGCGGCACTCACGGCGGACGCCATGGTGGACGAGGTGGACTTCTTCAGCATAGGCAGCAATGATCTCGTTCAATACACACTGGCCGTTGACCGGGGGAACGCAAATCTCGCCGAACGCTTTACGCCGTTACACCCGGGCGTGCTTCGACTGATCAAGCGCACGGCGGATATAGGACGGGCGCGCCAACTCGAAGTCTGCGTTTGCGGCGAAATGGCATCGGATCCCCTCACGGCGTATGCACTTATCGGACTCGGAATAACGCATCTAAGCGTGGCGCATCGCGCTGTGCCGCTCATCAAGAGACTGGTTCGCAACATGAGCGTGAAAGATGCAGAAGAGTCCATGGGCAAGGCTCTGAAGTCAGGCAGCGCGTTCGCTGTGGGTGCCGTCCTGCAGGCCAGCCTGGATAGAATAGCGGTAGCCGGCGAAGTCGCGCTTGCCCACCCTGCAGAGCTCGGCTAAGTTCAAAGGCTCACAATCTTTACACCATTTTAGTCGCTGTAGTCCAGCGACCCAGGACTGCTGCGTGCCCCATACGTTTTTCTTTACGTCCGAATCAGTAACGGAAGGACATCCCGACAAGATCGCCGATCAGATTTCGGATGCCATTCTGGACTCCATATTGAAGGATGATCCCGCCGCGCGCGTGGCATGTGAAACCATGGTCACGACCGGCCTGGCTTGCGTGGCTGGCGAAATCACGACCACTACATACGTTGACTTTCCCCAGGTTGTCCGCGCCACTATCGCGGAAATCGGATACAACGATGCGACTTTCGGCTTCGATAGCAAAACCTGCGCGGTCATCAGCACGATCGACAAACAGTCGGCCGATATCGCTCAAGGAGTAGACACCGGAGGTGCAGGCGATCAGGGCATGATGTTCGGCTACGCGACGGATGAGACTTCCGAGCTCATGCCGATGCCGATTCTTCTCGCGCATCGTCTTACGCGCATGCTCGCCGAGACTCGCAAGTCGGGTCAGCTGCCGTGGCTGCGTCCCGATGGCAAAGCCCAGGTCACAATCGCGTACGAGAATGGACGTCCAGCGCGAGTCGATACTGTTGTTGTATCGACGCAGCACGCCGAGAGCGTTTCAGCCGAGCACATTCGGCAATCGATTATCGCCGACGTCATCGAGCCGGTTTTGCCGCCCGAGCTGTACGATCGTGGCAGCGTCAAGTTCCATATAAATCCCACGGGCCGTTTTGTGATTGGTGGTCCGCAGGGGGACGCTGGTCTCACCGGGCGAAAAATCATAGTTGACACTTACGGCGGTATGGGACGTCATGGCGGCGGCGCGTTCAGCGGCAAGGATCCCTCAAAGGTGGATCGTTCGGGGGCGTACGCGGCGCGTTGGGTAGCCAAGAATATCGTTGCTGCCGGGCTGGCGACGCGGTGCGAGGTGCAGCTGGCGTATGCAATCGGCGTCGCTGAGCCTGTGTCCGTAATGGTCGAGACGTTCGGGACGAACACTGTTGAGGAGGCAGCGATCGGCGCCGCGGTGCTGGAGGTTTTCGATCTGAAGCCGCGTGCTATCATACAGGCGCTTGATCTTCGCAAGCCGATTTACAAGGCAACAGCGGCTTACGGACATTTCGGCCGTGACGTTCGAATCAGCAGCAATGGCAATGGTGATATGACTTTCTTTTCGTGGGAAAAAACCGATCGTGCCGAAGCGCTCAAGCGCGCGGTTCGCTAAGCTGGAGAGGAAAATGACGACTGGACTTAAGACTGAGACCGAACGCGCGACGCCGCGCACGCGCTCCGATGTCAAGGACCTCAGCCTTGCCGATCAGGGACTACGGCGCACCGAGTGGGCCGAGCGTTCCATGCCTGTACTGCGACAGATAAAGGATCGCTTTGCGACCGACCGTCCGCTCGCCGGCAAAAAGGTGTCTGCCTGCCTTCACGTCACCAGTGAGACGGCGAATCTCATGGTGACGCTCAAAGCTGGCGGCGCGGACATCGCTTTGTGCGCTTCCAACCCGCTTTCCACGCAGGACGATGTCGCCGCGCACCTTGTGCGCGATCACGGCATCAAGGTCTTCGCGATCAAGGGCGAAAACGACCAGACGTATTACGAGCACGTTCGAGATGCGATCGCACACGAGCCCGACATCACCATGGATGATGGCGCGGATGTTGTGAGCGCACTGCACATGATCGCGCTCAACAGGCTCGATGATCTTGCGCCGCCGGTTCGGCAGTGGGTCGAGACTCTCAACGCCGACAAACGCAGGGCTCTGCTCGAGAAAGTCATCGGTAGCACAGAGGAAACCACTACCGGCGTGATTCGTTTGAAGGCGATGGCCAAGGATGGCATTCTGCGCTTCCCGGTGATCTCCGTGAATGATTCGTTCACAAAGCATCTATTCGACAACCGATACGGAACCGGCCAGTCCACGATCGACGGAATCATTCGCGCGACCAATATGCTGCTCGCCGGATCGACGATGGTAGTCGCCGGTTATGGGTGGTGTGGTCGCGGAGTCGCTGGTCGCGCACGTGGGGCGGGGGCCAACGTCATCGTGACGGAGATCGATCCGCTCAAGGCGCTCGAAGCGCTCATGGACGGCTTCCGGGTAATGACGATGGAGGAGGCGGCCCCGATCGGCGACGTCTTCTGCACCCTTACGGGCAACATCCATGTTATTCGCTCCGAACATTTCCGAGCCATGAAGGACGGCGCGGTCGTTTGCAATTCCGGACACTTTAATGTCGAGCTCGATCTCGAGGCGCTGGCCGTGCTGGCCGGGGGAAACCGACGCCCAGTGCGCGACTTCGTCGAGGAATTCATCGTATCCGGTAAACGGGTCTTCGTACTCGGCGAGGGACGGCTTATCAACCTGGCATCGGCGGAAGGTCACCCCGCGTCCGTGATGGATATGAGCTTTGCGAACCAATCGCTCGGAGCGGAGTATCTCGTTGATAAGGCCAGCTCGTTAGCCAAGGATGTGCATCGTGTGCCCGAAACTCTGGACCGCGAAATAGCGCGGCTCAAGCTGGCCGCGATGGGCGCGCACGTCGACAATCTGACCGACGAACAGCGGAAGTATCTCGCGTCGTGGGACATGGGCACATGAATGGCGCGGCGTAATGGCCGCTGCAGGAGAGTCGTATGATCGAAGTCACTGTGGCCAAGCTCGGAAGGGATAGCTCCACGAACGCATTCGTAGTTATTCTGCAGGAGAAGGAGGGGGAGCGTCTGCTTCCCATATGGATCGGTCAGACCGAGGCGGAATCGATTTTGATGGAAATGAAGGGAGTGCACCCGCCTCGCCCTCTCACGCACGATTTGTGTAAGAGATTGATAACGGGACTGGGAGGCTCGCTTCGGCGCGTCCAGATTACGAAAGTCAAGGAGAATACATATTTCGCCGAGCTGCATATCAGCATGCGCGAGGATGTCATTCAAGTCGATGCGAGGCCCTCGGACAGCATAGCCATAGCGCTTCGACTTTCCGCTCCGATCTTTGCTCAGGAGTCCCTGCTTACCGCCATCGCGGTCGAAGAATCAAGCGAGGGCGAGGGCGGAGCGGAGGAGCCCGATTTCGGAACGCCTGGTCCGGATTTGAGTGAACGTCCTGAAAGCACGGAAATGACGGGGGAGGAGTTGCAGGATCATCTCCGGCGCCTCCGGCCAGAAGATTTCGGTAAATTCAGCCCGTAGGCAGTTTTTGTTCGTGGTGCCTTGCAAGTTCCTGCGCAAAGAGAGCGGCGCCGCCGGCCTGCAGGCGCGACGAGTGAGCATACCCGCAGGTATGTGACAGGGAAGCAACGCCGTCGACGGGGCTGCAGCTTCGCTCGAATGCCATCAAACTTACGGAACACCACACTGGTTCGTTCGCGACTGTCGGCCGCCTGGAGCGGCCGCTTTTGCGTTGCGGTGTGGCTCTCGCTATTCGCCCACTCTCGCGCGCACGGACAAAAAGATTCCACGGGAGAGGCGCGCTCCGTGGAAGGACGGGTAACGCGGCCCCGAGGCGGAGACGCAGTCGGAGTGGCAGGACTCTGGATCGTGCTGCATCGCGTCGGTTCCGACCGAGCTGCGCCGCTCGACTCCGTTCGCTCGGCGTCCGACGGCGCCTTCCGGATACGTTACCGCGCGACTGGGAGTGAGGACGCGATCTACTTTGTGGCGGCGCAGTATGGCGGGATTGCGTATTTCTCGCAGCCGCTTCGAGCCGCGCTCGTCTCGGGCGAGGATGCGGAGATTACGGTGTTCGACACAACTTCAGGTCCGGTACCGCTTCACGTGCGCGGGCGCCATATCGTTGTGAGCGCTTCAGCGGTGAACGGCGCACGCGAAGTTGTCGAGGTGTATGAAATTTCGAATGACTCGTCCGTGACCCTGATCAGTCCCGATGATGCCCGACCCACTTGGACCGCGATGGTGCCAAGGGAGGCCGGCAGCTTTCGCGCCGGACAAAGTGACATATCCGCGGAGGCTATGCGACTGCGAGATGGACGCGTGAACGTTATCGCACCGGTCGCGCCCGGTCTCAAGCAGATCTCCTTTTCCTACCAACTTCCCGCTTCAAGCTTTCCATTGAGCATTCCGTTGCAGCGGGCCGCGCAAGTACTCGAAGTACTGCTGGAAGACAGCACAGGAACGGCCGATGGGGCGAAGCTGTCGGCAACAGCGAACGTGAGTGTCGAAGGACGTGCTTTCCGACGTTTTGTAGCGAGTGATGTTCCAGCCAATGCGGTAATTCGAATAGCTGTGGCTTCGGCGCCGGGCCCGCGCACGGCGCTTTACGTTGCGGGCCTCGCGCTCGCGATCGGAGCGGCCATGCTTCTCTCCCTTGCGAGAGTGTTCGCACGGGAGCCGGCTACGGTAGCGCCGATGGGACTGGAGCGCGCTCCGCCGCCTGACGATCCGGAACGAATCGCGCGAGTAATCGCATCGCTCGACGAAGAGTTCGAGCGGGGTGGAGATCGGAGCCAGCAGGCGCGCGAAGCATATTCGAGTGAGCGCAGTGCGCTCAAGGAGCGGTTGCAAGCCGCGCTTGCTGAGCGCGGCAAGCAAGCGTAGATTTCCCGCACAATTCACGTGCGGACGGGAGTCACGGAAGCCGGTGCGAATCCGGCGCGGTCCCGCCACTGTAACGGGGTAGCACGCGCGTTCCGAAAGCCACTGACCTGACGGTTGGGAAGGCGGAGCGCACTACCCGAAGCCAGGAGACGCCTCGCGTCCGCGCCACGACAAACAGTCCCTCGGTGGAAGGGCTGGTGGCCGCGCTAGCTCACCTCTCGAGTCTCGCTGCGGGCATCGCCGTTCCGGTTGGATGCCAATTTGTTCGTCCTTCGTCGAGTTTCCGCCATTCTTTTGGGAGCCGTTCTCCTCGCGTGCCGGGCGAGCGACAAGGCTTCTCAAGAGACGCGCGAGCTGGATGATTTCGGCGTGCCCATTCCAGCGGCGGCTCAGACCTTCCGCCGAATTGTCTCTCTGAACCCCACGACTACCGAGATCCTGTTCGCCCTTGGCGCAGGCGACCGGCTGGTGGGACGAAGCGAGTGGGATCAGTGGCCGAGCGAGGCGCAGAGCGTGACGTCGGTTGGACCGGGACTGCGCCCCAACGTGGAAGCTGTCCTCGCTCGCGAGCCGGACCTGGTTGTACTGTACGCGAGCGCTGACAATCGCGCTGCCGCAGCTCGAATCCGAGCCGCTGGCGTGGCGACGATCGCTCTTAAAGTGGATCGCATAAGTGATTTTCGCAGCGCCGTGCAGTTGCTTGGCAATGTTACCGGTCTTGGTACCGGGGCCTCCACCCTCGTCGACTCAGTCGATGTTGTTCTGCAGCGGGTTCGCGCGGCTACTGCAGGAGACGGCCGTCCAACGGTATTCTGGCACGTCTGGGACGCGCCCATAATTACGATTGGGCAGGGAAGCTTCCTTGACGAGCTGGTCGAGATTGCAGGTGCCAAGAATGTCTACTCCGATCTCAGCGTTCCATCGCCGCAAGTTGCTCTCGAGGATATCGCACGCCGAAATCCGGAGTTCATTCTCGCGGGTCCTGTCGGCGCGCAGCTTCTCCTTTCCGACCCGAGATGGCGAGCCGTTCCCGCGGTGCGTCAGCGTCGCATCCTGGTTGTGGACACCGCTCTAGTTGGCCGTCCGTCCGTCAATCTGGGCGATGCCGCCGTTTCGCTCGCGCGACTGCTGCACCCGCGCCTGGCCTTCTAGATGCGCCCAGCACTGTTTTGGAGCGCCGCCTCGCTTGCGATCGTCTTAATGCTTCTCCTGGCCGTCGCTTTCGGCACAGTGCCGCTGACGATTTCAGAGGTGGGCCACGCGTTGGCAGGCACTGGCGAACCAACCAACATCGCGATTGTGCGGACGCTGCGATTACCGCGCGCGGTCCTTGCCCTCCTCGTAGGTGCCGCATTGGGAATGGCCGGCGCAGCACTACAGGGCTCTCTTCGCAACGCCTTGGCCGAACCGTACCTGCTGGGCGTCTCTGGCGGCGCGGCCGTCGGCGCGGTTGCCGCGGTTGCCGTCGGTTTGACGGGTGCGGCCTTTGTGCCCGTAGCCGCATTCGCTGGTGCCGCCGTAGCTGTGGCGCTGGCGCTCGTCGTTTCGCGCGCGGCGACCGGCAGCGCCGAGCCACGCGCGCTGCTCATGGCTGGAGTCATCGTTGGTGCGTTCGCCAATGCGGCAATCATGGTGGCGCTGGCGGGCGCGCGTCCGAACACGGTTCGCGGCGCCCTGTGGTGGATGATGGGATCGGTGGCGGATGCAAGCTGGACACACGTGGCCTGGCTTGCTGTGTACACGGCCGCCGGAGGTGGTGCACTCATCTGGTTCGCCCGGGACATCGATGTTCTAGCGCTTGGAGAGGAACCCGCTGCTTCACTTGGACTCGACGTTGACCGCGCGGCTCGCCGAATCTACCTGTTGAGCTCGCTTCTGGCCGCCGCTACGGTGGCGGCGGCCGGTCTTGTAGGCTTCGTGGGACTGGTGGTTCCGCACCTGGTGCGCGCGGCTGGAATCCATCGTCACCGCGCGCTCCTCGCGGGATCGGCTCTCAGTGGCGCCGCGCTTGTGATTGGTGCCGATCTGGCGGCGCGTGTGCTTCGGCCGCCTACTGAGCTCCCGCTCGGAGCGATAACCGCGCTCATAGGCGTGCCATTCTTTCTGGTGCAGCTGACCCGCAGGTCATGATTGATTTCCGCAATGTCTCGGTGCGGTACAGGCGTGCTCCTCAGTTGGCGCTGAGCCAGGTGAGCTTCAGCGCCACAACCGGCGCTGTGACTGCCATTGTTGGCCCCAATGGCAGCGGTAAGAGCACGCTGGTTCGTGCCCTCCTGAGGCGGATACCACTGGAGACCGGCTCCATCCTCATGGGCGGAATACCGATCGATCGCGTCAGTCGGCGGGCGCTTGCCCGTCAGCTTGCAATCGTGACGCAGCGGGAGGAGTCGCACTATGCTCAGCCGGTGCGCGATGCCGTTGCACTCGGTCGGTACCCGCATCAAGGCCATTGGCGAGCTGCGCTTGCCGAGGACGACGCGGCCGTCCAGCAAGGCATCGAGCTTGCCGGTATTGGCGACCTGGCGGATCGCAGCACCGCTGAGCTGTCTGGTGGCGAATGGCAGCGTGTCCGCCTGGCGCGGGCGCTTGCGCAGGGTGGAAGTGCCCTCGTCCTCGACGAGCCGACGACATTTCTCGATGTATCGCACGAAATGGCGGCATTCGAGCTCCTCGCAACGCTGGCTCGCGGCGGAACCGCGGTTCTCGTCGTCAGTCATCAGCTCAACCTCGTCGCGCGCTTTGCCGACGCGATCATTGTCCTGAATCGGGGAGAGGTGGTTGCCAGCGGATCTCCGGATGACGTGATGCAAGCGTCCGTGCTCGAGAGCGTGTACGAATGGCCGCTGGTGATAGTGCGTGATCCCGCCGTTGGGGCACCAGCGCTCATACCCCTTCGATCGCGTAGCTGGCGCGGGGATGTGCGTGGATGATAGGTACTCTTGCGCTCGTCGCACTCCAGCTCCAGGCATCGCTAGGGGTGCGCGGCACGGTCAGGGATGCGGTCACGGGGCATCCCGTGCGAGCCGCGGAGGTCGAAATCGCGCGAACGACCGTGAACACGGGCGACAACGGCCGCTTCGCGCTCGCTGGGCGCGCGGGCGATACGGTGCGCATCAGGCGAATTGGCTACCGTTCCGCCGCAATCGTGCTCGGTCGCGATGACAGCTTGATGGTTGATCTTCAACCAGTGGCGCTCCAGGTAGCTCAAGTCGATGTTCGGGCGCCGGCGTCCGCCTCACGCCATTCCGCGGTCATAGACGTCAGAGCGATCGAAACCGAGGGTGTGGCGACTGCGAGGGATCTCGCAACGAGGCTTCCGTTCGTGAGCGCACGCTCATCGCGGAGCGGGGTGGCGCTTTCGATGCGGGGCTCGCGCCCAGAACAGGTTCTGGTGCTTCTCGACGGTCTGCCACTCAACGATCCGGCAACAGGCTCCGCGGACGTGAGCGAGCTGCCGATCGCGGCGCTCGGTGAGATATCGGTACTCCCCGGTGCAGATGCCGCGACGATGGGGTCCGGAGCGAGTGGGGGAGTGCTGGCTTTGAGTAGCGGATCAGGATCGACACTGACGGTATCCGCCAGCTCGTACAGCCGTGCTGGCCTCAGTGCAGCGCACACATTGAAGGCGGTTGGTGCCGAAGTTCGAGTCGGGGGAGAGTGGGGCTACGCGCGCAACGATTTCCCATTTCAGAATACCGAGCGAACAGCTGCTGGTATTCCCCGAAGTGAAGCCAACGAAGTCCGCGTCAATAATGATGAACGGCGGTTTGCGCTGTTTGGCTCCGCGATCATACCCTCGGCGCAGATGACTTTTCTTGCATCGCGCACGGAACGTGGTCTGGTGGGCCCCATGAATGTGCGGGTTTACGACAATGCCCGCGGTACGACTGATCGCGCGCTTGTTCGCGTCGCCGCGGATCTCGGTAGCTGGAAAGTCGCTGGAGGCACGCGACTGCTGCGATACCATTACCGTGACGGTCTGGCCTTCGTCTCACGGACTTCCTCAATGTCTCTGGACGCGGACGCCGAGCGCACCGTAGGTTCTGTTTCATTCCGGCTTGGAGGCGGCGCGGACCGGGTGTACGGCAGCAATCTTGAGGATGCTACCAGGCCCCGGATCTTCACTGCGGCTCACTATGGGTGGATGCGCGGTCGATGGCGCGCAACAGCTGCCACCCGGTTTGATGGTGTCGCGGATGCTGGTGCGCGGCTATCGCCCGCCGTGAGCGTCGAGCGTCAAGGCACCGTCACATTTTTCGCACGCGCCGGGCAGGGATTTCGCGCTCCGGCATTCTACGACCTTCATATCGTTTCTCCACAGCGCATCGTTCATCCGCCGCGCGTCGGACCAGAGCGCGTCATTCTCGATGCGGAGGCAGGAGCTCGGGTTCACCGAAAAGCGGCCACGTTCAGCGCCGCACTGTTCGACCGAGAAACACGCGACGCGATTGTCTGGTTTCCAGGAACGTTTTCGTGGGGCCCGCGAAATGTTGGCCGTGAGAGGGTGTACGGCGCCGAGGCCAGATTCGCTGTCACTCTCGATCCCTTCGATCTGGATGTCTGGGCAAGCTCGCGCAGCACTGCCCTTCGCCTCGACATCGATGCCGTAAGCATTCCCACCCCGTACGTACCGCGCGTGGATGGCGGTGCCACCGGTCGCTTTCGCTCCGGACCCATCTCGGTTGTTGCGTCCCTTTCCGCTTTGGGGCGTCGCCCCGTCGCGGCCGTTCCTGATCCTTCACTCGCGCAGCAGTTGCCCGCCGTCATGCTTCTGGAGATGCATGCCAGCTGGAGCGCGGCCGTTCGTGCCACGCAGGCCGTAATCGGCTTGGGCGCACGAAACCTGAGCGGCACGCGCTGGCAGCAGGTCGCCGGATATCCGTCCGAGGGCCGCGTTTGGACTGCGAGTCTCACCCTTCGACCCCTACAGTGAAAATCGTGCCCCGATTCCTCCCTCTGCCTTTCGCCGCGATTGTGGTCCTCGCGTGCAGTGATTCTACGCTGCCCTTTGAGCCTCCGGTGCTGCAGCCCGGCGCTTTGATACTCAACGGCGTGGGCGAGACAGGAGTGACGTTTGTGCCCAGCTCCGGAGCACCGAACAGCCACATTGACTTCGGTGCATCATTCGACGGAGCGACATTCACAGTGCTCGATAACATCGTGCTGTCCACTTCCAGCAGTCTGAAAGGCGATCAGCTCTATGTTGCTGACCTTTCCAATGGTTCCCTCCAGCGCGTCCAGTTGCCTGCGGCAAGCAATCCGGCGGGCGCCACATTTCTTCTTTCGGGAGCGGATGGCGCTCGGAATTTCGCAGTTGCGCTGCGCAATTCTGGCTCGATTGCGCGGGTGGAAATGCGTGCAGGTTTACCCGCCGGCGTAACTACGGTTGCGAACGCGGGACTGTGCCCATCCGATGTCTTTTTCGCCATTAGCGCGCTCTGGAGTGTGGACGCGAATGTCATGTGCTCCACTGACTATGCCGTGGCAGGTCCGGGCCGCCTGATCCGCGTCCCGCAGCTCGTCAGCGATCTGGGTCGCGATACCATACCACTTGGACCTGCGATCATTAGTCCGCTGCGCGCGTTTGCAATTGGCAACTTTGCATACGTGCTTTCCAGTGGCGCGTTCGTCGTGCCGGCTGCGGTTGTAAAGCTGGATCTCATGGCGCGATCCGTCGTCGCCACCCGGATATTTCCGCAGGGTGCATTCGGTGCCACGATGGCTCTCGGCGCAAACGGCATGCTCTATGTCACCGCAGCGACCGGGTTCAATCCGTATCTTCCCAAGGTGTACGCGATTGATCCGTTGACGCTCACCTTCCAGGGGCCTTTCGCGCCGTCTGGTTCACACAGGCTTCTGACGACCGCCAGCGGCGCAGAGCAGCCGAAGTGCGATGCGGCGACGGGTGATGCTGGCGGCCGGATATACTGCATTGACAACGGTGAAGTGCTCGCCGTCCTCAACGTTTTCGCCGCAAATGGCGCTTTCGTGCGTTCCCATCCAGCGGGAACGCTGGCCTTTGACGTGACTGTTCGCTGAGCATTGCTGCGCTGGAGTTTATGAATTGGAGAACGGTGTAATAAGGAAAGTCGGCAGGCCTGGTCACCGTTGGGTACAGGCAATGAGTCGGAGTAGCAACCTCCGGTAGCTGAGAGGCGATTTGCCATTTCGGCGACTCCAAAGTTCCCCCGCGTCTTCTCACAGGCAATATCTTTCTCAATGCCCGTTCTCTCCACAGAAGCCGTTGTTCTGCATTCGTTCGACTATTCGGAGAGCTCTCGCATTCTTCGGCTTGCGACGCGTGATGCGGGCACCCAGTCCGTGTTGGCGCGCGGCGCCCGGCGGGCCTCCACGAAATTCGGTAGCGCCCTTGGCCTGTTCGCGCAGGGTGTTGCTCACCTGTATCTGAAGGGCGGACGCGATCTGCAGACCATGAGCTCATTCGATTGCACGCACGCCCGCACATCAATCGGC